>CAYVIV010000004.1:0-55949 GCA_964451705.1 uncultured Candidatus Peribacteria bacterium | reverse complement strand
GTCAGGCTCATAACCTGAAGGTCGGTGGTTCGAATCCACCCTCCGCAACCAAAAATAAATAAAACCTACTTGCTAGCAAGTAGGTTGTTTTTTTGAGCGATTAATGATGAACTACTATTTAGCATTCACAAAAGCTCTTAGCTGACTGTCTTCAACTTGTGAAGCTGGCATGTAAGTTGAGAAAATCTTGCAAGCAACTCTTGATTAATTTGTTCTAGCCGCTCTAATGCCTGCTGAGCCTCCTCTGGAGGTAGTGCTGCAAAGCGATCTTTGGTGATTTGTTCTAGCCCATCTACGGCTGGCTGTGCGGGATTGTTTTCAGTTTGGCACTCGTCACCTTGTGGGGATAGTTGATTCAATTGAGACTCTAACTGCCTGCACTGCTGCTGGAGTAAACTATGTATACCTAAGGTAGACAAAAATTGGGCCTGCTGCTCGCTGTTTAGCTTGGGTATAACAGTTGTTTCGGCACATATAGGCTCTGGTGCTGACTCGGTTGGCGCCACTTGGACTTCAGCTGCCTCTGTAGTGTGTTCGGCTTCGGCTGGGGGTGCAACTTCTGGAGCGGCTTCGGCTGGGGTTAAATCTTTGGCCTCTGGCTCGGCTGGCGCCACTTGGACTTCAGCTTGTTTGGCTTGCTCTGTCGCTCGCTCGACTTCGATCAGTTCACGGCAATACTTGAATGTGGCGTTGTAGACTTTGGGTGGTAGTACAGCTAGGTAGTTTTGAAGATGCTCTGGTAAATCCTCTAAGCTGATTACAGACAGATGGCACATCCAGGCAATAATTACCTTACCAACTTGTGATGGAAGGATAGCTACGTGGCCCTTTTTAAGACACTTGATCTTACGTTCTGGGTTGGTCGTAGGTCTACATAGAGATGGAATTAAAAATGGAGCTGATTCCATCATATATAAAATTAGATCTGGTGGAATCTTAGCTGGCCAATCAATTTGCCCCTCATGTTTTTGGAGGTGACCTAGATAGCCAGTTATCTGTGAAGAGGTTTTAAAAATGTCTTGTAGTTGAGATCTATACCCATCGCTAAGTATAGAATCTTTTACTACCCACTCGGCCGATAGAGATTTCATTACCTCTAATATTAGATTGCTAATAAAATGCCAGTTTGTATAGACATAGCCCTCATGCCTCTCAGGTACTTTTAAGTTCCTAGGCTCTATAATTTCACTAGTGTTAAACACTGGATGTAAAGCATAAAATATACCAGTAAGAATGCGTTGCAAAACTTGTTGCAGATGTATTGCCAACGGAGATTTCTCCTGCCAAACATTCCAAGGTGAGCTAAGGCTGACCCTACTATTGCCAGGACTCAGCACCCACATGGCTGTAGTTTTTTCTATGATATCGAGACAGAACATATCAAAGGCAGTCGATATGTTCTGACAGAACTTATATACTGGCGGGTTTAATGGATCACTCTCTATCAGCATCCAAGCTCCCCCATCGCAGAGTATTTTGCGCCCATGGGGAAAACGAAATACAACACCATCCGGGTTGCCTATATATAAGTCCCTCTGAGTTATACGGACGATAGGCAGGCGGCCTGAGTCACGTTGAGCTGTTTGATCTTCTGTTGGACCCTGTGTTGCACCTTGTATTGCACCTGTAGCTAAGTCTGCGCCTACTACCTCCTTAATACTATTAGCTATTTTAGCAACTCCCCCAGGTAGGCCTTGACGAGACTCACCTAAGCCTAGTCCTTGGTTCAACTTTTCCTGCGCCGCCTCAACCAAACCTAAGTCATAGTGTATAGATGTAGGTGGGAATGTGTATGGATGACGAGATGGAGGATGAGAGCTCATAGTAATATTTATATTAAAATTTGTTTACTTCAATTTGCAAGTTATGCTGAGCTTTAAATTTAAGGAGTTTTTACTTGGTTGTCAAGTGAAAAATACAAACCTTCTTTTAGATATAGTTATGCGGGTTGTTTGTAGCTTATTTGTGACAACTTGCCCTGGCAAATTCGCACTATTAATGAACTAGAAAACCTTGCAGATATCTAGGATTTCACGGAGTGTATTTAGAGTGTTCTTGAGGGCTTTACTGTAAATATGCCCTTATGGCTTGGTGTAGTTGCTCTGCTGTAAACTTGTTATCCTCGTAGAGTTGAACAGCGACAGTTTTTAGATATAATTTGTCTGCATCTAAGGTTGATATAGCAACTGAGACTATCTTTTGATTGCCACTCCATGCAGCAAAGTGCTTTCCAGCTGGTTCAACACTACAACCAAGATGCCCAAAGAAACTTTCTAGGTCCCTTAGATTGCTAAAGCGAGGGTTGCTACCGTTGAGGGGTTCTTTGATATACTGGAGATCCAGACTTTCTGGGCTCTCAATAGCCTCGCCCTGCACAGCCTGTTTGGGAGTCTCTGAGTTGCTGCTGAACTTCCTAGCCACTACAGCCTCTAAGGTTTTTAAGGAGGCAGTAATTTCTTGTTGAACTTTCCGAGTAGCACGTTGTTTTTCAGTATGCTGGTCCTGCAACTCTTTGAGAATGGCTAGAGCTTTGTCCCGGGTGGCAATAGAGATTGGTGGGTTCAGTGGCGCGCCTAGCCTCTCTAGGAAATTACTGCTAGAGTTTAGAGTGCAAGGATTTGAAATATCTGTACTTATGAGCTTGTAAAACTGCTGACTCAAGTGATCGAACACCTCAGCTGTTTGAATAAGATCTTGATCATCTAAAGATTCTTGTAAAACATGCTTTAAATTATTGAGACTCTCTATCTGTGAGTCCATAGTCTGCGAATCAAAAGTAAATCTATTATACTCCTCTTGAATAGTTAACATTTCGTACATTGTTGGCCGCTGAAGTATTGTAGGAGGCTTGATACCACTTGTGTCTGGAGTTGTGTCTGGAGTTGTGTCTGGAGCAAGCTTGGATTTCTTTTTAGGAGCTCTTCTTTTTTTTGTTTTGGAAGCTTTAGGTTTAGGTTTGAGATCATCCTTAATTTGCTGCTTTATTTCTTGAGCTGTCATGTGCACCTCTCTGTGCTCTTGGTCTGCGACTTTGTCACATATGCTTTGCTCAAGCAATATTATAATATTACAAAAACACTCATGAAACTCACGACAGTGTTGTGTTGATGTAAGATGCGACTGTGTTACGAAGATAAGTACTAAACGTAGAAACTGCACCTCTACAAAAGATAAAAACCCTCTGTCTAGTTCTAGACTAGTGACTTGTGTAAGTATTGCAAGATGTGTATCATCGATAATTCTTAATATGTATTCATCAGACTCTGATATCGGTCTTGGATTATGCTTAAAGGTAAAATACTTGTATGTAGCGACCTCAATATCTTTAAAATACTTTGCTAGCACTGCTTGAGGAGAGGTTATGCTAGTGCGTGGTTTATTTCTAGCTGATATGACATGTTCAACTGTTGCGAACTGGGCTTGAAAACTGTGTAAAATATTAGATGCAAAATATGCGATATACGCGAGTATATACTCAGCACATACTTGCAAATCAGACCCATATTCTTGATTATCTTTTAGTGATGTAAGGTAGGTCAGAAATTGAGTTATACTCTTATCTTCAGCATGGCCGCTTAGCTGTGCTGCTTGCGAAACATGGTTATCAAGGGTAGTTTTTAGCTCTAAAGGCAACTGAAGGTTCTTACCATTAATTGGTAAACTCTCTAGATTAGTGCATAGTGAAGTAACACATATAGGCACTAGTTTTCTTACTTGTGAGTAGAGTATATCATGCGACATCTCTGCGGGGCCCATACCAGCTAGATATTCATTTATAAGTACCTGGTAAATAAATTCTGGTTTAGTCTTAGCTGGATCACTTGGAAAAGCAATTCGAAGAAAATTGCCAACTAAGAAATTAGTGCACTCAGATGGGTCTATATTAGGATTCCCAGCAACTGTATAAGATGAACCCATAGATCTAGGGTTTCTCATGCGTTTATAATCGGCTGCTAGGCTGCCGTTTGGCTTGATCTTTTTGACTGCCACAATATAAAGGCTAAATTTTATTCTTACAAATAACTTAAGGGTGGTTTTCTAATTTGTCAAGTTATTACAACGATAACAATGCTCACCCAGGCGAAATCTCATAAAACCCCACTCCTCCAAGATTGCTCAGCGCTGCTAACTCCAGCAGCTTCGCCAGATTAGACTGCTTTGGTCTTATACCGCGAAATCTTTGACAAAGACCTGGTGGTTTGAGAAACTACAGGCATAATTAAGTAGATTGTATGAACCTTATTCAACCAAGAGTCCTTAAGGGGTTTAGAGATTTTGGACCTACAGAAGCCAGGCGTAGAAGCATGCTAAAACAAAGTATTAGACAAGTGTATACACAGCATGGTTTTGATGAGATAGAGACTCCAATATTGGAATATGCAGAAATTTTAATGGGTAAAATGGGTGATGAGGCAGAAAAACTGACTTATAATTTTGAAGACCATGGTGAAAGGCATATTGCCCTAAAATATGACCACACTGTAAGTTTTACTAGGTACTATGCCCAAAATTTCAGTAAACTGGCGGCGCCATTTAAGCGTTTTCAAGTTGGGCCGGTTTTCCGGGCAGATAAGCCTCAGAAAAGTCGTTATAGACAATTCGACCAATTTGATGCAGATATCATTGGTTCTAAAAGCCTTAATGCTGAGACAGATTTAATAGCTATGATGATTAGAGCCTACCAAGCCTGTGGCCTGAAAAACTTTAAGGTAAGGTTGAATGATAGAGCCTTAGTTGATGGTATCTTAGAGGCCATTGGTGTTAACCATGGCCATAAAGTAGAAGTAATGCATGTGATTGATAGGTTGCACAAAATTGGTATGGATGCAGTCTTTGATGAATTTAAAAAAATAGGTGTTTCTAAAGCTAAAGCAGAGCAACTCAGAGAGCTTTTAGATGTGCATGGCAATAGCTTAAAACAACTCAAAGACATCCATGGTGTGAATACTCTCCGGCTTGAACAAATAATTGGCACACTCGACAACCTAGGGCTTGGCGATTACATTGAATTTGACTTTACAATTGTGCGAGGTTTGGATTACTACACGGGTGTTGTTTTAGAGGTAACAGTTCCTGAAATTGCAGGTTCTATTGGATCTGGTGGCCGCTACGACGATTTATGCTCGCTGTTTACACGACAAAAATTCTCTGGCTTTGGCCTCTCTATTGGAATCGACAGACTATATGATGCCCTGGAGGCCCAGACATACTTTGATAACAGATCTACAGAGACCAAGGTTTTAATTACTGTATATGGTCAGGGTACTTACCTAAAGAGTATGCAGCTGCAAAAAATCTTACACCAAGCCAATGTGGCCTGCGAAGTTTATCCAGATGAAGACGACCTAAAAAAACAACTCAAATATGCTAACCGTAAAGGTATTCCGTTTGTAGTCTTTGCTGGGCCAGAAGAAATTGCCAATAATGCATTCACCCTAAAAGACATGGAGTCTGGGGAGCAAGAATCACTTAGTGAGCAAGAGCTAGTTGCTAGGCTGGCTACTTAGATAAGAGCTGCTCTATTCTGAGTAATCGATTATATTTACAGGTTCTTTCTGAGCGACTTAAAGAGCCTGTTTTTATTTGTCCAGCTTGCATACCAACTGCCAAATCGGCAATAAAACTATCCTCACTATCCCCGCTTCTGTGAGAAATCACAGTGTTAAAGGCATTATTTTTGGCTAGATTAATGGCATCTACAGTCTCGGAAACTGTGCCAATTTGATTTGGTTTAATTAAAACTGCATTACAGCTTTGATTATCAATGGCTTTTTGGATTAACTCGACATTAGTAACCAAATAATCATCGCCGACAACTTGGATTTTGTCACCTAGTTTTTCTGAAAATAGTTTCCAGCCTTCTAGATCTTGTTCTTGCATGGGGTCTTCTATAGAAAAAATTGGATATTCTTCTACTAGCTCTACAAAGTAATCTGTCAGCTGGCTAGAGCTAAACTCTTGTGTGCTACCATCTACAAGCATATGGTAAGCTCCGTCTTTATAGAATTCGCTGGCCGCAACATCTAGGCAAATAAAGACATTCTCACCGGCAGTGTAACCAGATTCGTTGATAGCCTGAACTAAAAAATCTAGGGCTTGCTCGTGAGATTTTAATTGTGGAGCAAAACCTCCCTCGTCGCCAACAGCGATTGAGTGTCCGTTTTGCTTAAGCAACTTTTTAAGGGTCTGAAAGATCTCACTACCTGCACGTACTTGCTCGGCCATGGTTTGCACTCCAAGTGGCATAACCATGAATTCTTGAATACTCAAACCAGAATCTGCGTGGGCTCCCCCATTGATAAGATTCATCATTGGAGTTGGTATCAGAAACTTTTCGGCATCTATATCAAAGTACTCGAACAGTGCCAGGCCTTTAGCAGTAGCAGAGAGCTTAGCATAAGCCTGGGAGCAGGCTAGCATAGCGTTGGCACCCAACTTGGTTTTGTTGGCCGTGCCATCTAGCTGAATTAGCATATCGTCGAAGGCTCTTTGGTCTCCGAGTTGAAAACCCATGGCCTTGGGCAAAATTTCTTGCTGAATATTATCAAGTGCTTTTTGGACAGATTTACCATGATAAAGCTTGGGATCAGCGTCTCTGAGTTCACAGGCTTCTTTACTACCAGTAGATGCGCCAGAAGGTGCAATGCTAGACTCCAAGTGACCCTGGTCGCTATATATGAATACTTGAACTGTGGGGTTGCCACGTGAGTCTAAAACAGATAGTGCTTCTATATTACTGATTTTTGCTAGATTGGCCATTTTAAAAATTTAGAGTTACTGCTAGTGTAGCAAATAAAAAGGTCTTTATTCAATGAGAGTTTTTTGCTAGGATGAGCTTACTTAACTTGAGATATGGATATTAAATTTTTAAATAAAGACACAGTACATATTAAAACAAAAGAAGTCAGTATTTTGCTAAACCCAGCAAACGCAGACCTTAAAGCCTGCAAAGCAGATATTGCTATTCAAGCAATAGATAATGCAGATTTGTCGGGGGCAGACTGCCTGGTTTTCGACTGGCCGGGTGAATATGAAGCCAAGAATGTGTTGGTGAAATCGATTGCAGTTAAGAATCAAGATAAATCAGAAGTCAGAATTGTAACTATGGAAATTGACGGCCTAAACACAGCATACATCGGCCACCTAGACCATGTACCTAGTAACAAACAACTCTTTGAGGAACTTTCTATTGTCGAAGTCTTGATTATAAACCCCTGCTTGCCCCACAAACAACTGCTGGAAATCATCGAAGAGGTAGAACCTAGAGTCGTGGTAATTGCAGAGAATCAAGAACTCAAAGATGCTGAAGGGCTTGCAGAGGTAGACAAACTTCGTAAGGAAATTGGCAAGCTAGATGTGGAGATTGAAGAAAAAACAACTATCAAAATTTCGGCAGATGACTTAGACAGTCAAATAGAGTATCGCTTTGTGACTGCCGGTTAGCTTACTGGCACCCTAAAGGCTTTTATATGAGAAAAGTCCCTATAGTTCAATGGATAGAATAAAAACCTCCTAAGTTTTAGATTCAGGTTCGACTCCTGATGGGGACACCACAAGCTGATTTTTTGGGGAGTGTACTAGTGATGTTCATATAAATTGTCGGCAGTCTAACTTTCAAGTCTTGTTGCAGGTGAGTGTTGCCAGGTCTATTAGGCTTGGTTGATATGCTGGCGGCCAAGTTGTTTGTCTTTGAGTTCTAAAAATGTAAAGGTCCAGGCTGCTTGAGTAAATATAATTAAGGCGCCGCCAAGTTTACCTATCATCCAAAGCGATAATAGGCCTACAAGTACTGTGATAATAAATTTATATGCTAGTAGATTTAAGGCGGTCAGCAAACTGGCTAAAATGCTTAATAATACTGGGAACAGCACGACAATTAAGACATTCAAAAGTACCCGGAGTCCAATTAAAGCCAGCAGAAACAACATTAAAAAAGTTTGCTTAAGGTTGTCTAAGACAAGATCACTAGAATGTTTGAGGCTCTCAAAAACTCCCTGCCCGTCTATGACAATGAAATTTTCGGCATAAGTAAATAGAAAGCTAAAGACAACTCCAAGAATAAATAGAACTATGAGGAATGGAAAAAATAGCCTAAGTGCATCTGCACTCAAGTATATAAAGATATACCCCATAATTCTAAGTATTGTAAAACTAGAAAAGGCAAACAGTACAGCATGGTACTCTGTTAGCTTTACAAAGTTTAACCAACCATACTTAATACCACTGCTTAACGATTCACTATTCCCTCTATAGCGCTGGGCAATGATATGAATCGAGGCTCCTTCACAGAAAATAGGTAAGAAAATCTCTAAAATAAAAACAAAGAGACCACCAAGCACTAAAATCCAAAACAACTTAGGGTCTGCAGCAAAAGTCTGTTTAGAAAATTCAAACATGTCACTAAATAGGTGAATATTTGTCTGGCCTGCCTTGGTAAGGATGCTAGTGGACTGAAACAAAACAATCAAAATTGTGGAGGCTGCCGCAAATATGGCTGGCCAAAAGGCATAATAGCGGACTAAGCTTTTATTTTTGAGGGTAAAATCCCAGGCATCGGCAATTAATTTTTTGTAATTCATTGAAATCAGTTATCTAAATTATGATACTGCTTTGAGCGTAGTTTTAAAATTGTCAGAAGCTTTGTTTTGTGCTATACTAAAGGTATGAAAACTCAAATGCAGACAATTGATACAGGTAAACTTAAGTGGATTAACATTCCAGCTCCAAGCCAAGGTGATATAGACACCTTGGAAAAGGCTTATGATTTTCACCACCTGGACCTGGAAGACTGTCTCACAGAAAACCAAAGAGCAAAGATAGACAGGTACGATGATTACAGATTTCTAATCTTACATTTACCGACTATTCAACCAAAGACTAAGCGAATTGTATACATTGAATTAGACATTTTTATTGCGGAAGATTTCTTGATATGTTTGCACAGTGGCCATGGATATTTGAATAAATTATTTGAGCAAGCTCAAAATGATAAAGCAGTTGCTAAAGAATATATGTCGAATGGAACTGGGTTTTTGTTGTATAACATCCTAAATGACACTTTCGAAGCGCTTTTTAAGATGGTAGACGACCTAACTCGAGAAACAAATAAAATTGAGAAAGAGGTTTTCCGCACGGAGAACAACCGAGATATGCTCAAAGATATTTTACTTTTGAAAAAAGATATTATTAACTTTAGGCGGATTATTCTACCACAGAGGACTGTGATTGCTCAGCTTGAACACATGAGTTTTTCTAAGCAAGATGGTGATTTAGAGGTCTATTTTGATAACGTGGTCGATAAAATTGAGAAAATTTATGCAACCCTGGAAAATCTGTACGAACTGGTAGAATCCCTACACCAAACAAATGAATCTATTATCTTTCACAATACTAACAATGTTATTAAGGTCTTAACTGTGTTTTCGGTGGTTATGCTACCTTTAACATTTGTGACTGGCTTTTATGGTATGAATGTCAATTTACCAATGCAGCATGCACCTAATTCTGTGCTGTTTATTATAGGGCTTATGCTGCTGATTTTAGGTTCTATGCTGGCATATTTCAAGTACAAAAACTGGATTTAAGCTAATATTTATTCGCTTGCTAAAAAGCAAAGATTGTGATAGATTTGTTGTGCTTTTTAATAAACACACACAAATGAAACGTGCTAAGAAAAAAGTTATCATGGGTAAATACGGCACTCACTCGAGTGATACTGGATCTTCAGTAGTGCAGGTTGCTATACTTACTCAAAGAATAAATGAACTTTCACTACACTTAAAAGACCACCCAAAGGATAAAGATTCTCGCCGGGGGTTACTAGGTTTAGTAGCTAAAAGACGAAGGCATTTAAACTACTTAAAGTTTAATACTCCAGAGTCATACGAAAAACTAATTGGTGAGCTTACACTAAAAGCGAGCTAATAAAAATAAACCCTCACAGCTGTGAGGGTTTATTTTTTGCTTATTTGCAGGTCTTAGCATATACTGATTTCGAAAAAATATATAATAAGAAAAAATGAATAATTTCAAAGAAGCTCTAGAGCTAAAACTAGAGCTGGGAGGACAAGAATTTGTCTTTCGTACAAATGACTATGCCTTCCAGGCAGATGGAAACTGCACTATTCAGTGTGGTGAAACTATAATGTTAGCTACAGCTGGCATGGGTAATGCTAGACCAGATCTGGGTTTCTTCCCTTTAATGGTGGATTTCCAAGAAAAGTTTTATGCAGCTGGTAGATTAAAACATTCTAGAGTAAACAAACGAGAGGGCCGACCTTCGGACCAAGGAATCTTAAATTCAAGAATGGTAGACAGGCCAATACGTCCCCTATTTCCAAAGGGAATGGTTAATGATGTGCAAATTTTGCTAACGCCACTTGCTTTTGACAAGGAACATGAGCTGAGTGCTATGGGTATCACTGCAGCCTCAACTGCAATTATGCTTTCTGGTATCCCATTTGATGGGCCATGTGCTGGTGTAAAAGTTGCTTTGGTAGATGGGGAAATTATTACAAACCCAACACTCTCCCAACTAGAGAATTCTGATCTTGACCTAGTGGTTGCCGGTACCGAAAATGCCATTACAATGGTAGAGTCAGTTGCGAACGAGGTTGATTTTGATACTATGCTCAAAGCCCTAGAAATGGCTCATAAAGACATAGTAGAGCTTTGTAAAATTCAAAGACAGCTGGCAGAGAAACTAGGTGTAGAAGCTTTGGAACCAACTCTTAAACTTCCAGATGAACAAATGGTAGCATTAATCTCTGAGAAAGTTGACTACTCAAAACTGCTAGAAATCACAGTGCCAACTAAAAAAGCTCTTAAAAAAGAACTGAATGTACTGCTTGCAGAACTCGAAGAAAAACTTATAAATGAGATTGCAGAGTATGAAATCCCTTCTGGGCTTATAAAAGAGGTCTTCAATGACCACTTAGTTAAAGCAATGCGTGAAAATATTATAAAAAACAATAAAAGACTAGATGGTAGAGATGCCGACCAAGTACGAAGTCTGCGTAGTAAAGTTGGCGTATTACCGCGTGTGCATGGATCTGGAATGTTCCAACGAGGAGAAACTCAAGTACTATCTGTGGTTACCCTAGGTGGCCCATCTTCTAAACTGATGGTGGAATTTATGGAGGGAGATAGCGAAAAAAGATATATGCACCATTACAACTTTCCACCCTTTTGTGTTGGTGATGTTAAACCAATGCGTGGTACCTCTCGAAGAGAAATTGGACACGGTATGCTGGGCGAAAGAGCGCTCATGGCAGTACTCCCAAGCGAAGAAGAGTTTGCCTATGTTATTCGTGTAGTTTCCGAAGTTCTAGCATGTAACGGTTCGTCTTCTATGGCTTCTGTGTGCGGCTCGACACTTTCTCTTATGGATGCTGGTGTGCCAATCAAAAGACCAGTAGCTGGTATTGCTATGGGCCTTGTAACATCGGATGAGGGTTACAAAATTCTTACAGATATTCAAGGTATGGAAGATGGCTGTGGAGATATGGACTTTAAGGTTACTGCAACAAAGCAAGGTATTACTGCTCTACAAATGGATATCAAACTCAAGGGACTAGACATGAACTTGCTTAAAGAAGCTTTGGATAAAGCTCGTAATGCTCTAGATATTATTGAGGCAGAGATAGTTTCGACTATAAATGCTCCACGAGAGCAACTATCTCAATATGCTCCAATTATTGAAACTATCCAGATTGATCCAGACTACATTCGAGATGTAATTGGTAAAGGTGGAGAAACTATTCAAAGAATTACAGCCGAAACCGAAACTGAGATCTCCATTGAACAAGATGGCGCTGTCACAATTACAGCCCCAGATAGAGAGGCTTACCTAAAGGCCGAAGCTCAAATAAAGACGATTGCCTTTGAACCAGAACCAGGCCAAACCTTTGATGGCAAAGTTATGCGTGTGGAAAGCTTTGGGGCCTTTGTAGAATTTGCACCTGGCAAATCTGGCCTAGTGCATGTTTCTAAGTTTGCTCCAGAACGAATTGAAAACCTAGCTGAGCATGTTAAAGTTGGTGACACTCTCAAGGTTAAACTAGTAGAAAAAGACCGCGAGGGACGCTACAACTTGAGTCACAAAGAGTTCTATAAAAAGGACTAGTAATCAATATTATATAGCCGCTGTAGTTCAGCGGTTTTTTTTGTAACAAGCGGAAGGTGTGGATAGAGCCCTGGGATCATGCTATAATCGTTGTATAATGTTCATTTAATTAATGTCAGCATGCTTAATAAAGAAAACCAACCAGCCTTCCTGGAGGCAAGGTTAGTATTCCAGAGGCCACCGAGGCCACCGAGGTCACCAGAGAAACTACCAACCCCTGCACTCTCTAAACAAGAGGCGTTGGAAGAGGTAGACCAAAGGTTATCACAGAAAGAGTTAGACCAAGAAAACAGAGCTATTGCTGAAATGGAAGAGCAGATTAAATCTGAAATAGAAGCAGCTCGTAAGGACCCACTTGAGTTTTTAAGAAAAAATAATTCTGTTGATAAATTTATTGGTGCTTCTGAAGCCCAAATCCTAGCCGTTAGAAGCCTATTAAAAGAGCGGTTAGTTCTATCTAACTTTTTACTCTCGGAGCTCAAGATACCCCTTACTGCTAATGAACTGAAAATCAGTTCTTTAAGAGTGAATCCACCTGTGAACAATGGTTTCTGTCTATTAGACGCTTATATACTTCAGCTTAGGTTGGACCACAAGCAAAAGCTAGATGAGGATTCACTTCTCATTGATACTGACTTGTTAGGATTGCTGATAGCGGATGTAGATGCTGGCCGTGAAATGGATTTGGAAATAGAAAATGAGCAGGATACAGTTGGAAAAGAGCCAGTCACCTTAAGTCCAGACGAAGAAATAGAGTTAGAAGATGAGTTTGAGATGATGGAAGAGCAAAATCGCCAAAAAGTTAGTGCGTGGCTCAAGGAATACACAATTCTGAGGGGGGAAGATGTTGCTGAACTCGAGGGAGATCTACAAGATCTCGAAATGCAAGGCAAAAGGTTATCACAGAAAGAGTTAGATCAAACAAACAGAGATATTGCTGAAATGGAAGCGCAGACTAAATCTGAAATAGAAGCAGCTCGTAAGGACCCACTTGAGTTTTTAAGAAAAAACAATTCTGTTGACAAACTGATTGGTCCTTCTGAAGGCCAAATCCTAGCCGTCAGAAGCCTATTCAAAGAGCGACTTCCTGTATCTCAACTTTTACTCTCGGAGCTCAAGATGCCCCTTACTGCTAATGAGCTGAAAATCAGTTCTTCAAGAGTGAATCCACCTCTGAAAAATGGTTTCTGTCTATTAGACGCTTATATACTTCAGCTTAGGTTGCACGACAAGCAAAAGCTAGATGAGGATTCACTGATTATTGATACTGACTTGTTAGGATTGCTGATAGCGGATGTAGCTAATGATCGTGAAATGGATTTGGAAATAGAAAATGAGCAGGATACAGTTGGAAAAGAGCCAGTCACCTTAAGTCCAGACGAAGAAATAGAGTTAGAAGATGAGTTTGAGATGATGGAAGAGCAAGATCGCCAAAAAGTTCGTGCGTGGCTCAAGGAATACACAATTATGAGGGGGGAAGATATGGCTAAACTCGAGATGGATAGTGCTGAAATGGAGGAGGAAGAACGCAAATAAGTTCGTGTGTGGCTCAAGGAATACACAATGACGAGATAGTTCATCTATCTTTACAGGTTAATCTGTTGCTAGATAAGCGAGGCGAACTACGAAAATTATTTTCAATTTACTTAAAACCCCAGTGTTTGCTGGGGTTTGTTTGTGAGACTTAGATGCAAATAACTGCTGTCTTAAAGAAAGGGCTTAAGGTCCGGCACAGTCGCATAGGAGAGTAGGATCATGGTATAGCAGTAAAGCGCCCAAGATGACTAAATAGATTGCAAATGGCTTAAGTGAGTGTTTTTGGTACAAGTGCATCAGGAATTTAATGGAGAAAAATCCAGAAACAAAGGCTGCTATAAAGCCTGCAAGCAGTGGTAGGCTGTTTATATTGCCAAAAGTTTCTGCTTTGAATGCTAGAGTATAGACCACAGCCCCGAGGATCGCCGGTATGGCGATTAGGAATGAAAAGCGTGCTGAGTTAGAGCGAGTTTCTCCAACGAGCATACTGGCGGCGAGAGTGCTTCCAGAACGTGAGACTCCTGGCAACATAGCAAGCACCTGGAACAAACCCACAACAAGTGCATATCCAGCTCGCTTTGGGTTGAGTCGAATTAGCTTTTTGGGTGCTAAGTACTCTGCGACTATAAACAAAACTGCTGTCAAAAGCATAAAAATGGCTACTTGGTTTGGTTGGACAATAGATTCAAAGACATCTCCTGCGAAAACCCCAGCTATGACAACTGGAATTGTAGCAACAACCAATGCTAGTAGGAGCTTCATGCTCGAGTCAGACTTTTGGAAAAGCCCCTTGGCAAGGCTTTTTAAATCTGCGTAGAAGTAGCAAATAACTGCAAATAAGGTTGCTAAATGCACCGCTACATTAAAAGCTAGTAATTCTGAGGGGTGGTAGCCAAAATAAAACTCAAATAGGACTAAATGGCCCGATGAAGAAATGGGGAAGAACTCAGTAATCCCCTGCAAAAGACCTAAAAAAATAGCTTCGAAAATGCTAAGCATTATGGCATACACTTATATGGATTGATTCTGACTCCATTTTTATGACATTCATAGTGCACATGAATACCAGTAGCACCACGGACCTTTCCTGTACGACCCATACGGGCGATAGGCTGACCTTTATCAACTATATCTCCTGGTTTAACATATAAAGCATCGCCATGTGCGTATAGAGTTTTATATCCATTTTTATGATTGATGACAATGTAGTTCCCATAACCACCATTCCATCCATACATAGCAATTTCAACAACACCACTGGCGGCAGCCCAAATTGGTGGTTTAGAACTATCTGCTATGTCTAGGGCGTAGTGAGACTTGTTATAGCCCTGCGTAACTACTCCTAGGGTTGGTCTTCCCCACTGGCCTTCGGAGGCTGGGGCACGCTTTTTAAGAACGTTGGAAACAATGTCATCTGTGTGGATTGGGTTGAGGTTTGGTCCAGGTCCAAAGCTAAAGTTTTGAATTGAGTCAATCTTTAACTGAGATGGCACCTTTGGACTGTTGATTGTATCTGGGCTTGTTTTGCTAGGTTCGGGTAAGTTAGGCAAGACACTAGCATCTATATCAGTTGCTAGGTTTGCAACTTTGGCAGCTGTAGGTGTGGGTTGGATAACATTGCTGTTTGCTACTAAACGTTTAGTAACCCTGGTTCCACCCGGAATATACAACTGAGTACCCACAGATAGGCGCTTGGAATTTAAAATGTTATATTTTTCTATATCATAAAAATCAACACGGTATTTTGTAGCAATCGTACTGAGATTTTCTCCCTTAGAGACTGTGTGTGTAAGGCCATCTATTGGTGGAATCGAGAGCTCGTGGCCTGGAGTAATATCGTCTAGATTAACTATGCCGTTTTCCCAGACAATAGTTTCGACTTGCAAACCATACTTTTTGGCAACATCTAGCAAAGCCTCTCCCTCTTGTACAATATGACTCTGGAAAGTTAGACGTTCGTCACTCTGAGAGTCAGAAAAAGGCATGTTCTTTATTAAAAAACCTTCGTTTGTGGCAAGCACCTGGGACATATTATATTCTAGGTCTTCTTGGTTTAGATATGGATTAAAAGAGTCATCTAAATCAAAGTTACTTGCAATTAGGGGTTCTGCCGGTGTAATAGAGCTAAACAAGAGCAGTATTGAACAAATAGCTGTAGTACGCTTGAGAATACTTTGTTGTGGGTTTTCAATTATGTGCTTACGAGAAAGCTGTCTAAGTGTAGATTTATAATTCGACTTAGGTTTGTATTTTGATTTACATAAGAGTTTTTTATAAAAACGTATGTAAGTAGATTGCAAAATAGATATTTTGCGCAAAATACTTTTTTTAGACCGAGAAAAATTGTGGGGTTTTTTTGAATAGATAAAGTGAGCTCCTTCGTGCTAATTACCATATCTATACTTTTAGCGTCCATAGCTGATAAAAAAACATAGATACAGGGCAGACATCGCCTTGCTTAATTTCTTGTGAATTGTATATCATTTAGATAAGAATTTCAAGCTAAAATTAAGTTACACCATGAAAATCAAGATATTGCAAGTTTTGCTCGTGACCCTCGCAGCCTCAACCCTTGTGGCTAATATTGGCTTTCTGATCGGCCTTGACGCCATAAAATTTACCAAGGAATTGCTGATTTTAGTGATTTTAGGAGCTAGTATTACGGGAATTTTAAAGTTTAATTTTAAGAAAAATCGATATTCAGTGGCCTTTTTGCTACTTGCTGGCTTAAGTATCTTTATTCATGACTACGAAAATCTTAAACAATTCATAATTGGTTTTAGATACGAAGCAGGTGTTATAGGGCTTTTTTGCTTAGCACAAGCTATTAGACTGCGAAAAAAAGATCTAAATAAGATTGTTTATAGCTATATTTGGGGCTTTAGTATTGTCAGTTGCATAGCGTTATTTATACATATAGTATTGGGACCGGACTTTCTGGTAAACCTTGGCTACCGTCCAGACTGGTCGACTTATTATACTGGTGAAGCAACTGCTTTTTGCCAAAAGATTGAGCACTCTGAAATTTGCAGATTCCAAGGTTTTCTATCGGGACCCAATGTGATGGCCCTAAATAGCGTCTTTGTTATGGCTTTAGCGCTTGGTAGCAAGGCCTCTGGGGGTATTTCTGGGGGGCTTTCTGGCGGTATGAAAAAGCTAATTGTCGCTGTCTGCGTTGTTTTTGTTGCCCTTAGCTTCTCTAGAAGCGGTTTACTAGCCCTGTGTGCCTATGCAGGTCTCTATGGCTACGATCAATATAAAAGCCAAATTCGGGCCTATTGGAGCGCCCACAAGGCAATCTTTGTCTCGAGTATTGTAGTAATACTGGGAGGTATTAGCAGCTTTGTGCTGTTGGGACGTGCTAACTCTAATTTTGAGCACTTTGAGTCTTTAAAACTAGGTCTTGCAAACTGGATTCAAGCGCCTATTTTGGGGCATGGGCTAGTGTTTAGTGGCCCAGCCTCTAGGTTTGCGCAAGAGAGTTTTATCCCAGAAAGTTGGATTTTGCAGGTAGCTAATAACCTTGGATTGCTTGGCCTATGCCTGTTTGCTTTATGGTATTTGAATGTCTACAAGCGCATACCTAAACATTTAAAGTTTTTCTTGATTGCGCTTTTAATACCTTTAAACCTACTACATTCATTTGAAGATGCAGGTTTTAGTTACGCTTTTGCAATTATAATTGGTTTGTATAGCCAACAAGAGCAGCTGGAGGCCTAAGAAAGAACCTTTTTTAAGGCTGTGAGGAAAATCCGTGCCTTTAAATTAGCCCTGTGCTTTCCACTGTGTTTTCCACTGTGCTTGGGATTGTTTGTTTTGGCTTGCTTCGCACCTTTGGCTTGCTTAGCACCAGTGCTAAGCTGATCTAAGTTGTGGATAGCTGCTTGAAACCTTGTCAAAGTTAGTTGAGACTGCTCGATAATTTCTCCTGGATTGCGCGAAACAAAGTCCTGAGCATTCAGCTGTTGGTCGCCTCTGCTTTGGCTGTCTGGTAATGGCACTAGAATGGCTTTTAGACTGACTTCCTCGAGCTCCTGTAGTGTAATGGCACCAGCCCTAGATAGCACATAATCTGCCGTGGCATAGACGTCTTTTAAGTTTGCTAGAAAATCAAATGTGAGATAACTCGGGTCATGAGGTAGCTGTTGAGGGACGTTTATTTTGCCTAAAATATGAATAATATTGAATTTTTGGACTAAAGCCTCGAAATTGGCAAAAATGAAATCATTGATTGCCTTGGCCCCGCTACTACCTCCGATCACTAATAAACTTGGCTTTTGGGTGCTAAATGAGTGTTTTTTCATGAAAGCCTGGGCATCACCCTGCTTAAGATCTGGCTTTAATGGCAATTGTATATGTGAAAAACTTGATTTTGGGCTTTTAAAACTCAAGCTAGAATACCAAACATGTTTGGTGAATAAGCTGAGAATTCTATTGGCCAGGCCCAAGGAGGCATCGGATTCGTGGATTACAAATGGAATTCTAAGTATGTGACAAGCCAATCCAACTGGCACACATGTAAATCCCCCCTTAAGAAAGACTATGTCTGGCTTGTGTTTGTGAAGAATTTTCACTGACTGAAAGACTCCCAAGAGAATTTTGAAAGGATCAATAAAGTTTTTCCAGTCAAAATACCTTCTGAGCTTGCCAGAACTAATATAATAGACTGGTGCGAGGGTATCTTTAAATAAATCTTTTTCAAAGCCTGCATTACTAGAGATAAAAAACACCTGCCAAGTGGGTTCTAGCCCAGAAATGCTCTGGCTAATAACTTGATTTGGTACGATATGGCCTGCGGTGCCGCCCCCGACTAGAGCTATTTTCATAATGAATATTAGTATACTTAGAAATGTTTAACAGAATTCCGACCCCAAGGCAACTTGCAAGTAGGGATGAGCCCCCATAAGAAATAAATGGCAAGGTAATCCCTGTTACGGGCAACAAGCCAATATTCACTGCTATATTTGTAAAAGCCTGTGAAACTATCCAAATGGTGATACCCGATGCCAAAAACAGGCCAAAGCGATCTTGGCTAAACTTAGCTATTGTAAAACCACGAATAGCAATCAGTAAATAGGCCAAAATCAGTAAGCCGACCCGAATAAAGCCTAACTCTTCGGCAGATGCAGCAAAAATAAAATCGTCGGAAGCCTGTGGCAGCCAATAAGATTTTTGGACACCTTTGGTGATTCCCCTACCCAAAACTCCTCCAGAAGCCACTGCAATGTTAGCCTGATGGGTCTGCCAGCAATAATCCTTTCTACGCCCAGCATCATCTACCTGGCAATTAGACTCTGATGGGTTCACATAGGCCTTAAACCTATGTGTTAAGTAGGTGCTATTTGGGATAATTAAAGACAGTACAAACATCGACATAACCAATCCCATAGCCAAATGCTTAGCTACTGCGCCGGCAATGTAATACATTCCAACTGCAATAAAGGCAAAAATCATAGTTGAGCCTAAGTCTGGCTGTAGAATGACTGGCAAAATAATAAAGCCAGCTAGCAAACAAAAGGAAACAAAGCCTTTTTGAAAATCTTTTATGTCTGGACCCTTTTTTTCGAACCAGACTGCTAAGTAGAATATAAGACATAATTTAGCTATTTCTGCTGGTTGAATAGAGTTATTAAAAATTACAATCCAGGACTTAGCAAAGGTTGTAAAACTGCTACCGGCTATTAAAACTGTGATTAAAGCTGCTAAAGCCCCTAAAAATAATACTACGGCGTACTTTCTCCAGACTTGATAGTTTATTCGAAAACCTAAGTACATGAATGCCAAGCCAATTAAGACTCTCAGTACATGTTTTTTTAGTACCAAATAGCAGTCTACCCCTCCTTGGCCGCAGATTGGAAATCTATCTGCCAGAGTCCGAGTTAAATCAATTGATTTGGGCACCCCAATACTCGCCATCATAATGATACCGAACAACAAAAGTCCAAGTATTATGGTGAGGAGCCACTTATCGAATGCTTTTGCTTTCATAAATTGTATATTACTTTGATAAGTATACAGTTTTCTAGTAATATTTAACAAGAATTAACTTTATAAATACCATTGAAATCCCTTACAATTTGGACCATAGTTCTAGTTATTTTAGACCAGTTGTCAAAACTTTTGGCTAGTCATTTTTTTCCAGAGCTTATATATAAAAATTATGGATCTGCTTTTTCTATGCCAATTAACCAGAATCTGGTAATTGCGTTATCCTTCGTGGTTGTAGTGTCTGCCTGTTACTTTATTTACAAGCATAGCTTTAAGCACCCTACCTTTATAGTTCTTATGTTAGCGGGAACCCTGGGCAACTTAATAGATAGAATTAGTTATGGCTACGTGATTGATTTTATTAATTTTAAAGTCTGGCCAGTCTTTAACTTTGCAGATGTATACCTGAGCTTGGCGATATGCTACCTTGGATATACATATTTTCATAAAGAAGAGTTTAGTAATAAGTAATCATTATAAAATGCAGGATCACAACTCAAAATCTGAGCGGCAAGAGCCGACTGTAAGCCAAGAAGATGAAAGAAATCTACAGAATCAACCCGAGCAGAGTCAGTCTGTGGAAGCAGAAATACAGCTGGAGGCAGAGGCAGAGATGGCAGGACAGCCTGTTGCGACTCCATTTTTAACTCGAGTCAACCAGGTGGTGACCTCTATTATCAGTGGTGTTTTTACGAGTCTTTGTATGCTGATTGGTTTTTTTGGCCTAAGCCACATGGGGATTACTATTGAGACTGCTGCCAACAGCCTAAGCCTTCAGGGCCTTATGATTGCAATTGTAATTTTTGCGCTGAGTTTATGTATTGGCCAAACTTTGGATGCTTATCTAACTAAGCTTGTAGAGAAGGATCACTTTAATGGTACTAGTTTTAAGGTATATAAAAATATTTCTTCGCAGGTTATGCTGCTGATTTTAAGTATTCCATTCCTGTTTTTAAGTTTGGGACTAAGTGCCCAGGTAGCCCTCTTGTTTTTGGCTAACTACCTGATATTTTCCAATATAATCTACTCACAAATCCTGTTTTTTGGCTTTAATTTCCGCCAACTAGGAAGCCTTTTTGGCCTTTTCCTAGCGGCGACTGGCATTAGCTTTTTAATTTTCAACCTCTCGAGCGAAATTGGTCCAATCCTACTGCTACTAACCCCTATAATTGTGAGTGCGTTGCGAGAGCTGGGAGCTCAAGTAGTCGATGGTTTGTCTACATTCGAGATATAGCAAGATAGTTGAGATAGATAGATATAAGAATAAAGCCGAACCCCTGGTTCGGCTTTTTAGAGCTTTGTGCCTTGAGACTGCTGCGGCCTGTAGCTAGGCTGCAGGACGCTGGGTAGTTAGGGGTTTATTTTTTGAAGTGATTTGTGACAGCCTCCATACCGCGAAGAATTTCTACAGGTAGCATCCAGATAGTTGTGTTGGACTGGTCGGATGACAAGTCGTTGATTGATTGTAAAGTTCTGAGGTGTAGTGCGCCTGGGCTTTCCGAAAGCATGTGGGCTGCTTGTTGGAGGTTTTGGGCGGCTTCTAGTTCGGCTGTGGACTTGATAATGACAGCTCTTTTTTCACGCTCTGCTTCGGCTTCTTTAGCCATAGTTCTTTTTAGATCATCTGGCAGGCGGACATCCTTTAACTCTACGGCCTCTACGGTTATACCCCAGTCGTCCGAGGCTTTTTCGACAATGTTTCTGATACTATCGGCGATTTGGTCACGGTTTTTAAGTAGGCTATCCAAGTCGACTGTACCGACAATATTCCTCATTGTTGTTTGGGCAAGCTGGCTGATTGCATAGTAGTAGCTTTCGACCTCTATAATGGCTCGGGCAGCATCTTTAACTTTATAGTAAATAACTGCATTTATACGAATAGAAATGTTATCTAGAGTAATCGCCTCTTGGTCTGGGACATCGACTGCCTTGGTTCTAATATCGACCTTTTGCATTCCCTGGATGATTGGTAAAATCAAGCGCCAGCCTGGCTCTAGAGTTTGGGTATACTTACCCAATGTAAACTTAACTCCTCTTTCGTACTGCTGAATCTGCCTTATAGAAATCAGCAATATAATCACTATAGCTATTAGAATTTCCATGCTTTATGGGTTAAATATTTTTTAAATACTGGACTAGTCATACTTGCGAAAAGCGTGTGCATAAGTCTTTGCTGCTACATTAGAGCGAGGCATTACACTGCTTATTGTCTACCGTCTTGGCAAGAGTGTCAATAGGTTTGCGCCCGTCTGGCTTTAGCTGTGCTGTGGCTTGTTTGCTTGTAAGAACTGATAAATAGGAATTATCTATTACAGAGTTGGTATATGCTTGTTGTGCGCGATAGAAAAGTTCTAGTTTTTTTAATTGAATTTTTTTCTGACTCTCCAACCTAGCCTGGGAGGTAAGGTTGCTTAGGGATGTGGAGATTTCATCGAGACGTAACTCCTCTTCAACAGCTTTTGTTAGAGCTTGCTTAGTTGGATCTTTCTTGAGTTGTTCTATCATGAATTCTTTGAGTTTTTGTGGTGAGGATACCGTAGTGTTTTTGGATAAACTATTTGATTCAGACTCAAATGCTTTCCCCAGCTCTATAAAATCTTTAACAACCGTTTTGCCCGCTGCATATGTAAGGTTTAAAAATTTATCGAACGCACCGCCGCTGCCTTTGTTCTTTTCAATAAAACTTAACTCCTCCTTAGTGATTTTATTCCAGTTTTTAGTAAACTCCTCTCTAGTTGAACCAAGTTGTTTTATAAAAGCTGCTAAGGCTATGTTAAAATCACCCACAGAACTTCTGTTAGACTTTACAATCTTTGCAGAAATGTTGCTCCAATCATCAAGAATCTTCTGGTAGGAACCTCCACACGCACTATAAACCCCCTTTTGCTTTACCTTTTTACCATTTACTTTAATGATCTGATCTAAGACTGGCTCATATTTTTTCATGAGACCATTGAATATTTCTAAGTAATTTATATCTGGAAACTGCATCATATCTTTCTCGAACTCGCTTATTATTTTTAACCACATTTTGGCTCTTAGCCAATCAAAGTGCGTGTGCCCCACTGGATAAGTTTCCAAGATGTCGAGGTTTCTTAAAAATTTAATTTCAATATCATAAATTAAATATAGTTCTAGTTGCTTCTTAATCGTTTTGTCATCCATCCTACGAACATTGCGTATAATCCTATCTAAAAGTTGATCTTTTTGTTTTTGGACTTTGAACCTATCACGAATATTACATCTATTTGAGGCATAATTGGATTTAAAATTAAAACCAGAACCAGCAAACAGATCCCCATAATCAGACAAATCTAACTGACGTGCCATCACCTCTATGACTGCAGACAACCTTTGACCATACTTAGCTGAGGCTCCCTTTGTTTCTGCATGAGATGTTAATGCAAACATGAGCATGAAAACTGAAACTAATATGAAAATTCTTTTTATTTGCATTTGCCTTTTTTAGATAGTGCTTCTAAAGATGAATAAAAACTTTTATAAGCAGCGGTTAACGATGCTAGACTCTTATTGAAAAGTGAGATTCTGGAATTTATGGTTCCATATAACTTTTGCATATCTGTGAGTTGATCTGTGAATTTAGAGTATTCTTGATTGGCTCGCTTAACAATTAACTCTAGCTTTTCAATTTGTTCTTGTTGTTCCTTGAGAGCTTGTTTAATTGCGGGGGTTTCGGTAACTGTTAGCGACTCCCTGTTATAAATTTGAGGAATAGCACTTTGTGCAGAAGTATCTTTGATAACTTGTGTCGGATCAGAAAGTTTTATGGGTTTTTGCAAAATGGTAAATGAAAAATTTAACAAACTACCGCTAAAGGCCTCTTTGCAATATGGGAGTTCACCAAAGTTACCGACTACCTTTTTAGGAATTAAATTGTTTTTAAGCAATTTGCCGAGCTCGCTGCTCATTATTTTAAACTGACACTCAATACAATTGACTCTGGCAGGAATTTGAATGCCAAATGTAGACATGATCTTTTCTTTCTTAAAACAAAAAATCTTATCCTCTGGACACTCCTCGTCTAAGCTTGGGTACTTGTCAAAGCCAATGGTGGCAGGAGTGCCTTCTTGCTGGCTATCTTGAGTGCCATTGGAATCAGGGGGGCCTTCCTCTGAATCTTCAGTAGATTCGGAAGCAGGCTCTTGGCTCTCTTGATCTAGCTTAAAGTCTCTTAACTGTTGTGTTAGATCAGGATCTATGGGGCAAACTACCTGGTCTAGTTCGGCGACTTCGAGTGCTTCGCCCTGGACAAGCTCGGCTTGTGTTGGTTGCTGTAAGACGGATGGGGGTTCTGCAGTAGAAGTACTCTGCTCTGGCGATCTACCAGTACTAGGAGGTTGAACCCCAAACTTACTTATAGCACCTGGGTCTGCGAATTGACCTTCTAACATTAGGGGCTGAGTAGCTCCAAACAATAAATCTTCTATAATTCTAAGGTCGGTTATTAAATCGAAACCAGAATCATCTGTATTATCATTTACAAATAACTCTGTCGCAAAAATGTCTAGCTTTTGCTTAAGTAACATATCTACATTGGCACTGACCTCTGGAAGACGTTTGTCTAAACGTTTTTTTAGGACGCTAGCAAATGCTGGTTTAGAATCAAGTGCCTTGCCAGATGTAAAATTTGCTCGAATATCACTAGTAGATACACCAATATCTTGGGCTAGTTGCTCATAGATAATTTCGTCCTTTTGCCCAAGTTGCATACTGAGGATATGCATATACATGTCTGGACTAGCGCTAGATAGATTTATTTCATCTAGCTGACCATATTCATGTATACTTTTATTATTCTGTTTAGAGATTGCATCTAGGAGCGCTTTATTTTCAGACTCAAAAGCAGTGGCCAAACATGTCTGGCTTAAAATAAAAAACGATAAAATGAGTGCTTTACTGGCATTCAGTAGTAGACGCATTTGGAAATTTTATATTATACTTTTTAAATGATGAACTTACCCCCTGCAAGGCATCAATTTGACTTGAAACATCTTTAGCAATTAACTCTAAATGAGTATGCATGGGATAGGCCATATATAATTGGTTGTAGACAGCCAATGTGGCGTCTAGGGTGTTTATAATTCGTAGACTATGATCGTATACAAAATCTTGAGCTTTTTGTTTTCTTTGTGGATTTGTTTCTGCAGATATATGTTTATTTAGAGCCAACTCGAGTAAGGCAAATTCGTTATTAAGACGTGTAAGCAGACAGACTGTAGATAAATTTTGAATCTTGCGAGAACCATACTCCAACTGACAGTCTTGCAAGAGCTCTGGCTGAGGTGCCTCTGGAGGGGCTTTTAAGATTTCTATGGTTTGGCCTTGTGTTAATGGTGTGTCTTTAGAGAAAATTAGTTTTAAGTTTTGTGTAGCCAGGTTGATGTGTTGATTTGTGTTCACATGAAAACAAGCAATGGTGTCTTGCACAGATGTTTTGGTAGAGCAATCTGTAAATGTTGTGCTAGAAGCCACCCCTTGGTTATACCAAATTAAAAATCCTAGTAATACTATGATTACAAAGCCTATCTTGTACAGTTTGGAATATGACATGTAAATGACTTATCAAATTTTTGAACCTGGGCGCTAACCCTATGTATAAGCGTAACTAAATCACCAAGTTTAGTATTCATTTGATCTAATTTTTCGACTAACATTAGTGATGATTTTTGCTTGAGATTTTTTTGGATACTCCTTTGATAAACAGACTGAATTTCTGTTAAGGCAGCATCTATTATCGGATCACATTCTGAATTCTGATGTTCGCGAGTAATCTGTGTTAATTTAGCTAGAACCTGAGCATCTTTATCATATAGAGCATCTGTTCTAAGTGTAGAGATACCATTTACTGTTTCTAGATATAACTCTTGAAGATCACCAAAATATGCAGAGGCCGGGGTTGTGGATTGAATAATGGTAGTGATTTGAGTATATAAATTGTTTTTGGACTGCTCTAGACTTTCGAGAATTAGGGTGGAGCACTTTACTGGCGGTGTTGCTGGTGTTGTTGGCTCATCACCAAAAGCTACGAAGTTAGAACCCAGCGCGACTGAACTTAGAATAACTGCTATAAGAAAAGGTTTTAGCTTGAAAGACATAGTTTATTTATTGCAGGGTTAATATATTTGAAACATCCAAGATCTGGGTTTTGTTTAGGTTTCTTAAAATTACAAAATATTCATCCTGGTCATCTAACAGTACTTCATCATCTATTGTATATGGACATGGGCAGGTTTTACATTCAATGGTCTCGACATATGTTTGCTTAGGTTGTTTGACTTGTACCGGCTGCTTTTCTAGTTTTGCCTGTTGTTTTATGGTGATAGCAAGAATTGCCTTAGAAATTTGCTCTAAGCTTTCTTTGACTAATTGCTGGGTTTGTTTTTCCAGGTCAAGGCCTTGCTCTTGGTCAGCAGGATCGCTAGTTTGCTGGCCTGCAGCAGACTCAGCATCTTGAGTTTGAGTGCCGAGTGGAGCTTGACCATCTTGGACTCTTGCTTGAGTGCTAGCTAAGTCCTCTGCTTGAATTGCTTGGTCAATAAGATCTTGAATTTTGCTTAATAGTGGAGCATGCGCATTCAAAAATTCTTGCTGATTTTGCTTGCTGACCACCAAAGGATCAAGGCTTGGGTCTCTTAGAATATCTTCGAGAGGTAGGTTGGCTTGCGATCTGTCTGCTATACAGTTTCTAATATCTAGTGCTCTGGTGGCAATCTCTGCAAACTCAAGCCTTGTAAGGAATTTATTTGGTTCTAAGGCTTCGGTGGGTGTGAGCAAAAAGCTTGCCTTGGCTTTGGCTTGTGACTTTAAGATTGGATTCAAATCAGTTGAGAGCCTAAGATAATCTAAATACCAAGGATCTTGGATTTTTAGTTGTGACAAATCTAAGATATTAAACTTAGACAGGGCTTCCATGATAACTTTGACAGCTTCTATTCTAGAAATTGGGTTAAGTGCCTTAAATGGTGTTAGAAGACTCTGAGGATTTCTTTCACCTTGGTAACCTTCGAAAAAGCCCTGTAGAAAGGTTTCTTTTGTTTCATCATAAAACCAGGCTTTGGTATCAAAATCTATATCGTCGAATACAGATGGCAACAAGAAACTTTCTGGTCTGGGTTTTATACATAATATTTTTAAGACTATTTTTGCGTACTCGGCCCTTGTAATGAGTTTACCAGGATAAAAGTATGTTTTTGTGCCAACTGTTGTACCTTCAATCACACCATTTATGCGAAGATATTCTAAGGCTTGGGCCTGTTTGGAATCTGGGTCTATGTCTGCAAAACTACTAGTTTGCTTATTTAAGAAGGCCTTTTGTTTACTTGAAAGCAAGCTGATTAAAGTTGGCTTGTTAGATAGGTCTAAGCCTGCTTGGGTAATCAGAGTATCTACCCTCTGCTGAAGATTTTGTGCTGAGGTTTGAGATTCCAGAGCTTGTGGCTGGGTACTTTGTGACTCTGACTGCTCTGGTAATCGATCTGATGCTGCTTGGGCTGCTAGAGGGTTGCCCACGTCTAAATCCCTACTTGTTGCAACTGCAACCTGAGTTTGTCTTAAGCCATTAATATTATAAGCTGCAATATTTTTGCCACTGTAATACACAAGAACCCTTTGTGGCTTGCTTATATCTTGAATCTTTTCTACTTGCTGTGTGATCTTTGGAGACGAGCTTATAACCGAGCCATCTGGACTAATTACAAACAGCACGCCTGTGCTATCTGCTATATAGGCCCCTCCAGAAAGGGCAGGGTCTAAAAAGCCAATGTTTTCTACCACAAATTCATCTGCTTTATTTAAATCGGTTATTGTAACTGCTAATTTGGCATCTAAAAGATCCTTAAAGCTCTCGACTATAGCGACCGAAACATTATGATCAGCTTTCTTGAGAATAGAAGTTATAAAAGTATTGTTTTCATATAAATCTAATCTGGAGGCTTTATCTAGTGTCGAGAAATCACTAACTTGAACCCTTGCTCTTTGAACCAATGGACGAATGGAGCCTGTGGTTTTGGAAATTTCAAATAACTGATCTAGCTGACTATTATTAATAGTTAATGGAATCTCGCTACTATTGTTCAGTTTTTCCTGGAGTGAATCACTCGCCTCTTGTGGGTTTTTGTTAGCATAGAGTTCTAATGTATCTAGCCTAAACTTACCATCTTTATCGGTGGAAGCATTTGCAAAACTACTGCTACTACCTGCTCTTTTTTGGATGATTTCAATTGGGAAATCTTTGGCTGCGGGTTCTATATAGCCTTTAATCACTTGTGTGTTGACTGTTTCTAGGGTGATTTGTGGTTTTACCACACTATAGCTTAATTTCTTTGTGGCTTTGTTATTAGCATTATCGTAGGCTATTACGTTAAGCTCATAAGGCTTAAAATCATTAAATGGTCCTAGCTCCAACTCTTTAATTGGGGTGGATGCTTCGAAGACTATATCTGGGTCATTGTGTGGGTCGGAATCTTGATTGCTATCTACAGTTAAATTTGTATCTATAAATATCTGCTTTATACCAGAATGCTCATCGAAAGATTTAGAAAAATCTAAATGTTTTTTGGCTCTAAATACTGCCAGGCTATCTTGCGGCTCAACTATAATCACAGGCGCTACTCTATCACCACAGACACTAACTGCAAAAGCCTTTGCTCTATCAATGACTTTTATTCCTGTAGGCAAGATGACAGAAAGGTCATAAGAATAAACCCCTAGTGGCAAAGATACCTGCAGAGACCCTGTGTTTTGATTACTCAAGTGCATTGCTGCAAATCCATCTGACTTGATTAAGTTATCTTGGACTACAACTCTTCTAGCTGTCCCAACTTGTTCTAGTGGGATAGTATCTGAGAAAACATGCCTAGAATCTGGGTTTGTAGAATTCAAAGCATTTTTGTAAATATCTACGATAAAGCCTAGCCCCAGTAGTTGTGTTGGCACAGAGACTGTTAGCTGCTTGCTGTCTGTAGAGTAGGAACTGGTATTTGCACTAAGATCTAATAAAGAGCTGTTGGTGTTTAAATCACTAAACTCATACACCTTGGTAGCAGATGCAATGCTGTTTGTGGACTGTCTGAATTTGAGATTTTGCTTAAGGAAAAAGTCAGTATTGCTTGTGTACACCACATCTGTATCTCCATCTGTATTAACATCATCTAAATTAATTTCTAGAAAGCTTTGCAACTGCTGAGTGTTTTTGACAATACTTTGAACCTGCTGATTGTTATCTACAACGTAAATTCCTTTATCTGGGTTTACTTGCGGGGTTATATCTTGCAGAGATTGAGCTTGATCTGTTGGGCTCTCGGCAAGTTGAATAGTCTTAGAACGCAAAAACTTGTTAGGTTCAGATGACAAAGATACTTGCTGGCTATTTGCTAGCAACCTGGGGGCTACTTGTTCGTAGGACTGGGTTGGTTTATAAGAGTCGAGAAATTTTCTTGCCTGGGCAATTGTAGCTTGAGACTGAGGACTCAATAAATCTTGTGATAAGCTGGGCTTAACTGTGCTCAATTTTTGATTTAAAGATTCATAGTCTAATGACTCAGTAGTTGTAGTATGAACATTAGATTCCCCTAAGGCAGCTTGGACACTATCTAAACTTGCTTGAATTTTTTGTAATTCAGCAGGTAAGGCTTGAATTTGCGATTCAATGTCCAGTTGAGATTGCAGGGATTCTAGACCTGTAAAAATTTCAAACTTTCGATCTAAACTTTTATTAAAATCTTTGACGATCTTGTCATATATTTGTCGAATATTCACAAGATTATTCCAATCATTTATTGAATCCTCAACCAAGTCTGCGACACCCATGTAATCAAAATTTAGGCGTGTTTGTAGCGTATACTTATACTTCTCTACATATTCCTGTTGGAAGCCTGGAAAATTAATTTTGAAGACTTTATCCCACGGCATTACAGGGGTTAAAGATCTATTAGTAATAGAGGCAATGTGAGTTGCCAAAGCATTTTCTGGAGTTGGTAGTAAGCCCTTTCGAAGCAGGCAAAGAATATTTAGGAATTTCTTTAGAAACTCTAAAGGTATCCTGAGCTTGCCTTCTAAGTCTAGATTAAGTAGCTCGAGATCTGGTGGGTTTGGCAGGGTTGGCAATTTGACTAGTTTAAGCTCTGGAAGCGGCTTTAGTTCAAAGTCATTTATAAAATCTGGAGGTGCAGGAATGACTGGTAACTTAACCCCATCTAGTACGGCTATAAAATCTAAGTCTGGGGCTGGTGGCCAAATTATAACTGGCTTAAAAGTTGGCAAGTCTAGGACCTCTTTTTGAATAACTGGAATTGGTATTTCTAACTCTAAGTTAGCTTCTATCTCTGAAAGGTCCAAAACGAAATCTGGTAGCTTAGGGAATGTAAGAACTGGAAGGTTGGGGGCTTGTAGTAAAAGGTCCATTAATAATGCAAACTCTGAATTAGTTCTGTTAGACCTACAGTCATCACAAGTTTTAACAAACTTAGAAGAAATCTCGACAAGAATATTGATGTCCGCAATTAACCGTTGAATCTTTTGAATAGTTTTAGTCCAGGACTGAATTTGGGTGGTATTGCGCCCTATAAAACCTAGATACTCATTCATTATTACATCTACATATTTTATAGCTTGGTCTGAGTAGTAATATAAAATGTTTTGAAACTCAAACAACTGCTTGGGCAGGTTTCTATAGGCAATTAAATTTTGATAGCTCTCATTGAGACCAGAGGCTATACCCTCAAATTTAACAGCTAAATCAATACAGGCTTTGGCTCTATTGGAACTGCCTGGTTTATTTAGATCGTGATAATTTCCGAATCTAATAATTGGGCTAAACTCTCCATCTAATATCATTTGAATTAAACCAGTGAAATCTGTGGCATCTTTCGTAACTGCATTACCATAAGCTTCAAATGTAGCATAGTCCTTGGATTTATAGACAAAGCCAATTCCAACCTCTGAAAAATTAGTGTTTGAAGAGCCTTTTGCCTCAAAAAAGTACTTCAACAAGGGTGGAAAAAAATCATCTATGTAACCTTTTTGCAAATTTTCCAAATACTGTTTTTTCTGGGCGTCTAGTGTTTGGAAATCTGGTACGGGTAAACAACCCCAGTCTGCTATGGCAGTTAAAAATGAGCGTACATTTGCATCTATTGTTTCTAGCAAGTCTTTGTGATATTTGAGTTCGATTCTTTCTGGCAGCACTGGAAGACGTATAGGGATTTTTCTAGGTACCAAGTCTATCAAAGGCATCTTAGACAACTCTGAAAGCAACTCCTCTGGTTGAGCGTTGAGTTTGTTAATGTAGGACTTGGTAGCTTTTTCAAACTCTTGCTGAGTTTTGTAATTACCACATTTTTTTGTGTTTGCTATGAAACTAGGACAGTCAGGAAAGGGATCAATTCTATCTGTATCGATAGAGGCAAATTTAAAATTTGAAACTGGAGAAAAGTCTGGAAGAATCAGCGTGATATCTGGCATGTCGAGGACTTTGACTATTTCATCAAACTGGGAAATATACCAATTACTTAGGAAGGCTGGAAATCCAGGTAGGGCAATATTAGGCTTGGATGTTAACTCCAAACCAATACCGATAGCTTTTTCTGTGCCCTTAGTCATAAACTTGGTGGCTTTGGTGAGTAGCTTGTTGACTTTTTTATTTATGCTGTCGCAAAGTGCACCTAGATCAAAGAGAGTTGCTGTAAAACAGGGTCCCCCAGGTACTGGAGGCGCAAAATATGGGCCCAGGCAAACTGAGCTAGCAAACTCCCCTGTTAGGGTTGGTGAAAGATAGATTCTACCACCGATACACGACAAACCTGCTGTGCCAAAGGCAATTGTTGTAATGTTAGGGCAGCCCCAGGCAAAGATTGGCACTGGCGATGTTGGCGGCACTAAGAAGGCTTTGTTGATAGGTACATTTAGGCAGCCGGCTCCGTCGCAAAAAAGGTCTTTGATTCCTGTGGTAATGTCGTCGAGGAGTTTATCTCCGGAATTTATGTAACTATCGACTTCGTCTGCAAAGCCATCCCCATCGGAATCGAGGCCAGCTATTTGATTTTGCATGTCGAAAACGTCTTGTGAGTCTGACGAGCCAGAGTCGAGTCCGTTGACTAGGGCTAACCTGGATTGCCCTAGCTGAACCTCTGGATCTGTGTTTGTGTCTGGTGCTGGTGGAGGTTCCTGGCTGATTGGCAGTTGATTATGCGAAAAACGTAGACGTTGGTTTTGCAAAGAAAGGGCTAAATGTGTTTTGCTATCTTGCTTGGCATAAAAAATATCTAGGTCTAAAAGGCCACCTCCGGTTTGGGTTTCGGCTAGGCTTATAATTGGCTCATCGTGGAGTTCAAAGTCGCTTGGCGCCATAAATTTGGCCTTAAAACTGATTTGGTTGACTGTATTTGGACGTATATTCAAACCAGAAAGTGCTAGGTCGAAAACTGGTGACGAAGTATCTTGAGCAAAGACTGTATCTGGCTGTATAGAAGCTTTGTCTATCTGGAGTTCTGCTGGCAAATCTAGCAAGACTTTGCTTGAGCGGGTGCTGGAGTTGGCAACTAGGTTAATGGTTATGTCTAAGTCCTGACCATACTGCAGATACTGCCCAGTTGAGGAGTTTATACGAATACTGCTATCGGCAAACTTGGTGGTGTTAACCAAGCTAGCAAATTTAAGTTGCTGGCTGCTGCCATCGGCGTTTTTAAGGGCTATAGACTCACCTTCGGGGGCATCGATTAAGAGATCGAATTTGTCGATGTTAAAGGAATCTAAACTTCTTCTAAGAGCACTTAAAGAAATTGGGGCGTTGTCTCTTTGGAAATTTGGATTTAAGTATAAATTAATTGAACGATCTTGATTAAAAGTGACAAGATCCTGGCTACCGTTTGAGTCTAAATCAAAGTTATAAATTTGATGAACTTTCGTGGCTGGATTTAAACTAGGCTTGCTGAGGGTAATACCATTGTCTGTGGCTTTTAATAAATATAGGCAGTCGTCTTGGACCAAGCACTCCTGCTTAGATAAAACTAAAATCTCCTGGGTGTTGCCATCTTTAATAGTCAGCATGTTTTTGATGCCGCCGGGTATTAAAGCCACTTGAGAGCTTAGTTTTAGGCTGTCTTTGTCTAAAACGGATATATAGCCATTTTCGTCGGAAAATAAAATCATATCTTGGAGCACCAAGACATTAGAGACATTTGTTGGTAGTGAGCCTAAGTACTTGCCAATGGATTGGTCGAACAACATGCTAGATTGAAATTCTGGAGTAATTTTGGGTAGCGTAATGTTGGGGTCGCCAAGTACTATTGACCCCAAGTCTTGCTTGGCACGTACACTATGACCAACGGAGTTACCGGCTGCCAGAAATAGGTTAACTCTATCGCCTGTACCAAAGCCATTAAAGGCTGAGTCTAATCTGCTGCTTTGGCGATCTTCGAGCAAGTCTTGTGATTTGTCGGCTCTGGCGTTTGTGATAATAAAGGAAGGTGGATAGTTGGAGTTAGCACCCAGGTTAATGCTAGCAAAATTAAACTGCGACTGTGCTGGGTTTTTAAAGAACTGAATTTCTGAGCTTGCACCAAAAATATAAAGGATCTGAGCGACTGGTGCATCTGCATTAAACAAAGCTAAATCGAGCCCTTGGTTGTTATCAACTAGCTTGAGTGTATAGGCGGAATCATTAATTTGAGGGATTTTATTTGCATTAAAACTAACTAAAGCCTGCTTATCTAGTAAAATTTCTGAGTCTTTAAATTTAAGTTCTGGGTTTAAAAGATTCACATAAATGCCTGGTGCTTTTTGATTAAGCCCCTCATTAAGCTTAAAGTCTATGTTTTGGGGCTGGTACTGACTACTAGCTATTAACTGGCCGTTGGCATCGTTAATATTCAGAGCAATCTTATCTGCCTCTAGTTTAATGTCTGGTTGCAGGATATTTTTGTCGAGGACAGAGATACCTCCAATTGGAGAGAGACTCGCTAGGTAACTAGGTTTAAATCTATCTTTGGAGCTAGTAATTACAGCTTGTGTAACTCCAGATGACAATAGTCGACTAGCTCTGTTTGTGCTGTACTCTGAGTTTTCGGTGACAAAATTGTAAATTAAGGCTCGGGATTTAAAGTTAGAAATTTCTGCAGAAGATAGCCCTGCCATTAATTTCACGGATTTGCTGGCTGAGGTTACATTGCTAGCGAGATTCTCTGTGTTGATTTTAATTGTGAGTCTGCCAAATTGATTGAGCTTGGTAGTAAATTCTAATCGAGCCCTACCATTCACAAAATTAAGCTCTGGCTGGGAGAGCTCCACTAGCTCTGGATTAGAGAGCTGGACTGCTAAGGCTTGGTTAAAAGAACTGGCGACGTTATCATATTCGTCGAGAGCAAGCACATTGAGCTCTTGCCGATTAACTTTTGAGACATTGAGCTCCAAATCTTCTAAGTCGCTAAAGACTAGGCGTTTGGCGGAGCCTGCCAGGATATCAATTGTTTTGCTTTGCTCTGGGAATTTGATCTCCCCGGAGCCAGCAGCAGTGCCAGGGGTAAACTCAAAAAGGTGCTCAAAGGCCTTAGCTTCTGTGGATAGGGCTTTGAGTTGGCCTAGGTTTTTGTTTGATAACTCAAGAGCTGGGGCTTGGCTGAGAATTGCTCTAGAGTTAGCATCTACGAGCTTATAAGAAATCCTGAGCGGATCTGTAGAGCCAACATAAGTTTGGCGTTGAGACATTTGAATCTGAGTTTGCAAGTTGCTGTGGACCGCAAAACTTGCGGATGTATCAAATTCAAAATCTTGGCTGGCTAGTAGCTTTTGGGCAATGCCAACCAAACGCGCTTGGACTCTCACTTGTCCGGGTCCCAGTAGTTTGAGTTTTAATTCTTGGGTGGCGGACTCTAAATTAATTTGCAGGCCGTCGAAAAACTCATCTTGATCTTCTAGGCCTATAAACTCAGCTGGGCCTTGGATTTCTACTGTGGCCTGAGCATTCTCTACAGCTACTGGATTATTGTTTTGGTCAAGCAAAGAGAGATTAACTGTTGCTGTTTGCTTAGACAGCAATATGTCTTGCAGTGGAGCATCTGCACTAAAGGACGAAACTTGAACGTTAGTATTAAAGATTTCATCGTCGAATGACAATGGGTCGATAGGACCTTCCGTGAAAATCTGCTCTAAATTACCAACTGTTTGGTCGTACCACTTTGGTAAATATTCTGTGAAATAGGTTTCTAGAGCTTCAAAATTGCCATCATCCTCCTCTTCTGGATCTAAACCACCTAAGTCAGAGTCGTCTAGGCTGCCGGCCAAGCGTTTTTCAAAAAGACTTGGGTTAGAAAGCAGGCTAAAGATAACACTGTCTTGATTAGATTCAGCTGTAATATGAGCAATTTCGTAAGTTTGCGGCGCCCCAAACAAATCTACTTGAAAATTTTGATCTAACTGGGCTTTGAGGACTTGAGTGTACTTTTGGTTAATATCTAAGCCAAAATAATCTACTAAGAACTCAAGCTTTGGTACTGAAAACTGAACAATTTTTTTATTCGCATTTTTGCTGTCTCTTGGCTGAGTAGTGAGTTGCTGGTTTATAAGAGTTTGTAGACTAGTGTTAGCTCCTAAAGACTGGAGTTGCTGGTCTAGCTGCTGAACTTTATTTGTGAACTCGGCAAAGGACTGGCTGTCGAAAATATTTGGGATCAGCATTCTCTGGACATCACCTTTAAAGTCGACAAACGAAACATACGGGTGAGAGTCTACAGGTAGATTCACTCGGCCTGCTGGTTTTAAATTAGCATAGTGCTCTGGAGTTGGTGCATCGTGCACTGTTAAAGAGCTTAGGTTGCGAACAGATTGCTGTTGATTAGCAACTAATGTAATCGATTCAATGTTACCAGCTTGTGAGTATGGGTTTTGGATTGTAAATTGATTTTTATATGGATTGCCCAATAAATAAAAGCTCCAGGCATGCCAGTCATTGGCGTCTTGCCCGCTAAAACCAGGCAGCTGTGGAATAAGGTCTGCTAAATTAATGTTTTGGCCAAAGGCCGAACCAAGGTTTAAACTGGCATGATCTTGATTGTTAAACTCCGCTACTCGTCGAGAAATAGCTACATTGTCATATTCTCGTGTGTATAGGCGCCGAAACTCGTTTATTGTTCTAAAGGCATAACAACTTTCAAAGCTCAGGCGTGAAGGATAATCAAGCTCAAAAGAACTTGTACGGTAGCGATCCCTTAGGTCCTCACCACCAAAAAGTGTACATTCTATGTTATCGTTGACGGTGGATGGTTTTTGCCAATCATCCTCATCTATTTTACCATCTTCGGTAAGCTCACTGGCACTTGGAAAACAATCACTCTTTAAATCTGCAGGGTTTTGATTGTCTATTTTGGCTCGCCAATATGTGATTGTACTTTCGCCTGGTAGGCCAAGACCACCACCGTTATAAAGGCGGCAACCAGCGACAGAATTGAGTTCGTCGGCGTCGATACCAGCAATTTGTGGCATGTGACTATTAATGACATCACTATCGCTAGAAACAAAATCAAAGACCTCGGTAATCATGTCGCGAGTAGTAAAAGGACCAGGCAGCTCTTCGGCGACATCTAGCGCTGTTTGTAGGCCTGGGATCACATCTATCAGAGCTTCTATAAGTCCTCTTTCTCGACCATGATTAATAAATTTGACTGTATTAAGGCGTTGCGTTTCGCCAGATCGAGATCTAACTATTGCAGATAGATCGGCGGCTTTTGGAATCCCAAGATTTTTAGCAACCTCTGGCACCACCTGCAAAAAGGCCTGTTTTAAGGCTTGATTGTACTCATGAAAATACTCAACTGCCAGCTGATCGATTTTGGCCATGGCCACTAAAGGACTTTGATACTCTGTATCGTTGTACCGCCCAAGATTTGTGACCTCCTGTTGAGTTTTGGCAATACTGTTTGCAAATAGGTCTATAAATTTTACAAACTGACTATTCAAAAGTTGCAAGGCGTACTTGTCTGGAACATCTTGCTGGCTGTCTGTAAGTTGATTATACAATTCGGCCGAAACCTTATTGGCAACAAGATATCTAGCAATAGATAAAAAGTTTGCATACTTATCGATTAGTCCATCGTTAAGACCCTCGACTTCAAAATTTGGCTCGGCAACAAAGGCCTGCTTTTGGATATTGGCAAAATCTGGGTGTTGCTCATAATACAAATGATTTTTATCTAAATATGCCGCTAACTCTTGAGGTGTCTGGAAATCAATAACTCCATGCCAAATTTCTGGTTGTGGATTGAGTGATTGATCCTCGTTAAATTCAAAACTCTGAGTTTCTAGGTTGAGTTTGTAAGCAGGATCAATAAAATCTGTATAAGGATACATAGAAACATGCATTTGATCTGCACTCACCACTTGTGGAATCGGAACCTTGCCCACTAAGACTATCCCAAGCAAATTCTGATTTTCGAACTCCTCGGAGTTGCCCAGATAGATTTGCTTAAGTAAGTTGGCGATCTGCAGCTCTGATTGATTTTTACTCACCGAAATAATGTGCGTGTTGGCAGAGTCGTTTGTTTTAGAAAGATTCTGGGCGTACCGCTTGATTCTCTGCTCTAAATCTAACCTTGGTAACCTGCCATATTCACCAGATAAGCCGGGGTAATTGCTAGCGTCATTCAAGAGTTGATCCTGGGCTAAGATGAGGATTAAATCCTCGGAACTCTGTCTATCAAAGCTTAAGGCAGAGGCTACCTCTGGGTTTAAAAACACAGTGTTAAAACACAGAAATACTGCGAGTAAACTCGCAGTAATTTTTTTTGGAAAGCCTATGGTAAAGTCTTTTAATCTCTTCAATTTAGTTAAATTAAAACCCGAATTTGTTTATCTCCGCAACTAGCACAGCACCTACCAATACTATTCAATATTATCATCATCATCATCATCATCATCAGCAGGAGCAGGAGCAGCACCCTCTTCGCCACTACTAAAATGGGTGGTTCCAGCTGTATAAGTAGCAGCTTCTGCTTCGGCAGCAGCATTGGCACTCGCGGCAGATTCCACTTGAATCATCACACGATAGTTATTATCTACTTTGACAAACTTTGGATAAATCAGACCACCGTCTATACAATCCCCCTCTGTAGCTGCTGTGGTGGCAGAGGGCATTTTGTCGTCAAAAATAAGTGTCTTTAAAGCATCATCTAACCCCTCGTTGAGGCAGGCACCACTATCAATATCTGGGGCCGTGCCTTTTGTAACCATGTAGGCCTGGATGGCTGCATCGGCCTGCATGACAGCTTGTTTTTTGGATAAATCACGTGCCTTGGCAGGAGCCCCGGCAATATTTGGCACTAATGTAACTGCCAAAACGCCAATAATGGCGATGACTATTAAGATTTCTATGAGTGTGAAACCTTGTTTTATTTTGTTCATGGAAGATTAGTTAAATAATTGAAAATTAATTAAAGACTAGTTCTTTACACTAGCCTTAGATTTTATAGCTTAAGGGTGGCATTACAGCAGTAATCAAAGGTGTTTATAGTGATGAATGCGTACTGGCGCATAATCAAAAATTATATCTTTATTAGATAATAAAACTCCCGAGCTTAGCTGGAAAGGAAATTGGCTTGCAAGACAGGCAAAAAGGCAGGTAGATTAAAACGAGCCGACCTGTGATAATAACTTGGTCATAGGCAACATAATTGCCAAGACTACGACACCGACTATTCCACCGACTATTCCAATAATTAATGGTTGAATCAATTTTGCTAGGTTGTCTGCCATTTTTTCTGACTTTTGGTCATAGTAATTTGCGACTTGCAAAGCCAGTTCATCGAGCTTGGCAGTTCTCTCACCAATTGCGAACATATTTACAAGTAAACTCGAAAAATATTTGGATCCATACAAGACCTCTTCTAACTTAATACCCTTTTTAACATCTTTTTGCATTAAGCTAATTGTATTAGCATACACTAAATTAGTTGTAGATTGGGCGCAAATCCCAAGAGCTTCGACAATAGAGACACCGGCTGACAAGAGGTTACCAAGACTCCGGCTAAAACTTGCTTGATTTAAGTACATTACAAAGTGCTTGAGAATAGGTGTTTTCAGAAATAGCATATGAAATAAAAGCTTACCCCGAGCTGTTTTGTAAAATGACAAGATCGCAAAGGATATGATTGCTAGGCCTAGGAATAAATACAAACCGTTCTGGCTTACAAAATCACTGGCATCTAGTAAGAAGAGTGTTAGGCCAGGTAAATCGGCGTTCATGCCCTCGAACAAGGTTTTAACCTGAGGAATTACAAAAGTTAACATGGCATAGACTGTCAAAATCACAAAGACTATAACAACAATAGGATAAATCATGGCAGACTTTACTTTGGCTCGTACAGCTATCCCCTTTTTGATTTCTACTGACAACCTACCCATAACATCGGCTAGTCGACCAGTGGTTTCACCAGACTTTAACATGCCTATTTCACTGCGGGCGAAGACCTTGGGGTATGTTTCTAAAGCTTCTGAAAATTTCTGACCCGACTCCACCTGCACAGCTAATGACTCTATAAGCGAACGTAGCTGCTTGCTGGTTGCCTGCTTGGCTGAGATATTTAAGGCTTGCACTATGGAAATTCCAGCAGTAAGCATGGTGGACATAAGCTCGTAAAAGAATGTTTTCTCCTCCAAAGAAACCTTAATATTCAAGGTGCGTCCAGCTGTAACCTGATATAAACCTTTAAGAGACTTAAACAATTTAGCAAATTCTGACTCTGGCTTTTTGGCAGGAATAATTCTATCGCTAGCACCAATATCTAAAATAATATCTTCTACCTGAGCCTGCTGGTCTGCTTGTGCCTGGGCGTCTAGGTCGAAAGATTTATTTTTTTGGTCTAGTTCCTGTAAGCTAAACCCTTTGGCTTTTTTCATATTAATCGGTGTTAGCTACACGATATACTTCATCTAGGCTTGTGAGCCCCTGCATTGCCATAATCAAGCCATACTGCTCTAGAGTCACCATGCCATTTTTTTGAGCAATCTTCTGGAGCTCTAGCACATTGGCATTATGCAACAAAGCGTCTTTTAACTCGCCAGACATAGATAAGACCTCATAAACACCAAGCCTACCACTAAAGGCAGTTTCGCCAAACTCTGCCTTTGGTCGAACAAAACTTGGGTTTTCGAAATCTAAATCTGGATAATTTTTCTTCTCGGACTCTGGAATTTCGGCAATTGTTTTTTTAACGGCTTCGAGAATTTTTGGCTCTGGAGTATAGCGCTCAGCTTTGTCTGGGTTAATTTTACGGACAAGTCTTTGAGCGATAATTGTATCGACAGCCGAGGCTATAAGATACTCTGGGACCTCCATATTGGCGATTCGAGTAATCGTTTCGATACTACTGTTGGTATGGATAGTCGAGAAGACCAAATGACCTGTTAGGGCCGCCTCTATGGCGACGTCTATAGTTTCGTGGTCACGGATCTCACCAACCATAATAATGTCTGGATCCTGACGCAAAGCAGCCCTTAGTCCCCTTGCAAAATCAAAACCAATATCTGCCTTAACCTGAGACTGGTTGAGCCCATTAAGCTGAATTTCGACCGGGTCTTCGATGGTTAAAATATTGACTCCGACTTTGTTTAAAATAGATAAAGCAGCATACAGAGTGGTTGTTTTACCAGAACCTGTGGGCCCAGAAACTAAAATCACCCCGTTGGGTTTACCCAAAGCTCGTGTAATAGCCTTGAGTCCATTACCCTGGACCCCCAGCATTTTAAGACTCGGAATCTGCTTGGATTTGTCTTGCAGACGCATAACAATTTTTTCTCCGTTGACAGTTGGCAAAGTCGAGACACGCAAATCCATCTCTCGCCCATCCGTGGTTTGCACAGACGTACGCCCGTCTTGAGGAATTCTAGTTTCGTCTATTTTGAGATCACTCATAATTTTGATCCTAGAAACCACTGCAGAGTGCATGTTGCTTTTGTAAGTTACGACCTGTCGTAAAACTCCGTCGATCCTATAGCGTATGCGTATTTGCTCGGCCTCTGGCTCGATATGAATATCTGAAGTTTTGAGATCTAAAGCCAAACTCATTACCAACAGCACAATCTGTGGTACGTTACTGGCTGAGATGGCCTTGCTAAGACTGTCAATTTTTACTTGAGCTGCAGCCGGAAAGCTATAATGCTTAATAGCTGCTGGAGCACTTGCTTGTGTGTTTGCTTGTGTTGCACTGCTGTCATCCTGCCTGGCGTTTTTCACAATTTGCATAGCAGAATGGCTAGTGTTACCTGGTTTACTACCAGTCTTAGCTGACTGTACTGTAGCTGTCGATGCAGCAGTGCTACCTGCAGTGCCGTCATCGCCACCACCGGCCGCACCAGGTTGTGTGCTGACTTTGTCTAGCTCCATATCTGGTGCATCTGGGGTTTGGGCACTGGAATCAGTGATATCTTTAATACCTTGTTGGGCAGCCATTTTTGCAGCTTGAATTTGCGCAAGATTGGGTACAAGTGGTTGATTAGCACCATTGTCTGCGTCTAACTGCGGTATGTTAAAGCTATCTGCTGGCATACTATTGACTTAAGGTTTTAGAAATATTTAGGTTTAAACTGGTAACAAAATCCTCTGCGACTTGCTTACCTGGAGTTACCGTAGGTATTCGAAAGGCTAACGAACGCAACTCTACCAAATAGAAAGGTGAATTTTTGTCGAGCCCAACGGTTTCAAACTTCTTTAAAATTTCGAGTAAAGAAACTTTGGTAGTCTGCAACTCCATACTAATTGGAATCGACTCAATCAAGCCAGACTGCGAAATGACTGGATTAGCAAAGTTGAGGCTGTTTAGGACTATAGCTTCGGAATTTGTGTTTATATCTTGAATAATCTCATCTAGGACTCTTACAAACTGATTTTTGTTAAAGCTCTCTACGTAATAAGCATCAAAATCTCCAGTTAGCTCTTGTATTTGCTGTTTATGAGCTATTTGAGCCTGAGCAAATTGCTGTTTGGCCTCTTGCTGAATTTCTTCGATCTGGGTGGCGACCTGCGTTAAGGAAGCCTGGAACTCAAGCCCTTGAGAAACTTTTATATATCCCCCATAAGCCATGAGACCAACCAGGATTGCAATTCCAACTATGTAGAGCACTAGTGATGTTTTTTTCTTTTTAGGCATAATCAGTATTAAAGCTTATTAAAATCAAATTCTAAAAGTAGGTTAGAACCATAAAGACCAGAGTCTTTAATTTGGCTTTTGGAGTAATTAGAGACGTTTAGTCCACTAAACATGGGGTTTTGCAAAATTGCATCTTCTAAATCTGCAACCAAACTGAAAGTCTGAGGGCTAGCCGTCTGAATTTCGGAATTAACACTAATTTGGCTGTTATCTGCATTAAATGAATAACCAGTGTGTCGGATGGTAAAGTTTTCTCTAGTATCAAAGACATTGAAAGTCTCATCGAACTGTTTTGTGACTGCTGCGAGCTCACCAAGCACTGTCGTGAAAAATGATCTATTAAGGCTTAATAAAGATAATCTTTTAAGTTGAGAGCCTTCATACAGCTCAAAAAGATTAATTAAATACTCAAGTAGTTGCTTTTGGCTTAACTCCTTGTAGTCTGTCGACAACACGTAGGCTGATAAATCTGGATTGGTAGCTAAATTACCAAGTTCTCTTGATAACTGTTCGGCTCCTAAAAACTCACCTTCGTAACCTGCTTGTGCCAATGTGCTGGCCGTGCTGGCTTGCAACTGGCTATCATCTAGCCTGCTAATCAAGGCAACCTTGAGCTTATCGCTATCTAGGGTTTTTCTGGCTGTGCGCATGTGCAAGACCATAGAGTCTAGTTCGGCTTTAATTTGAGTTTCAAGCTGCTGCAAATTAGATTTTGCTTGTGCCTGCGCATTGCGAGGCGTGTACTGATTGTTAGAAAGTATGAAATTTTTATGATATGCAACTGCTAAATAACTTAAGTTTTGGCTTTTAGTTGCAGCTTGGTAGTAGTTTGCATAAGCTAAATCTAGCTTGGCAGACCTGAGGGCGGCTTGAGTGGTTTGTGCTGAAGATTGTTTAAGGCTAGTGTAACCAAGCATTTCTTTAGCATCTGTAAAATACCAGCCACCAAGGACTATGGTTATAACCAAGAGCACTGCAAAAGTTAGCTTGGCATATTTGGCTTTCCTGGCGTATTCTCTTTCGATAATTAAATCTAAATTTAAATCATCCTGAAAACTTTCAAGCTTCTCCAAGACTGGCTCTTGGGTCTGTTTTTGATCAGCAGTATCCATTACAGAAGCCACTACTGTGTCTTGAATATTCTTTGGGTCTAAAACCTCAGTGTTTTTGGCGTTTTTTTGTTGCTTAATTGTCGTTTTGAAGCCTAATTCTTCCAAATTAGCCATATTATTTGATTCATCTGCACTAGAGTACAAGCTAGTGGTGCCTGGCGTTTGGGGCAAAGCCTCTACTTGCTGAACTTGCTCGGCCTGCACCTGCGAAGGTACACTGGCCTGCTTATTGGCTTGTGTACTGGCTTTGTCAGCATCTAGGCCACTGGCTTGAGCGTCTTTATTTTCGTTAATATCTGGCTGCTTTTCTATACCCATTGCAAAAACTTATTAATCTCTATATTTTACCAGTTTTAAAGCCAAAAAACAACTATATTCATGTGTTTTCTCTAAAAAATAGTTTGACTTATTAATTGGTTTAATCTAAAGTTGTCGTGATTAGTCGTAGACCGTTGGTATTAGAGGTATCTCTAAATAAATCCTACCGAGACAAAATAGGCATGCCGGGTGTAAAAACCCTCTATAAGCGCTCTTGGTCTACGATTCGTCACTAAGCGTTTAATTTTTATATATGGCGATTAGCAAATCGAAAAAAGACGACATTTTGCAAGGTCTAATAGAAAGCTTTAAAAATGCTAAGTCTGTAATGTTTAGCAAGTACTCAGGTATATCTGTTTCTGACTTCTCAAAGGTTAGATCTGCTCTAAGAGAACAGAATGTTGAGTGTAAAGTTGCTAAAAAGACACTTATCAAACTAGCTGCTCAAGAAATTGGCATTCAAGAGATTCCCAAAGAGTCTTTAGAAGGTCCAATTACTGTGATCTTTTCGTATGACGATGAGTTATCAGGGGCAAAGGTTATTGATAAACTGTCAAAAGACTTGGAACAATTAGAGCTAACTGGTGGAATTTTAGAGGGTGAAGTTTTTGGCCAAGAAAAAGCCAAGGCATACGCTGCAATTCCTTCAAAAGAAGAGCTTTATGCAAAACTTGTAGGCTCAATGCAAAGTCCAATCTCTGGATTTCATGGGGTTTTACATGGAACAATGCGCCAATTTGTTGGCACACTGCAAGCTATTGCAGATAAAAACTAATTTATTAATAAATATTAACCAAAATTATAATGTCTGAAGAAAAAAATCTTCCAGAATTGAGTAAAGACGCTCAACAAATCATGGATTTAGTAAAAAAACTTCCAGTTCTCGAACTTGCAAACCTTGTTAAAAACATGGAAGAAGAGTTTGGTGTTTCTGCTGCTGCACCTGTAGCAATGGTTGCTGGTGGTGCTGCTGCTGGTGGAGACGCTGGAGCTGCGGAAAAATCAACTTTCGATGTAGTTCTAGAATCTGCTGGACCTGCTAAGATCGGTGTTATCAAAGCTGTCAAAGAACTCCTTGGACTTGGCCTAAAAGAGGCTAAAGACATCGTAGATGGCGCTCCTAAAGCTGTGAAAGAAGGAGTTTCTAAAGAAGAAGCAGAAGAAATTAAAGCTAAACTTGTAGAAGCTGGTGCTTCTGTTGAAATCAAGTAAGTTTTAGAAGTTAAACCATTCAAGACCCGCTTTGTCGGGTCTTTTTTTGTCTTTATTTAAAAGTATATGATTCTCTTTTTTGGATATTAAGTACAAAACATAATACAGACCAAAAAATAACATTGGAAGTACTACAGCAACCTGATTTAGCTCTAAGAACACATTAAAGGCCGCATGCAGACTGGCTGCTAAAAAGAGGCCTAGAAATCTTTGTTCATCCATAAACAGATCTGACTCTCTAATTCTTAATTTGGCTAATAGCCTAGCTAAGATCCTGTTGATACTTGTAATAAAGCCCATTTGATAACGCTGCTTTGTGAGCGGCTTGGCAAATAAAGCTAGCCCAAAATGATACCCATAGATACTAGAGAAAATCACATGCGCCAGTGTCGAAAACAATGATCGGAAGACTACTACTTTCCAAAACATAGTAATTTCTAGGTTTTGGTATACATCTATAAAATAAAAGGCATTTTCTGCGAAGGAGAAGCCCAGAGCGGCAATAATACTAAACTCAATTGCATCATCGATATTATCAATTTCGGATTTATCGACCTTGCTGGCAACGAAATGCTTTAAATACTCCTCTACAATCCCAATTGTTACAAATAGTACTAATAAATTCAGCGGTAAGGAACTTTGAAAAATTTGAAAATTTATAATTGTCGAAAAATACTCATTTAGCTGAGCACCCGGCAGCACACCCCATAAAAGCCTGTAGCAGACTAGCGGAATCACACTAATGGCTGCAAAAATAAAGGTCTTTATAACTAGGTCTTTTTTTTCGTTGTGTTTATACAAAAACAAGCTACCCCAAGCCAAAACTGGTAGTAAACTCAAGGCTATACACAGTGCAACCAAACCCCAAACCTGCATTTATAATATATTAAATCTTTACATTATAACAAATTTACCTGCTTTTTATCAACTTTAAAGAGCTTATAATCTATCTCAAAGTCATTAAAATAACTCAACTCTACGGCTGTAATAAAAGTTTGATAATTTTGCGCAAGCTGCAAAAGACCATGGCGCCTTGTGGAGTCTAACTCAGAAAAAACATCATCTAGTAGTAACAAAGGCGACTTTAGACAGTTGGATTCAATATAATTGATTTGGGCTAGTTTAAGCCCTAAAACTAATGATCTTAACTGCCCTCTGGAGCAGAATTCAGTGACGTTTTTTTGTCTAATCAGCAGTTGAAAATCATCCCGGTGCGGGCCAAAACTACTGTAGCCTGTTTTGATATCTCTGTGTAAATTCTTTTCGAGCTGCTTTTGAATAAACTCCTGATTTAAGCTTGCCAAATCGATAGATTGACCGCTAGCTAGATAGACCAAACTAATATCGTCTGCAAGCTCCTGCAAAAAGACTTCTAAGGATTTTGGCAAAAATTTTTGCAAGGATTCAATCAGCTCAATTCGCTTGTTGAAAACATCTAAACTTGCCTTTATAAAGGCAATATCCCAAATTTCTAAGTCGGCCCTGGCTTGGCTGATATCTTTGCTATGTTTTAAGATAGCATTACGTTGGTTAAGCAATCGATAATAGTGAATATTAGCAGCGAAGTACTCACGATCGACCTCGTATAAAACCAAGTCTAAAAATCTACGCCTAACCTTAGGTGAGCTAATTACCAAGTCTAAGTCCTCTGGGGAAAACATGACAGTTTGCAAGTTTGATAAAAAATCTTTTAAATCGACATCGACTGAGTTACGTTGAAAAATTTTACGGTTGGAGTTTTGTTGATAACCTAGTTTAAGCTGATTGGTCTGGGGTTGGTTCTCAAAAACTTCCAAAACATTGGTCTTATCAGAAAAATTGTCAAACTTGGCCTCGACTAAGTAATAGTCAGAATCTTCTTTAACTAAAGAGTCTGCCTGGCGAGTGCGAAATGAACGTGGAAAACTCAGCAAATATATGGCCTCTAAAATATTGGTTTTACCAACACCGTTACTGCCAATAAATATGTTGAGTCCTGGATTTGGCTTAAAGTCCAGCTGCAAATCTTGGAATGAGCGAAAACTCTCTAAATTTAGGTGTTTTAAATACATTTCGGTTGAAAACTAGTGCTGTCTTGGTTTATATTAAAGCTAATTAAAATCTAATTCCAGACTAATGTGTAGCCAGCCTGAAAAATATGATCGACTATATAAAATTCGTCACTCTGGGGCTCATGTGCTAGCGCAGGCTGTCATGGATATGTTTCCAGAAGCCAAACTGGCCTTTGGCCCGCCTGTAGACAATGGTTTTTACTATGATTTTGAGCTACCTAGAGCCTTAATCCCTGAAGACCTAAAACTTCTACAGAAGAAAATGAAAAAGATCGAGGCTCAGCGCCAAAAATTTGTTGGTCGTAGCGTAGCTATTGCAGAAGCTAGGAATTTTTATGAGCAAATGGGCCAAGTCTACAAAGTTGACCAAATTGACAAGCTCATGGCAGAGGGAGAGACAGAGGTGACTTTTTATGAAAATATTCTGCCACAAAATGACGATGTTAGATTTGTAGACCTCTGCGGAGGTGGCCATACAGACCATACTGGAGATATTGGCGCTTACAAGCTAAGTTCGATTGCTGGAGCCTATTTTCGTGGAGACGAAAACAACACTATGCTCACTCGCATATACGCACTATGTTTTGAAACCCAAGAAGAACTAGCAGACTATGAGAAAATGATGGCAGAAGCCCGCAAGCGTGACCACAGGAAACTAGGCAAAGACCTAGAACTATTCACTATAGACGAAGAAGTTGGAGCAGGGCTACCTTTATGGCTACCCAACGGTACTATTTTGGTTGAGGAACTGGAAAAACTCGCCAAAAGAAAGGAAAAAGAAATGGGTTACCAAATGGTTAGAACCCCACATATTGCCAAGGAAGAATTATATTTACGTTCAGGGCACTTACCTTACTACGAAGAAGATATGTACCCTGCCATGCAGATGGACAACGAACGATACTTTCTCAAATCTATGAACTGCCCACACCACCACAAAATTTTTGGTGCTACCCCAAAAAGCTACAAAGACCTACCTGTAAGATTAGCTGAATATGGCACCTGTTACCGTTTTGAGGGATCTGGAAGTTTGTTTGGTCTTATGAGAGTGAGGGCGATGTGCATGAACGATGCGCATATTTACTGTACAAATGAGCAATTTGAAGAAGAGTTCGCAAAGGTTATTGATTTATACATGTATTACTTTAAGTTATTTGGAATCGAAAAGTACCAAATGCGACTCTCTAAACACTCAGATGCAGGACTGGGTAAAAAATATGTGGATGACAAGCAGCAGTGGCTTAGATGTGAAGAAATGGTTCGCAACGCGCTAATAAAATCTGGAGTGCCTTTTGTTGAAGAAGAAGATGAAGCGGCCTTCTATGGCCCGAAAATAGATGTGCAAATTTGGTCTGTAATTGGTCGTGAATTCACTCTTGCGACTAACCAGCTTGATTTTGGGATACCTGCAAAATTTGACTTAACTTACACAGATACCGATGGTACAGAGAAAACTCCACTGTGTATTCACAGAGCACCTTTGAGCACACACGAAAGATTAATTGGCTTTTTGATAGAACACTATGCAGGAGCCTTCCCTGCCTGGTTGGCGCCAGTACAGATAGATCTTATTTGCGTCTCTGCGACCTTTGAGGACTATGCGCGCAAGTTGGCTAGCCAACTTGCGGCTGAGGGCTTTAGAGTCCAAGTTTTGGACCCAGAAAACTCTCTATCCAAGAATATACGCTTGAGCGAAACTAAGAAAGTTCCAGTCAAACTAATACTTGGTGAAAAAGAACAAACAAATAACGGTGTTACTTTGCGTAGATACAGCCAAAGCCAGCAGTCGGAAATGCTACTGGATGACTTTATTAAAGAGTTCAGAAAAGAAATCCAAGTCTAGCCAAGCTTACTACCGCAGACAACACAACTGTCTAAGCTAAACAACTGTCTAAGCGAAATAAAACTGTGCAAGCGAAACAAAAGCCCTTGAGTACTCAAGGGCTTTTTGAATCTAGTATTGTCCTAGCTGCTAGGATGCAGTGTAATGGTAGGCAAAATGCTGCGTAACCATGTGCGCATCTCTAAATTGCTAGGCGGCTAGAGCTCCGCTGCTGCCTGTGCCACCCTGAGGAGTGTCTTGGTTGTCTTTTTTGTCTGGGGTGCTAGGCTTGGCGCCTCCAAACAATTTCCAGCCCGTACGTTTAGGAGCGCCGGATGTTAATGAAGCACCGGGTGGAAATGCCCGAACAAGATCACTTAGAATCTCTGGATCAGAGCCTACTTTGCCTGCAAGGTCACCTACAAAACTTTTCATAAAGTCAGTGTGGCTCTGTGGACTACCTCCATATTGGTAGAAATTGCCTTGCTCATCTTTTTCGCCACAAATTGCTTTGACTTGTAAAGGGGTGTAGTACTTGGAGACTACAGTCTTGAAGAAAGGCATCACTTCACTAAAATGTTGATTCATAGACTGCTTGCCGCCCTTAGAATCACCAAGTTCTGCTTCTGAAAACTTGTGGCCCCAGCTATATTGCTTGTTTTCAAGGTTATAATAGCCTTTCATGGTTGAATGTAATAAAAACCAGTTTTGGAGGACTTGGACTACCTTTTTGACCCTTTGTGCTTTTGTTTGTTTTCTAATAGGGGTATCAAATTCGTTAATAACCGAAAGTTTATTACTATTCAGGCCGGCCAGTGTTTTTAAGGCTTTAGAGAAGCCTGGCATAGCTAGTTTAACATGCAAGGCTGGATAAGCTGGCTGAGATGTACCAGCTTCTAAGCCCAATAACTCCTTCATGCCACTTGTGGTCATGGCTGTATATAATTCTGGGGCCCAGTCTTTTTCAAAGGACCGTTTAGCAACAGAGGTGTCAATTTTACCGGCTATGTCTGTATCTCCAAATAAAAATTCTGAGTAAATAAAATCACTAACTGCTTGAACATTAAATCTTTTTTTACTATCTTGCTCTCGCTCATTTTTCTTAATACCAAAGCTTTTCATAAGCTGTGGAGCTATTTGAGATAGCTTGCGTCCATCGTTATGATATTTATTAAAGAAAATTAATGGTGGAAATTTTTCTAGTTTAAAGGTTGTAACTACACTTTGTTTGAGTAGTGTAGCTCCTTTTTTACCTTGTCTAGTACCAAAACCTGCAATTATATAGTAAATTGCCTCTTCCATAGAAAGATAACCATTTTCTATAGCTGTGTTTAGGTAGCTTAGATATTCAGCTGGGTTAACTTCTTTGCCGGCTTGGTAATCGATTAGTTTATCATGTAAGAAGCTTCCTATGCCAACATTCAGCTCATGCGCCTGGGTGACATACATACTCATTTCTGAGTTAAACTTACCAGTTTGCTGGCTTTCTATCTGTGTTCCAAACTCCTGCCCATAAATGGCATCTAAGGCTAGAACCATTGCTGCCTGCTCTTGTTTTCCAGCCATATTAGGCCGAGATGAAACTAAGAGCTGAGTTGCCTTATAACTGGTATCTAGATCATTACTGTAAGTTTTCAAAAGTCTATTGGTAGTTTTCCATAGTTGCTCGTCGTAAAGGTCTAAACGTCCTTTTTCTGCAAGGACTTCCATAAAACCTTTGGCACGATACTTGTCTTTTTCGGCATATAGTTTGGCTTTTACTTCGGAGATAGTAGAACTTTTAACCTCATCTTTAGCCTGTTGAGTGATTTCATTATTGAGTGAGTTAAGTTGGTCTGCAAACTTGCGTCCGGTTTCTCCAGGTAAACGTACACCTATTTGAGAAACAGCTTTTTTTTGTTTTCTGTCTGCTTTGTTTTTTGCTACATCTCTGATAACCGTGAAGATTTCTTCGTAATGGTTAAAAGATACAAGTTGTAATTCTAAAAAATCTAAGGGGTCAAAAAAGAAGTTTAGGCGAGGAATATAATCAAATGGGTTCATTTCTTGCCTTTTTGCTATGTCCTTAGCGGAGTCCTTTTTGACTTTTGGGTTTTTGGTAACTGGGGCGTTTGGATCGAAGTATTCAAGCTCATGATCTTTACAAAATCTAACAAATTGACTTGGGCTAAACTCATGGCCTTCCTCTAAAATTACTTTGGTGTTGCCATTGGCGTCCGTAGTTACGTCTTGAATGGTAAAGTAAACTCCATCCTGACTTTGAACTTTAACACCTGGTTGAATGGGTATGGCATCATTTGAAAAGCTATGGATTTCTGGTGGGGTATCAGGATAACGCTTGTGTAAGACACTTGGTTGTTTTTCTAGGACCTCGGCTGCCTGACTGATGTCCATATGTATTTCTGCTCTTTTGGATCGATACCACATTAAAAACTCACTGAGAGTTAATTCAGATTTTTGCACAGAATCTTTGTGACCAATATCTACCATTGCGTCGAGCTTAACTAAATTGCCGTGGATTTGAGTAATTGTTACAACCTGATTACTATAGGTTTTACGGGCTGGATCCTGTTGGCTCTCTGAGCTTAGGGTGTACTCAATTTTAGTATTGGCTTTAATCTCTTGACCATACTGTGTGAGAGCAAGCTTGGCATTAAGTTCTTCGAGCGTGGCAACGTCTTCAAATAATTCCTGGCTGGTGATTTTTTCCTTGAGCACCTCTGTGCCAACCTGAATCTGTGTACCAGTACTCGACTCGAGTGTGATTTGAAGGGGTATATGTTGTAGCTGTTGCTGAAAAGAGTATACTTTGTACTCCTCTTCTATAAGGTCTGGGTCTAGCTCTACGCGGCTGATTGTATAACTTTGCTGTGTGGCACCATGTGAGCCAATTAACAGCTTATGACCCTCTTGTAAATCAACTCCATACCTATATGCAAATTCTCTTTGCAGGCGACGCTCCTGGCGCTTGATGTCTAGAGTGTTTAGGCTTTCTTTAAAGGTTTCTCGCAGCTGATTGAAAGTATTACGAAAATTATTGTATAGGCTATCTGAGTCTATAATAAACTGTTTGACCAGATCAGCATTTAGATGGGTATGCTCAGTAACTAAGTCTTGTAATGTGTTATCTAAGTCGGGGTCATCTATGCTAAGTGCTTTAATTGAATTCAGAAGTGCCTCAAGTTCAGGGGTTTGCTGTGCCCCGGCTGCTTGTTGTGCCTCTTGTGGATCATTGAGCAATTGGTTTTGTTTGAAATTCTCTTCTAAAACATCTATTTGCTGAGAAACCCTTTGCAATTCCTGGTAATGGCCCCTTAGGCTCTCGAGAGACTCGCCCATGCTTTGTGCCTTGGAAGAATCTAAAAATCTTTCTAAATCCTGGACAATTTGCGTGCAGTCTAGAATTTCTTTTCTGGTTTCTGTGAGTAAGGCCTGTGGGCTCAGTGGGTTGAGTGTTGTTTCGGACTGCTCCCCTAGAGCAGCGTTTTGTTGCAAGGCAGGATTTACAGCTATTTCCTTTGCAATTAAGTCATTATACTTTTTAATAAAGGCTACCTCTGAGATTGCGTCGTCCCCACCAAACTTGTCTAAATAATCTTCTGCAAATTTTAAGAGGTCAATAGAGTTGTATGGGGGTTGTATGAGCTCTTTGATTAACTGCTGGACAACTATATTTAATCCAGTTTTTTGGATCAACAAAGCATCTACACTTGAAATTAGAGTAGTTCTTTGCTGCTCTAGCTGATTTCTTTGCTGTATCAACTCATACTGAGTACTGCCAGGGCCATATAAGTTAGCAGCCTGCGCTGGTTCAGCGGGAGTAGTGTTTTCTAAATCTGACATTGGGGGGATGGGTTTAAATTGCCCCAATTATACACTACAAGCCGAAATTTGGCAAGTTCTTATGGCCTACTTGGTGGTGCAAGTCCTGCGTTGCGTTGCACTGTGCTCCATGGGGTGTCAGCTGGCAACCTTAGCCTATTGACATTGGTTAAGAAATTGTTGACCTTAGTATCAGCAGTAAAGTCTCCGAGCCTAGTGGTGACCTGCTGAACAGTTAGGTCGCGATAAGCACGGTTCGTGTAGTTATCAACAAAGTTTGTAGCATCCTGAAGTACAAAGTTGGTGCCAGTAGGGCTAGATATTGCACGACGTATTTCACGATGATTTACACGAGTGGAGCCCTCTCTTGGAGCGATTGCATTTTCGAGATTACGGTAGGATTGGCCAAGGCTACCTAGGGTAATGGCTGAATTTCTTGAGCCGACACCAAGTGGGACTTTTTTCAACCAGCGGCCTGCTAAGTCAGTTTGAGATCTAGCTAAAGCAGAAATTTTGTTAGTAAAGAATGATGCACGAGTACCAGCGCCAACATTGAGCGCAACTTCGTAGACAATTACTATCGAGGATATGCTGATAATCAGCTTTTCGAGACTGCCAACTCCAGAAAATGGATAGGCGAATGGTTGACCCAGAGCAATACCTGGGTTAGCCAGCCCGTTTTGTTCGATTGCAGAAAATAGAATATATGAGATACTCAATGCGAAACCTACTTTGGCAGGAGCAAAAGCAAGGGCAAAGAATTCATCGAAAAGTTTTTTGACTTCTTCGAAAGCAGAAATCCCCATAATAGTTGCAAAAACAACTAGTGGAGACAGGGCTATAGCAAGCCACATGAATATTAAACGTACTATTAAGATCGCAAATAAACTAAAAAAGGCTAAAGCGTGCATGAGAACCAGTGCTGTACTGATAATAGTGTTAATTGCAAGGTTAGTAATGTCTTTTGTTAGGGCAAATGTTCTAGAAGGCTCTAGTCCATCGGCAATGTTAGAATAGTTGGAGGCCATTATTAGTGGTAGATTGTTGCTCGACACCTTTGAGAAAAAGGCTCTTCCATTCTGAGTCAGGCTGCCGCTCTCACAAAAACTTTCTGGGCTATCGCTACCAAAGGCTCCAAAGAGGCTAAAGTCTCCAATGTCTTGCGCTTGATTCTTACCCTGGGTAACTTCTCTTATAGACTGACACAATGCCTCCTCCACCTTTGCCTGTGATCTTAAGACACCAACTTCAAAGCTGTTTGGCAGGCTAAAAGTATAAGAGGTTAGTAGATTCGCTGCATCCAAAACCAAACGGGCTCCAAAAAAGGAAAAGTTAATCAAGACCAATGCTAATACAAATTTCTTGAAAAAACTTTTTAACTCATAATTTCCACCCTCACCAAGACCAGCTAAGTTATATAAGGCTACTGCTACCAACATGATTGCTAGTATGAAATTTGTGATGTCACGGATTTGCATCCAAACATCAAACAAGCGATCCTCTACCCCAGGCCCAAAAATCAAACTATTGTCTAAGAGTGGTCCTATGAGTAATAAGACTGGCCACAGAACCTGCTGGAGCACCTTAAAACCCGTGGTTAGCAGCGATGCTAGCTCGTTTAAGTATGTAGCACTACTATACGGGGTTGTGGCTGGGGAGGCGGGCGCGGGTGGGGTGCCTGCGGTTGGATCGGCATATGCTGTGTGGTAGTCGTTAGAGACTTGTAATGTAGTTGTAGCACTCTGCTCGCTGGTTGTAATGGGACCGGCAGATATACTGATTGGTCCTAGCAATAGGAGTGTGAACAAACTATATGTAATAAGTTTTTTAATAAGTCTCATATAAATTTTACTGATTGTATTCTTTTAAATAGTTGGCTAATTTTACGTGTTTTTTATCTCCTGCGGAGAGGTTTGTACCCTCGTGCTCTGTATTTTTGAGAGCTAGACTGAAAAGAAAAAGTTGTGTTGCGGCTCTTAAACTTCCTTTTTGGCCTCCTGCTGCGTTCTTCACTGCTACCAAGTCTTTTTTGACAGACTGTCTTTGTGTTGCTGTGAGGTCTGGTGTATTGTCGGCTGCTGCCTCGAACACAGACCATTCTAGCTGCTTGGAAGTCGATTTATTTGTCGCAAAGATTACCACATCTAAAAACTCATTTGATATCTTCTCCTTTTGACCTTCTTTTTTACGTATTGCACTTTCTAAGTACTTACCAATAGTAAAGACTGTTTCTTGTGCAGATAAAGGTTCCTTATGGAAAAAGCGGGTAAGCTGGATTGTGTCCGTTTGCTTTAAAAACCTTCTTATAATACCCTCCTCTTTGTGATTCCAAACCATACCTGAAAGATTTTCAAAAGCTCGGTCTGCAACATGAGCAAAGACAATAAACCTTACTATATCCCTCATAAACTGAGCATTCATACGATCCTTGCTTTTAAAAAGGCTTGCTAACGCTTGCATAAATGCGTTTAGGGCACTAACTCCACTAGTAAACAAGATCCAAACCTTGAAGAGTTCTGCTGGCTTCCTGTATATATTACCAGCATTCGATGTAAACTCAGCAAACTGTGCAGCGTCCATGGTATTTTTGACCATAGCTGTGAGTTCTGGCTCCTGTAGAGCTCTGGTCATAACTTTACCCAAGAGGGGTGATTTCTCGTCGCCGTACATCTTTTTATAAGCCTCTTCTAAGTTGGCTGGCCTTATAGCAAAGTAAGAAAGGTAATCAATAATAAACTGCTGCTTGTATTTTTTATGAATCAGGTAACAAGCTAATGCTCTATGGGTGTTTATATTCTGCTTGTCAGTGGTAAGAATGTTGTCTGGCAGGCTATCTACTAAGACTAAAAACTGCTGCAGAGCTGGTGGATCAAAAGATATCAGACGCCCAACCTTAGTGGCGCTAGAGGTGAGTGCAGGTGCGCTACCAGCTAAACTGTCCATAAAGCCACGCTGTGTGTCTTTATTGATACCTTTGAGGACCTCTTGAAAGAGAGTAGAGTTCTTTGGTGTGATTCTGTCTTTATCATCAGACAATTTTGTTATTTTTTGAATAAATTCTTCCTGAGGTTTCTCTCCTTGTTCTAAGCTGTAGTTACCAGTGAGTGAATTTCTAAAATGTGCTACAAAATATCCAAGTCGAATCCCGGCACGCCCGCCCACAATATGCACTGAGAGATCCTGTGGAGTTGCTGTTTGTTCTGTTTGTTTTGGTATAGGATTACCAGCAGCTTTGGCTGCGTTTATCTCAGTCTGCCTTTTTAGTACGTCTGTGGCTAACCGATCAGCTTGCTGATTTATTTGGTCGGTTGTTGTTTCTTTATACTCAATTGTTGGTAGGTGTTTGGCTAGGTTTATAATTCCACTTAATAGAGCTTTATAATACCTAGCAGCCCTCAAAGCTAAAATCAATCTTTGATACCCTGCGTTCTCTCTGATGAGACGATTAGCTCGACTTCTAGGGGACTTACCAGCAATAGGTATCCTTTTGTCTGATTCTACTGATTCATTATACTTGTTTATTTCATCTTGGAAATCATGACCTTCTTGCAACTGCTGTATAAAGTTTGCTTTGACTTTAGAATAAATAGCTATTGCAGCCTCGTCCACCATTCCATTGAACATCCTCTTTTGACTTGGATATGTGAACTTAAGCCGCAGACCAACATTGTATATATCCAGCTTGAGCTGTAACTTTAAGATGTTAAGAGCTACATCTTTGTCCCTGTGGGTGTCAATTGTTTCATTTATTTCTGGTCCGTTCATGGGGAGTGGGTTTTATATTTTTAATAGATGACTTAAATCAATCAGAAC
>CAYVIV010000003.1:0-58902 GCA_964451705.1 uncultured Candidatus Peribacteria bacterium | reverse complement strand
GGCTAGTATTAGATTGTAGCTATTGTCCGGATTATAGCTGCCTATATCAAAAATTATATTGGGTTGAGTTTGTTTACTTTTAAGATAAATTTGCACTAGATCTTTTTTTTCTTTTATTTTCTCTATTTCATAATTGCCTGAACTGACTATATGAGCATCTTTTTGTTTAGTTATATCTTCTATATTTTTATTTTTGTATATGTGCTTTGGCAGGATTCCATGAGTAAACTGACTTATAAAAAAGGAATTTGAACTTGGTAATTTAACGGTAATTTGATTATCGCGACTTTGTTCTATTATGAGCTGTGAAAACTGAGCCTTAAGAAATTCATTTGTAAAGTTTGAATTTTGAATAACAGTTTTATATGTATACAAGATGTCTTCTATGGTAATAGGTCTTGAATCAGACCAATATTGTTGTTCCTTGAGTGTAAAGCTAAACTCTGTGGCATCTTTTGAAATTGTGAAGTCTGCTAAATCAGGACTATATATATTTTTTTCTGGGTCGTACTTAACAAGTCCTCTGAATAGTAACCGACTAAGAATTTGATTGTTTGTATCCCCATTGGTAAATAATGGGTTAATCCCTAAGAATTCTCCACTATTATATATATTAATACTTTCTAAATCTTGATTTTCAAGATGCCAATTGTGAATGGTCGATATTGATTTAAAGATGAGTGTAAGTATAAGTAAGCTAAATAAAGCGACACTTCGTAACTTACTACTTGAGCAGTAGTTTTTGAATACTGATTTACAATTCATTTTAGATAAATAAATATGCTACAGATAGTCCTACGAATAAGAGAGCAAAAATAATTGTAGCGTTGTGAAGCAACTTTTCAGGTCCTCTTTTTTGACCATAAAATTCACCACTACCACCAAATGTTGCAGAAAGTCCAACTCCTCTGTTTTGAGTGAGTATTAAAAGAGCTAAGACTATTGTTACTGCTAAATGCGAAATTTGAAACCAATCCATCTTAAAATATTAAATTTTTTGTCCAGTTGAGTACACCAAATAAGATACCTACTTTTATGTAAGTTGCAAGTTCTTTTGCAATTACTAAGTCAAATCCAGTACCAAGCATTATCTCTATTGCTAAATCAGAGGTATACAAGATAAGACAGTTAACAAGTATTACAGTAAAGCCAAATGTTGCGAATTTTATGGGTAAGCTTATAATTTTTAAAACTGGCTTGAGAACTGTGTTTAAAATTCCAAAAATTGCTCCAAATACAGCATATGTAATTAAGCCACCCTCTACACTTACAAGGCTTGTAATTATTGTGGTTACATATAGTAGTAGTGCATTCAGAGATATAGATGCGACTACGGATTTAAGCATAGTTAGTATTTACTTATAATATTTTCAATATCGGTGACAAGTTTGTTTATCTGTCCCTCATCACTATATACTAAATAATCTGATTTTTGAAGAAATTCCATTTCTTTTAAATAACTTGCATGTCGTCTTTTGATTTCTTGCTTAGATAGTTTTGAGCGTCTATTAATTCTACTGAGTAATGTTTGCCAACTGTCAGTTGCTATGAAGATTGTTTTGATCGGTAACTCAGTTTTCTTAGCAAGTATACTTTCAACACCTTGGATATCCATTTCTCGTATGGCATGGACACCGTTTTGGAGACTATTTTCTATGGATTGTCTGTCGGTTCCATATAAGTCTTGACCGTGTACTGTTTGCCATTCTAAGAAGAACTTGTTTTGTATTTTTTCTTCGAATTCAGCCTTGTTGATAAAATGGTAGGTTGCTCCATCTTTTTCAGCTGGTCTTTTGCTTCTTGTTGTGAATGATACTGGGAAAAACCACTCGGGATGTTTTTTTTTGATAATCCTAAGTGCAGTGCCTTTACCTACGCCACTTGGACCTATTATTAGGAAGAGTTTGGCATTTTGCATAATTTTTATTGTAATCTAATTTGACTATATGTTTAATTTGGACTATAATAAAGAGAGTTCTTTATACAAATAGGGTCTGAAAGAGTAATAGTTGATGCTGCTCCATGGCTTGGTTGATCTGGTTACGACTGGATTTCTACAAGTACTGGCGGTCGTGTAAGATTTCGGTTAGTCAAGTACTAGCTATATGCTTATTATTAACTGTTACTCTTTCAGACTTTATTTGATGAGTCTTTAGAATGGTAAATCATCTATAGATATATCTGCATCTGCCTGTGCTGGTGCGGCAGCTGGAGCTGCATAACCTGAGCCAGAGTTGGAATCAGAGCCTCCTGAATTTGCAGATGAGAGCATAATCATGTTTTCTGCAACCATTTCTGTTTTATAACGTTTACTACCATCTTCTGCTTCCCAGTCTCGGGTTTGTAATCTGCCTTCTAGATAGACTTTTTTGCCTTTTTGTAGGTATTGTCCGCAAATTTCTGCAAGCTTGCCCCAGACTACAATGTTATGAAATTCTGCTTTGTCTTGCTTTTGTCCATTTGCATCTTTCCAGGTAAGGTTTGTTGCAACTGTGAACGAGCAGACATTGCTGCCATTTGGTGTTTGTCTTAGTTCTGGATCTTTTGTTAGGTTGCCAATTAATTGGACTTTGTTGAGTGAATTTGCCATTTTGATTTGTTAATGGTTGCCTAAATACTAGCAAAAGTTGCTTGGTAATCAAGAGCAGTCTTGTTTTTTTAATAACAATTTTATATTGTAGTTCTAATTAACTCTATATATGTTATATGCTTTAAAGGCTTCTTCGACTCCAGAAATCACTTTTGCCGAAATATCTGCTAAATTTTCTACAAATTGTTTTTTAGATTTCTATAATGGGTATTTTTATTGTGATATACCAAATATCAATTTAGAGCATTTTGGTTCCTTTCCGGTTTCTTATAAAATCATCAAATCTTTTGATACTACAGATCTAGACTTTGTATTGGACTACATCCAAGCTGAGGATATATATTTCGATAGATTTTTTCTGGAATCTAACTTTTTACCAAAGTTTAAAATTTCTGAAATGCAGAGAGCAATCAAGAAGATTTTTAAGGCAACTCAGCGTAAATCTGGATTTTTTGATGTTAGAAATACAGCATCGATTTATCATGAAGCTAAAAAATCCAAGCAGTTTGGTGGTTTTGGGATTTTTAAATTTAATCGTCAACTGCATCTAGCTTTATTTTCTCAGGTACAAGATATCGATACTTTGAGTATTGAAGACTTTGAAAAGCCATATCGCGATGCAAAGTTGGGAATGCTTCCAAGCAAACTTGCTTTGACTATGATTAATTTAGGATCTATTAGAGAACCAAGCCTGATTTATGATCCTTTTTGTGGTACGGGGACTGTGTGTTTTCAAGCTTTAAAGTTAGGTGTTGCAACTTTAGGTAGCGATATCCTACAAGAAAATATTGAGGGTTCTCAGAATAACCTTGATTTTTTATCTAAGAAAGTTGATTTTAAATCTTCTCAGGCCGAATTTAAGCCACTTGATGCTACTGAGATCATAGATATCCCAGAAAACAGTTTAATTGTCACAGAGGGCTACTTAGGCACGCCTAAGAAGGGTAATGAAACAGAGTTAGAGTTTAAAAAAGATTTTGAGGTGATAGAAAAGTTATATTTTGATTTTTTTATTAATTTAGCAAAGCAAAATGCGAATAAGTCTTTCTGTGTAGTTATCTGTGTGCCGCAGTTTAAGTTTTTTCGATACAGTAAAAATCCCGAAAAAATATTTGCAAAATTAAAGGACTACGGGTATATTTTTCGTACAGTTGTTCCTCGAAACAAATTTGGCATGGAAGATAGTGTAAGTTTGCACTACGAAAGACCCAATCAATTAGTTTTTAGAAACATTATCTGTGTAGAACATATTCCCGGGTAGCTCAGTGGTAGAGCAGTTGGCTGTTAACCAATTGGTCGTCGGTTCGAGTCCGACCCCGGGAGCCATTTTCAGTATGAAATATATTGCAGTCAAAGATTTCCCACCTTCCAGGAGGAAAGACCAAAGAAGTAATAGGCTTCTTTAGTTTATGTTCCAACGTAACTGCTAAGATATTCCGACTGTGATACTAGCTACTTAGTACCATGCAGATGGACCTTCATCATATTCTGGATGGTTGAATAAGACTATCCATTGTCCAATTGTTTTTTCAGTTTCAAAGTTGTGATTGTTGATTGTCAGAAGTGTCTCTAGATTTGTGTAATTAGAGATTACTAGTAGTTTTGGAAAAGACTCCATAAGTATTTCAATTTTACGGACAAAGCTCCTATTAATTAGGATCCTTGTTTCTGGTGCTATTAGTATTAATCTCGTGTTTTCGCTAGAAAGCCCTTCTTTGGGCATTGTGTGTTCTGCGCCATCGAAGCAGTCAATTGGTGTAAAACTAACTGTTTTGAGTTGAGATAGCATATTTCTTGGATTGTCTATACTTGCTTGTATAACTTGAAAATGCACATCGCTAGCAACTTGTGCTATATCAAACTGCTCTTCAAGATTTCTTTGTAGATACTTGTTTTGTGGTGCTGTTTCGCAGCCAATTACTCTTAAATATCCAAAGTGTCCAAGTTCTGTGAGAACTTCTCCATTCTTAGCTATTGGATCTACTATGTAATCTTCTGTGATCCCTTCTGTAATGGAGCCTAAATGGCGAGAGAGAGTACTAATTAATTTTGACATATTGTTGTTTTATTTTCACAACAATACCTCTAAATTTATCTTTTGTCTAGGTTAATTCTGCAAGTTTATCTTTGAGTGTTTGCAAAAACCTAGCTGCAGATCCCCCATCGATTACGTCATGGGCATATGTTAAGCTGATTGGCACGAAAGTTTGTGCTTGAATTTCCTCGTTGTGCATGACTAGTTTTTCTTCAAAGGTTCCAATGCCAAGGTTGGCTGTGTTGGGCAGGTTGAGGATGGGAGTTGCATACTTTGTGCCTAAACTACCGTAGTTTGTAATTGTAATGCTTGAGCCTGTTTGGTCTGCTGCGCCTAGGCTTCTATCATGAGCTTTTTGGGCGAGTTCTTGTATGACTTTTGCTAGACCAAATAAATTGTAATTTTCGGCATTTTTGATGACTGGGACCATGAGACCGTTGGGTGTGTCGACAGCAATAGCAATGTGAAACTCCTTGATTGGTGTGAGTTGTTGAGCTGAGCTATCATATTCTGCGTTAAAAAATGGATACTCTTTGATAGTTTCTATAAGGCTTTTAATAAAATATGGTAGATATGTGAGTTTAACACCCTCTTGCTGAGCTTCTTGTTTAGCTGCTTGTCTGTGTTCAATTATATTTTGAATATTTATGTCATCCATTTGTGTAACTTGCGCAGTAGTTTGTAGACTTTCTTGCATGCGTTTTGAAATAGTTTTTCTGGTTTGAGAAAGCTCTATGGTGTCTTTATTTGTTCTTACAGAGGTTTTGCTATCTTTTGTTTCTTCAGAGTTGGCTGGGGGTGTTGTAGCTTCTTGAGTAGTCTTTTCAGTAGCTTGCTTGGAGTTGGCTGTTTGAGCTATAAAATCTTCAAGTTCTTTTTTGGAGACAGTGCCTTGGCTTTTAATGTCTGTTAATTTAATATTGTTGTCTCTCGCAAGTTTCCTGACTTGTGGTAAGGCCGACACTGTAGCCTGTTTTGTTGTGTTGGCTGTGTAATTACTAAAGTCTATTTCTGAAAACTTGCTAGTATCTGCATCTTCTAGGCTGCCGACTACATTGCCAGAGCTTTGTGTTTCTTGCATATCGCTTTTTGTATTTGGACTGGGATTCTCTGAGCTAATTTCGGCTAGCATATCACCTACGTGGATTGTGTCCCCAATTTTATGTGGGAAGCTTTCTATAAGACCAGTTGCTGGAGATGGTATTTCTACTACTGATTTGTCGGTTTCGACTTCACACAAGACTTCATCTTGTTTAATGTTTTCACCTTGATTTTTGTGGATACTTACAAGTTTTGCTTCGTGTATGCCTTCACCTACATCTGGAAATAGAAATTTCATTATTGTTTGATTAAATCATCTAGGGCACTAATTATCTTTTTAGTGCTTGGTATGTAATTGTATTCGTTTTTGAGTAACGGAATAATCACATCGTAACCTGTGACCCTTTTTACTGGTGCGTGCAGGTTAAACATGCAATTTTCGTGAATGCTTGCGGATAGTTCTGCTGCGAGACCGCAGTTAGGATTTTCTTCATTTACGATTAAGACTTTGCCAGTTTTGTTTGCAGATTCAAAAATTGTTTCGTAGTCAATTGGACTTAGGGAAATTAAATCTATTAGTTCAAAATCAATTGGGTTTGTTTGTATGTATTGCGCCAGGGCTTTTTTAGTTTCTGTATACATGGCACCATAGGAGATAATAGTAACTTGGCTGCCTTGCCTTTCTATAACTGCTTTTTTAGTATCTTGTGTGTAGTACTCTGCTGGGACTTCGGTTTTGATTGCTCTATATACTCTTTTCGGCTCTAGGAATATGGTTGGGTCTGGTGACTCTAAGGCTGCTAGCAGAAGTCCTTTGGCATTAACTGGGTTAGAAGCAATAACTACATTGATTCCTGGAATGTGGCTAAAAACAGCTTCCATACTTTCTGAATGGTGTTCCAGAGCATGTATGCCACCACCAAAGGGTATTCGAATGACCATTGGGCAGCTAAATCGACCACGGCTACGGCTGCGCATTCTTGTGACATGGTTTATAATCTGATCGAACCCTGTCCATACAAAGCCATCGAATTGAATTTCGCAAACTGGAATAAAGCCATTTAAAGATAGACCAACTGCAGTTCCAATTATGCCCATTTCTGAAATTGGTGCGTCTACCACCCTTTCGGTTCCATGTTTTTTTTGTAAGCCTGCTGTGGTTCTAAAAACCCCACCAACTTTGCCAATGTCTTCACCAAGTAGCATGATTTTATCGTTTTTTTCCATTGCCATATCTAGAGCTTGATTTATGGCCTCAATTACTTTTAATTGGCTCATACTATGTGTTTATGTGATTTAATAATTCTGTTCTTTGTTTTTCTAATTCAGGATATGTTTCTGAGAGTAGATAAGTAAACATATCGTCGGCTGCTGGGTCCATTTCGCGACTGGCCTTGAGTATTTGTTCTTCAATTTGAGTCTGTGCCTTTTTTTCAATGTCTTGTTTGATTTCATCTGTAAGTACTGACTTCTTTCTGAGAAAAACTTCTATTCTTTTGAGTGGATCTGCTGCCTGAGCTTGCTCGAACTCTTTTGGATCTCGGTACAAACTGGCACTGTCAGATGTCGAGTGGTCTTCTAATCTATACGTTACGGCCTCTATAAAACTTGGAGTGTTTTGATTACGACTTAGGTCTATAGCTTCTTTCATGACTGTGAGAATGGCTAAGACATCATTGCCGTCAACTTGAATGTGTGGCATATCGTAACTAATTGCTTTTTGTGCTAGTGTTTTTGCCTTGGTTTGCTGATTTCTTGGAGTAGAGATTGCAAATTGATTATTTTGGCAAAAGAATATGGTTTTACTATTATATAAGCTCGCAAAATTGAGCCCTGCATGAAAGTCCCCTTCACTAGTGGCTCCATCGCCAAAGGAGCACACTGCAATTTTACGTCCCATTTTTAGACGTTCGGCCCAACCTATTCCTGCAGCGTGCGGAATGTGACTTCCTACACAAATAGAAATTGGTAAGACATTTACGTTGTCTGGAACTTGGCTACCTTTTTCGCTACCCATCCAATACAGCAATAGTTTGGAGAGTTCAACGCCCATAATTTGCATCATGCCAGATTCTCTAAATGCTGGCACTAGCCAGTCGTCTTTGTTTAGTAAAAATGTGGCACCAACTTGGCAGGCTTCTTGTCCTTTTACAGATAGATAGGTTCCCATTTTACCTTGTCTTTGCATATTGATACATTTCTGATCTGCCAGGCGTATTTTTAGCATCCAACCGTATATTTTTAGCAGTTCTTGATCATTAAATGCACTAGCTGCTTGTTTATCTACTACGTTACCTTGAATGTCTAAGACACTATAGGCAGGAGTGTTTTGATAGTCATAGTTTTTAAAAAGTATATGTTTTTTAGAGTCTAGTTGCATGTGCTAAAAATTAATTTTTTGTAGTACTCATTTGCCTTATAAGAACTGCGCATGAGTGGAAACCCTTCTGCTAATTTAATGCCTGCTGCCTGCGCTTTTTCGCAAATAGCTGGATACTCTTGCGGACGGTAGTATTTTTGCACAGCTAGTTGTTTGGGACTTGGTTGTAAGTATTGTCCTAATGTTAGCATATCTAGTTTTATATTTGCTAGATCTTTAAAAGTTTTTTCTAAGCAGTTTACCGTTTCTCCAAGACCTAACATAATGCTGCTTTTAGTCACTATGTTTGGATTGTTGACTTTAATATAATCAAGTACACGTAAGGACTGTTTGTACTTGGCCCTGATATCACGAACTTTTGGCGTTAGAGATTCTGTGGTTTCAATATTGTGTGCAATAACTTCTGGTCTAGCTTGCATTATTATGTCTAGTAATTCGCTTTGGCCTTGAAAGTCAGGAATTAAGACTTCTATTTTGATATTTGGGCAATACTCTTTTACTTTTAAAATAACTTGCGCAAAGTGATTTGCCCCTTGATCTTCTAGCTCATCCCTATCGACAGAAGTTATGACAACATAATCAAGCTGCATTTTTTTTATAGCAATTGCGACCTTGTAGGGTTCTAATTTATCGAGTGCCTCTGGCATGCCAGTTTTCACATGACAAAATTTACAACCACGAGTGCATGTATCGCCCATTACCATAAATGTGGCAGTGTTTTGGCTCCAGCACTCACCTATGTTTGGACATTTAGCTTCTTGGCAGACAGTTGCTAAGCCAAGCTTTTTTAACTTTTTGGAGTTGTCTTCGACAACTTTTGGCTTGCTGGCAATTCTTGTTTTAATGAACCCTGGGATCTTTGAGTGCATGAAGTTGTTTTAAATTCAGGATCGATTACTATACGGCTTTCTTCTGGGAATTTCTGGCCCTGGTATTTGGCTGATTTTTTGGCGTAATATGGTACGTCCGCCTCTGTGGTCATGGTTTCGAATGCCAGCTGGCACACTCTCATCCCGGGATATAAGGCTACTGGTAGCCGGTTGATATTTGTAATTTCCAAGGTGATAGTACCACTAAAGCCTGCATCTACAAAGCCTGCTGTGGAATGCACTATAATGCCTAATCTTCCTAAGGAACTACGACCCTCGACTCTGGCCACCATGTTATTTGGTATCTTTACATCTTCTATAGTTACACCCAAGACAAACTCACCAGGTTGTACTATAAAGGGTTCGTTATCAGAATCAAGTGTAATCATTTTGGTCATAGACTGCATTTGCTCTGGGTTTTTGGGGTCTAAAATTGCCACTTTAGAATGTTCATATAGCTTAAAATGATAACCAAGTCTTAGATCCATACTAGACGCATGAATGTTTTTAAGATGTTTGTTATCTGGTGAATTAATAATCAGTATGCCTTTTTTAATTTGTTCCTTAATTGACCTATCTGATAATATCATGTTTGATTGGTTAATTTTGAATAAGCTACTAGGTAATTTTGTTGAATCTGAGATTTTTTTGCTTTTTTATAATATTTCTTTGCATACGAGTTATTTGGAAATGAATTCAAAAGCTGTTTAGATGCGGACATAGTTTCAAAATATTTTTTTGAATTAAATAGAACCTTGATTTGCATTTTAGATTCCTTTAAATAAACTTTTTTTTGTTTTGAGTCATAATTTTCTAGGTCCTTTTTAGCTTTAAACATAATCTCTTGAATCTTAGGGTAAGATTTGTCGATAATATAAAGTTTTTTTAAAAATTCATAACGACTTGGAGCATTAAGTTTTTTTAGTCCTTTTTTATTTTTCTTGAGTTTGTAGTTAATTAAGTTTCTTTTGGTATCTATAACAACTTTTTGATATAGTGCATTGGACTTGTTCTCTAGAGCTGCCTTCTGAGCTGCCAATATTGCTTTATTGCCTTGACCGCTTGTAATTAGCTTGTCTATCTTGGTTAGCAAAGTTTTGATTTGAGTGTCTCCAGATTTGTTAAGACCTTTTTCGTATTCTTTAAAACAAGCTAAGACAAATTTATCTAGTTTGCTGTAACCTGGTGCATAGGCCTGTAGTTTTTGAAGTTTTGGGATGAGTTGTTTGTATTTTTTGTCTTTAAACAACTCTTTGTATTCTTTTAGTTTAGCATCAACTAGTTGTATGTTTTTGTCATACGCCTTTTGTTGGAGTTGTGTTTTAAGTTCTTGTGCCTCTTTGTTGTTAGGTTCCTTAAGCAAGATACTATTTAAGCCCTTGTTTGCTTGAGCAAATTTATCACTGTCAATCATTATTTTTATGTCTTGAATACTAGACATTTTGTAGGTGGATTAATTTGGATTGTAGTTGTTCTAATTTATGTTCTAACTCTAGCAGTTTATCTTTAGTTTCTTGAACTAAATGTTCTGGAGCGGAGTTCACATACTTGGGATTGTTGAGCTTTGCTTTGGCGTTTTCTATAAACTTAGTTGTTTGATTAATTTCTTTTTCAGCTTTTGTGATTTCTGATTGAATATCTATTTCACTAGGCAGCTCTAACATTATAAATATGTGTTTTTTGACCACTTTGCCAATGTAGCCTTTTTTAGTATATTGTTTTGAATCAATTATTTCTATGTTTTCTAATTTAGTCATTTTTTGAATGATTCCAATTGCATCTTGCATCTCAAGTGATGTGTTTATTAAGACGCGAACATCCTTATTGTTTTGCAGGTTCATTTCTTGCTTAAGGCTTCTAATAGCTTGAATTGTCAGAATAATGTCTTGATTGTAACTGCTTTGCTTTTGGCAGGCGTCTACGATAGGTTCTGGCCATTGCTCTAGCATTAATTGAGATTTGTGCCCCAGCAAACTCCAGAGTTCTTGTGTCACAAATGGAATGAATGGTTGTAGCATTTTAAGTAAAGTTTGTGTTACATAAATCAAAACTTTGGGGTTTTGCGATGTTTTAGACATCTCTATGTAGTAATTACAGAGCGTATTCCATAAAAAATTATATAATTTGGTTCCTGTCTGTGATAAATGCCATTTTTCCATACAGGCAGTTGATTCTTGCATTAACTTATTGAGTTCACAAAGAATCCAACTATCTGCAGGTGATTTAATGTCCTGTGCTGTAATTTCAACCGTTTGATGATATTTTGTATCTACGTTTAATAGAATATAACGGACACTGTTCCAGACTTTAGTGACAAAGTTTCTGTAGCTAGCAATTTTTTCTTCTGACATTCTGGTGTCCTGTCCAGGTGTCATGCCTATAATCAACGATAGTCTGACTGCATCGGCACCATATTTAGCTACTACATCTAGTGGATCGATTCCATTGTCTTTAGACTTGCTCATTTTTTTACCATATTTGTCGACGACCATCCCATGTAAAAAGACTTGCTTAAATGGAATTTCACCTAGGTTATATGTGCTCATCATTATCATTCTAATAACCCAAATGGTTAGTATCTCTCGTCCAGTTTCAAGCACACTTGTTGGGTGAAACTTTTTTATTAAATCCATTTTAGGGTACTCCATAGTGTTGTATGTCCACTGAGCGGAGGAAAACCATGTATCTAGTGTGTCTTCGTCTTGCTTCCAACCTGGGCCTGGAGAGTCTTTTTGGACTTTTATGTCTTTGTCTTTATACCAAGCTGGTATTCTGTGACCAAACCAAATTTGTCTAGATAAACACCAATCTTGGTAATTTTCTATCCAGTTAAAATATGTAGCTTCGAATTTTTTTGGTATAATTTCTATTTGATCCTCTTTAATGACCTTTTCTAGAATTTGTTTAAAGCTTAGTTTTTGTCCCTGGTACGCAACTGCTTCTTTATTCACATTTAGCCACCATTGGTGCATAACTTGTGGTTCTATAACTCCCCCACCTCTTTCGTTTAGAGCAATGTTGTGCATGTAATTTTCCTCAATTTTTTCTACTAAGCCTTTCTCTTCTAGGATATCTATAACCTTTTTCCTAGCATCAAGAATGCTCAGCCCACCACAGCTTTTGGAGGCAGAGTCAAGGATTTTACCATCTAAATCTATAACCTGTTGGATCTCTAGACTGTGCTTAATTGCTAGTTCATAGTCTACCATACTATGTGCTGGTGTGATGGTCATGGCACCTGTACCAAGATTCATGTCTATACAATCATCTGCAATAATTTTGGCTTTGATTGTACCATCTATCCACTCACATTCAAATTCTGTTCCTATCAAATGCTTATATCTTTTATCCTCTGGATGAACCACGATAATTTTATCTCTAAACTTTGTTTCTGGCCGGGAGGTCCCTATAGTAACTGGACCAAACTTTAAATAGTAAAACTTTGATTTTTCTTCTTTGTACTCAATTTCCTCTGTAGAAACAGTACTTTGCATATTCGGATCCCAATTGACTATGCGACCTGCTCTATATATAAGCCCGTCATTGTACATTTTTATAAAGGTGGCTAGTACATTGTTACTAGTTGTTTCATCCATGGTGTATCGAATGTTGCTCCAGTCACAGCTGGTACCGACTACTTTTGTTTGTTTAATAATGGTATCTTGTGAGTTTTTAACATAGTCATTTACTAGTTCTAGGAATTTCTTTCGGCCATAATCATGCCGTGTTTTACCTTCTTTTTTAAAGTATAAACCTTCGACTTTAGAACTAGTCGCTAGAGCAGCATGATCTGTGCCAGGAATATACCAGGTGCTAAAGCCCTGCATACGTTTAAATCTAACCATTATATCTTGTATCGATAAGCCACAGGCATGCCCCACATGTAGTTGTCCTGTAGCATTTGGAGGTGGCATTATAATTGAAAATGTATCTTTATTGTCATTTGCTTGAAAGCAGTTTAGCTCTTCCCACTCTTGATATATTAATTTTTCTTTTCCTAGAAAATTAAAGCTTTTTGAAATTTCCATTATAATTCTTTATTTAACTATGTCTAATTTAACCCTTTTATGAAGTTTTTCCAAGATATTTCTTGAAGTTTTGAGGAACTTTGAAAATAATTTGCATTTTTGTGTCTTGCTAGCTATAATAGCCGCGTTTAATTAATACTAGTTTTAGATATTACTAATTATTCCTGCTCGATAAAAAGAGTATTCAATTAGGTTCGAAGTATCTAGGGCGTTAACCACAAGGAATATGACTTACATAAAAGATAAAAATGCTACATTAAAAGAGATGTTAGTGAATGCAGTTCACTTTGGGCATTTTACAAACAAGTGGAATCCTAAAATGAAAGCGAATATTTGGGGAATTAGAGCAAATGTCCATATTTTGGATTTGCACAAAACACTAGAAGATTTAGAAAGAGCTTTGGATTTTTTAGCAGAACAAAAGAAACAAGGTAAAACTACTCTTTTTGTTTCAACTAAGCAACAATCGGTACCAGCTATCCAAGCTTTAGCTAAGAAAGCTAAACAACCATATGTTACCTCTAAATGGATACCAGGTTTGCTGACTAATTTTAATACTATTTCTTTGCGAATTCGAGAACTTAAGAAGTTAAAGCAAATGGATGAGTCAGGAGAGATGGCTAAATATAAGAAAAAGGAAATATCAAAATTTCATAAAACAATTGCAAAGTTAGAGAATGCTCTGGGTGGTGTACAAGAAATGTCAGACTTGCCAGATTCAATTTTTGTGATAGATGCAGTCCGTGATAATATTGCTGTGAAAGAGGCAAATGTACTTGGTATTCCAGTTGTAGCATTTGCTGATTCTAATACAGACCCAACTAATATAGACTACCCTATTACTGCAAATGACGATGCTATTAAATCAATAAAATATATTCTTGCCCAAGTAGAGCAAGTTCTTTAATCCCTAAAACTATAATTATATGAGTATTTCTTTAGACCAAATTAAAATTTTGCGAGATAAAACAGGTGTATCTATTACTGCTTGTAAAAAGGCTTTAGAAGAAGCTGGCGGAGATCAAGATAAAGCTCTTGAATTACTTCGTAAAAAAGGTGAAGCTAAAGCAGCAAGTCGCCAGGACCGTTCTACTAGCGAGGGGGTGGTTGCATTTTCACAATCAGGAGATAAAACTGTACTTGTAAAAGTTTTGTGTGAAACAGACTTTGTGGCAAAAAACCAAGATTTTATAGATGCTGCTAATGGACTAGCTGCTCTTTTGTTAGAAAGAGGTATAGATGCAGATTTATCTGCGGAAGTTGCTGACCTGTCTTTAAAGATGGGTGAAAAGTTAGTCTTAGCTAACCCTACTTTAGTGCAGGGTAATGTAATTGGCGTCTATGTTCACTCTAACCATAAGCTCGGTGCAGCTGTAGAGCTAGAAGGCGCTACTGCAGACTTAGCCAAGCAAGTTGCCATGCATGTTACTGCTAGTAACCCTAGTACACTTAACCCTCAGGATGTACCTCAGGAATTAATTGATAAGGAATATGTTATTTGGAATGATGAAATGCAAAAATCTGGGAAACCAAAGGAGATTTGGGATAAAATCTTAACTGGAAAAGAGACTAAGTTTAGAAAAGGTTTAGCTTTATCTACCCAGGACTTTGTTATAGATCCAAGTGTAGACGTTGCTACTTTCCTTAAGAACAACTCTGCGGAGCTGAAGAACTTTGTGAATTTACGTGTCTAGTACTATTAATTACTAGCTTTTAAACCTATTTTCTGCTATAATATAAGGATTTAATTATGTAGATGATAGGTTTTTTAAAACAATTTATTACGAAAGCCGTAAATGTACATCCTGCTGAGATATTTGATGTAACTATATGCTGGCTTGTTTCGTTTTTTGTTCGTGCTGCTTTTGTAATTGCCTGGACTGTTTTGGTGGTGGAATTTATTGGATATTTTGGTATTGCCTCTATTGCATTTTTATTTTTAGCACATGGTTTAACTTCTATTTTAGGCTATTTGTTGTATAGAGTCCCTATTAATCGCTATAAGCCTATTTCTTTACTTATTTTTTCTGTATTTGCGACTGTGGTATTTGCTTTGCTGGCCTTTTTCAGTTTCGATGTAAATAATTATGTTTATATTACTTCTTTACTGTTCATTGTCTCTTTGTTTTTATCCCAAATTAAGATCGCTAAATTGTTATTTGTTGAGAGCTTGTTTACCCCAACTCAATCTACTCGGGTTTTTCCTGTAATAGAATCAGCAGACACTGTTGCTTTAATATTTGCTGGTTTTATTGTCTCCGTGGTGTCAGCTTACTTACCTTTAAATTCGCTACTTTTAGTTTTATCGTTTTTTGTTTTGTTTATTTTGCCAGTCTTATCATACTTCACTACTAGTTCTATTAAGCATCCTTTAACTTTGTTGATTAATAAGACTCATAGTAACAGTAGTGATACGATTGCTTTAAGTCATTTATTTTCAAGCAAATTATTGTTGGCCATTGCAGCAATTGTATTTTTCCAATTCGCCTACTTTGGACTCTTGGAAGTACAATATATTTTTCAGGTTTTTAATTTTTCTGATTCTGTTAGTGGACATGCGTCTAACTTAGCATTTGACCTGGGTATGTTACACATATTTTTTGGTTTTTTTACTTTTTTATTTCAAGCCTTGTTAGCTTCTAGAATATTAATGTTTTCTGGTGTTATTAAATCGATGTTGGTGTGTCCTCTAGTGCTGATTTCTAGTACATTTTTAATGTTGTTTAGTCCGGGTTTAGCCTTGGTTTTGATTAATAAGTTTAATTTTGAAATCTCGAATGTCTTACACACTAATGCTTACCATGGTGTATTTTATGTTTTTTCACATAGTTCCCGAGCAAAAATTTTAGAATTCCTTGAGGGATTTGTCCGCCCACTAGCTTTGGTCTTAACTTCTGTATTTTTGCTTTTTTCTTTTAATCTCGTGAATTTTACGCTCTTAAATATTTTATCTATTTTTGTTCTGATTGGATCTATTTACTCTATTTCCAAATTTGATAGCTCTTATACTTTTGTACCAAGAATGCACTTGAAAACTTCTGAGGATCCAAAAGTGATTTTGAACGCTTTATCTATTTTGGAACAGAATCCCTCGTCTGATAATGCTAGGTACTTATTGGACGCAATTAATTCTAAAGGATTTAATGATCCTATTGTCTTGAAAAAAGTTTTTGAGATTATTTCCCGGCAAGCTGACTACCTACTGGTTCCGGACTTAATTAATTTGGCTAACAATGAGTCTGTAGATATTCAATATATTTTACCGACTTTAAATACTATTTTACTTAAATATAGTAGTGAAATTGCGGATTTACCATTTACAAACAAGGCAATTCAAAAACTTTATAAAAACCTAAGTGCATTAGAACTTGATTCTATTACACGGGGCGAATTTTTGTCTTTTATTTTATTATCAGACTTAACTATTAATTTAGATTTGGATATTGGTCAACTACTTAAGTTGTATTTAGATGAAGAAAATGTTCATATTGTATGCCCTGTCCTACTGTCCTTTAACGATCCAAGTTTAGCGAATGTACTTTGTGATTTAATTCATGAAGATACTCCTAGATTAAACTATTATATATTAAGGGTCTTGTCTCAGTTTGACTGTTGTAAGCGTGCTAACAAATTAGTAGATTTTATGTCACAAGCAAGTATGCAAAACAAGAGATTTTTACTTTTATTTGCGATGTTAAACCAGAATTCAGATATATCTGTGTCAAATGATATTTTAGTTGCATTTAATGACAGTACAAAAAGTGTGATTGAAAGATTGTTTTATCAGTTGTATCTATATAAAAAATCTAAACCAAATCACTTTTTATCTTTATTATACGAACGTTTTTCTCAGAAGGAACTGATTTTCATTAGAAGTTTAGTTTTAGATTTATCTGATGATAAGTTGTTACATCTTATAGACCAACGTTTAAAGTTTGAGGTGCACTTGCTTTACTCAGAGCTTGAATCTGCTGAGGCAAACAACAGTCACAATAAATTGCTTTGCAGTCAAATTTCAGAGTTATATAACTTTTTGGGCGCCAGTAAAGAATATTTTACAGTGTTAGATCTTTTAAGAAAGTATTAATTTAGTTATACTTTGCCTATATAAAATAATATATGGCAAAGCTAGATTTAAATGTTATAGATAAACAAATTGCGACTGATGACTTTGTAACCCTAGAATTTAAAGGAGAACTCGATAAAACTAATATAGAAGATGTCCGCTCTGTATTGACTAGATATTCTGCAGAACTAAAAGAGAAACATTTAATATTTGATTTAAGATATTTTAACTTTACTAACTCCGAAGGTGTTGGTTTCTTAGTGTCACTTTACTATTCATTAAAGCAAGCACATAAACACTTATATTTTGCTCAGGTACAACCGCAAGTTCTCGATGTTTTTGAGGCAGTTGGCCTTACTAAGATCATTCCAGTCCACACTACAGTTGATGATGTAGTTTCTAATTTAATCAAGTAAATGTTATATAGCACGAGTCGATACCGAATTTTCAAGAAAATAATTTTACTTTCTGTATTATATTTTTTGCCTTTCATCCTATCTTTGCTTTGGATAGAAGCAAGTGAATATGTAGTGCTGGGCCTTTTGTTTTTAGCAATTGTTTTAACCTATATAACTTTATTTAGACTGTTTATTAAACCTTTAGACAGGGTGACTAAGGAAATTGCTGCTTTAATTGCCTCAAAACCTTATGAAAGATTGAATATTTTTTCCAAGGATGAATTTGGCTTAATTGCATTTTTCTTTAATGATATTACCAAAAATATAGAAAAGATTTCTTATATGTTAAAGGAGGGGTCTCGAATGTCGGAAGAGCTATCGATAGCTTCTTCTATACAGCAGAGTGTCTTGCCTAAGAGCATTCCCAAAATTCCTGGTTTGGACACAGTGGCTAAAACACGTAGTGCCGAAGAAATTGGAGGTGATAGCTTTGCAGTAACTGCACATAACGATCAATTTTTTGTGTACGTAGGCGATGTTACGGGTCATGGAGCTCCAGCAGGCTTGGTGATGATGATTACAAATACACTTTACGAGGTTTTGCTTCCAAAAGCCAAAACTACTCACGATTTAGCAGTGTCTATAAATAAGCTGTTAAAACCACGAGTTAACTCATCTATGTTCATGACTTCTGTTTTTTTTAGATTTGAACCTAAATCTAAACGTATATTTTATACTGGCTGTGGTCACGAGCATATTTTAGTCTATAGAGCAGACGAAGGAGTTACAGAGGTCATCACTACTGGTGGAATTGCTCTTGCTATGGCAGATGATATTACAGAAATAGTATCTGAAAAGGAAATTAAATTAAAAACAAATGATATTGTTGTTTTATATTCAGATGGTATTACAGAGGCTATTAATGAATCACAAGAGCTTTTTGGCTTAGAACAACTTACTGCATGTGTTTCTAAATATGGTCATTTAGGAGATAGTTTAAAGGTCTTTGAAGCAATTTCTAAAGATGTTGTGACCTTCGTTGGAGATACTGTCCAAAATGATGATATGACACTTATCTGCATGCGTTTAACTGACCTTGATTTTAATTCAGATAGAGAGCAAACTATGCTCGTTACTAACTGGGGTAAATAATGGATTTATCAAAATTTGATTTTGATTTGCCTGCTAAACTGATTGCTCAAAAACCTTACAAGAATAGAACGGATTGTAAGTTGTTGTTTTATAACAATCATGAGATTGCAGATTTGATTTTTAGAGATATTTTATCGATACTAGATGACTCTTATGTCTTGGTATTTAATCAAACTAGAGTAGTGAATGCTAGGTATTTGTTTCATTATCAGAAAAAGCTTTGTGAGATCTTCTTTCTAGAGGATCTAGGTCAAAATCAATATAAAGTTTTTTTGAAAAAACCTTCTGTGTATAAGAAAGACAAATGGATTGAGACTCCTGACTTTAAATTTTCGATAATATCTCTGCTCGATAAGTACTTTGTAATCCAACTGGAAGCAGATACGGATTTAGCTTTAATATTAGAATCAAAAGGGCAAATACCCTTACCTCCTTATATCAACACTAAGAACCCTGAGTTATATGCAAGTGACTACCAGACTGTATACGCTTGCAATGGTAGTAGTGTAGCGGCGCCTACAGCAGGATTACATTTTGATGAAGCTCTACTAGCTGACTTAAAAACTAAAGGTGTAGCCTTGGAATACCTAAATCTAAATGTTGGACTAGGAACTTTTGGGGCATTAACAAGGCAGCAATTAGATTCGGGTAGATTACACTCTGAATCATTTGAACTCACAACACAGGTTGCTAGTAGATTAAATGATTACAAGAAGAGGTCTAAAAAAATTATAGCAGTTGGGACTACTACTTTAAGAACTTTGCAGTCCTGTTATGATTTCGCTACCGAAGAGTTTATTGCTAGAAACTCAGAGACTGATATTTTCATACAACCTCCCTTTAATGACTTTGTGGTCGATGGCCTACTGACCAATTTTCACTTACCTAAAAGCTCCCTATTTATGTTGATATCTGCTTTTGTTGGGACAAAACAAGCTTTAGCGATTTATGAGCATGCTATTTTCAAGCAATATTTATTTTACTCGTTTGGTGATGCCTGCCTGTTTTTAAGATAAATACTGTTTTGGCATATGTTTGGCTTTGTTGAGGCATTTAAGTTTTTTAAGTACTTCTAGTTTATCAATATCTATTTTTCCAACATATAAATCTTTAATATCACCTCCATTTTTAATAAATTTTTCTACTTTTAAAGCACCTCTAGTATATATGCATTGTTTAGTAATGCCACCTGGTTTAGAGGTGTCGCTGAGACCTCTTTTTGTTTTAAGAACATGTTTTATAGCTGATGTTTTTGTAAAACCAATTTTAATAAGTTCAGCTACCGCGCTGCTAAAACTTTTTTCTAAGCTGATATATGAACTAATCATATTGCCTGCGGAAAAATATCTATCTTGTTGTCCTACTAATGCATATTCATTATAAATTGCCAGACCTTCTTGTGTTTGAATATAATTTGCCATGCCATCTTGAAATAGCAAGTATGGTTGTTTTTTGCCGTTTTCTGTGGTGAAAACGTGTGTCATAATTTCGTGCGCTATTATTTGTTTGAGTCTAAACTCGCTTACAGAAGTACCCTGTTTAATAAAGATTTTGTCTTGCTTATTCACACTGAATTTTCCTAGCATTGTTTTTTTCTCTTGAATTTTCCAATCATTTAGCTTGTATTCATCAAGTGTCTTTTGAATTATTTTTTTGATTTCCTTTGTGTTTAAATTTTTGGATTTGATAGGTGTTCTTAATGCTCTTAGTTTTTTTGCATATTTATACTCATGATAGCTTGGAGCGGGAATATATTTTGAAAAATAGTGCAATATTTCTGGACTGCCAATATTCTGGATAATGTTTAATAGATTGAACAATTCAGTTTTTTTCTCCTCATATATTTGTCCTAGAGCAGAGTCATCACATTTTATATTGAGTAAGGCATTTTGTTTGTTATATACAAACTCGTCGAAGGAATCATACCTAAATTGAGGATTGTAACTCGGATCCTTTGCGAATTTTTTTAGTTCCTGTTTTAGGTTTATGGGCTTGAGTTTTTCGACTAACTTTAAACTTTGACAAATTTGATAGATTTGGTAATCCACCTGTCCATAGTTAATTTGTGGCTTGTAAAATATATTTTGTTTGTTAGCAATCGCCTTTGGAAGTTGAATTTTTTTACTAGGATTGTTAAAGCTGACATTATATTCAGATAATATCTTTTTACCCAATACAATACTTTGTGGCGGGATATCGTCTAGGGTTTTAAGTTTGATTATTTCTGAAAATTGATTTGTTTTGACTTTTATTTTTGAGTCTTTCTTAATGTTTAATTCTGCTTGTATATCTTTTGATAGGTAAGTGGAATTTTTGTCTGTTCGAATTAATATTTGAGCTTGTATTTTTTTGTTTTTGTAAAGAATTGTTGCTTTGTTATTTATATTGATTGTTTTAGGATTTTGAGTGTTTTTTTCAAGACTGCTACTACTAAATAGGTGATGTGCAAGACTAATGGCCTGTTTTTGTCCTTTGTATTTTAAATCATCAATTTTTTCTAACCTTTTCTTAAGCCCAATATTATTGACAAATTGAATCTTGAGACCGGGCCTCGAATTGAGTTCAATTAAGACCGGACCGTTTTTTGAGACTGCAATGTCGCAGCCAAAAAAATTCAGCTTTGTAATGTCTGCTATTTTAACCCCCATTTCTAGAGACTCTTTATAATACGGTACTTGGAATGAATTGATATATTTGGATTTTATGAGTTTACCATTTTGGTAGCTACTAATAACTTTACCACTTATTAAATCAAGCCCCATTGCTATTGCGCCTGAATTTAGATTGGCCTTGCCTTTAGATTCTTCCGTTGGCAGGCGCAGCATACTTAAGACAGGAAAGCCTTTATAAATGATTATTCTGATATCCGGTAGCCCAATTGGCGCTAGGTCTTTTAGGTCTTTATGGGATTCAATTTTTTCCTCAAAGAATGCAAGATCAGGTAAGAAACCCATGGAATACTTGCCATCTAGAATATCTAAAATATGTTTACTTATAAACTGATCATCATAAACACGATTGCTAACTGTGGTAAAGATTGTCCCTTGTCTTTTTTTAAATGGAATAATCCCCCGTCCTTGTGAACCCTTGTTTGGCTTTAAAACTGTGTTTCCAGGCAAACTTGCGAAGTCTAGTCGTTGCAGGTCTTTGTGCGATTTGATTATCCTATGGAGTCTTGGCACTCTTATTTGTCTTGCAGATAAAAAAAACTTTGTTTTAAGTTTGCTATTAGTAAAGTCTATAGCCTTTTTGTTATCAGTGTCGATATATTTTAAATTCCTAAGATTCATACCTAGGTAGTCTTTTGGCTGCATTACTCCTCTATGTTATCGTTATATGACTTAATTCTGTAATATTCAATTAATTTGAGTCCTTTCCAGTTCCCTAAATATATAATTAACCCAATCAAAACAAGAGTTAAATCTGGAATTTGCATTATGAGATCTTTTAGAAATGTAAAGGAGAAAGTTTTGCTCAATATGTTAAGAGTGCCCCCTGCTAAGATATAGGCTGCTAGGCAGACTACATAGGTGCTCAGAACCTTTTTAGATCCTAACTTGTAACCTTTCATGTATATTTGCTTAGCAAAGCTTTCTACGATAGTAATTAAGACAACCATAGGAAAAATTGCAATGTTGATTAGGGCTGCTTGAGAACCTTGGAAATAAGTGAGGATAGTAAGCACAACCAATGTAATTAATGAAAAACAGGAAACTAAAAGAGCATTTTTGGCCAGATAGTGAAATTTATTGCGACTTTGATATTTTTGGACGAAATAGGAGAAAATATACAAACCTATAAAGATCACAGTACCGACTTTAATTCCTATATATAAAAGTGACAGGCTTGTAATCAGAGGTGTATAAAACCCTATGGCTTCTATACCAACAACCTGCTTGGCGAATGTGATAGATAAAGCAAGTAATGGTATTATTATGATTAAATATAGGCTTTGCTCGGTAACTCCATTTTCTCGCATAAAGTTGAATATTTGTGTAAATGGCAATTTTTCTGAGATTTTGTGAGTCACTCCGTGAATTTGATATTCATGTTGTTGTGTCTCGAGTTTATTAAGAAAATCTTGTTTAGATTGACTTTCAAGTAGGGTATATAATGCAGATTTTTTGATTGTTATAATGTCTGAAATCGACAATTGTTTCTTTTGTCTGCTGCTAATTGTGATTTGTTTGGCTTTTGAAAGATTTATAAATGTTATGTTTTTAAAACTATTTGTGTTTTTTTGCTGAACTTTTTGGATGGTATTTTTGCCTATACTTTGAGCAGTCCAGTCGATTATATATTCATATTGTTGCAGGTTACTGCTATTAGTAATCTTTTGTGAGAGGATTTCTGAACTTACAAAGTTTGAGGCATTGTTATACGCGCTGACTGCGTTTACATAGATATCAAAACTTTCTGCAGTTTTCTTAAACTGTTGAATATTCTCAGACTCCTGTTGGTTATCTGTAATTACTAATATATTGGTTTTAGAAACAAATATATCCTTGACTGCATTAAATGTATCATCTTTGTATGTTGTGCTAAGGCTGACCTTATAATTTCCGGGCTTTTGATATCTATGTACAACTTTTTGACCTTCATCATAGTTTTGGTTACCAAAATCCCAGACATATTTAATCTGACCTTTGTTTAAGTCTTCTATATCACTAAAGCTTTCTGCCTCAAAGACTACAGGTTCATCTATTCTAGTGAAATCCTCTGAGTTTATAAGGTTAATTATCGAGTTTGGTTCTATAGTTGCTGCGAATGCAAAACTAGTCCATAATAGTGTCGACAATAAAATTTTTATTAGTTTCATTATTTAAAATTTTAATTATGGAAATACTACCCAAAGATGATGAAATTATCAACCAATCCAGTGAATTAAGCACCCCTGGAATCCCTGAGAAGAAGCCGGAGGTTCTAGAGTCAATAGAGGAGTTGATTCCTAGTTCAAAAGATACAGGTATTACCGAACAAGTTGAGGTAGTCACTAAGGAGAAGGTTGTAAATAAACAAAATATACCTAAGAGTATTCAACGCCCATCTAGAAGGACAATGGTTGCTGCTATAAAAGCGCATAAAACCGATATTGCCAATCGTGCAAATTTCAGAAAAGGAACAGCTGTGCAACTGTCCACTTTATATTTGAAGATCTGTAATCTGAATTTTACTATCTCGAATCTGAAACATTTATCAGATGAGGAGATATTCGCAATCTGGAAAGATATTAAATTGAGTAAATAGCTCTTCCAACTCGTTTAAACTCAGTATTTTTCTGTAGGTTCAGAGAAATAGTTCCTATTTTGACTTGCCTTTTTTTCAGTACATGTTCAACTATTTCCTTCTTTTTTAATGGTCCATGCTCTTTAAGAATCTGGTAGATAACATCTTTAACAGTGCCTTTTGTGTATCCCCATTCAGATAGGGCATATAATCCCCTTCCTACTAAGACAAAATCTTCGTATCTTATTAATTCGTTGTGGACTGCCTCGACAGTTACTTGTTTGTGATCAAACTGCGAGTCATGAATTAACTTATTGATTGTTCTGAAATGCAATGGTCGGTGTGCTCTTTTCAGGATAATGACAGCTTTATCTTTGATACTCTTTGGGTTTACATTTCTCCAGTTTGCTAGCCCGTAAACCCCTTCTAAATTTTTTACCTCGTTGGTAATATTTAAGATGTTTGGAACCAATTCGGCGCTAATTGAAAGTTTTTTTGCAATACTATCAATTAATGTTTGTTCCTCTATAGCTGATTCTTTGGACTTTAATAATAAAACGGCTTCTTTGACAACTCCTTTGATTTCTGTTTCGTTTAAAAGAGTTTTATTATACCAGGTTTTAGCAAGGGTTTGAGTTTTACGCAGCAAACCTGTTTGTTGTGAGATTTGCAGAGCTATATAGTAAACTCCTAAAGCTTCTTGTTTTGTGCCTTCTTGCTCAAGATATTTAATGAATAGTTTTTCTTTGGCAAGGTTTTGGAATTTTTTTAAGCTTTGTTCTACAAGAGCAACAACCTCTTTGATTTTGAGGTTTTTCTGATTTCTTTCTATTTTGGAGATAGCTTTTTTTTCTATTTGACGTACTCTTTCTCTTGTTATAAACATATCCTCTCCAATTGCTTGAAGTGTCATTCTAACCGGTGTGGTAATGGCGTTTCGTTTGCTGATAACCTCTTGTTCTTTTTGGCTTAGAATCGACATTACTTCCCTGATGATCTCTTGGAAGTCGTTATTTATGGTTGTAAAACTATTCATATTTACCTTTATGTTATTGATAAGTATTATATAGTACTTTTGACATAAGTCAATTCTATTTTGAGAAAAAAATGGTGCCGTGGAAGAGACTCGAACTCTTACAGGTTTCCCTACTGGTTCCTAAGACCAGCGCGTCTACCAATTCCGCCACCACGGCACGTGTACTAATAAGATAAAGTGATATTATAAGATTATTTTTGGTTAAGCAAGACTTTTTTTAATTTTCAAAAAAAGACTTATCTGATAAGCTTTTAGCAAACCAAATCTTTGCATTTTAAATAGTGTAGGCTTATGAATTTCATAAATATCCAAAATCATACTCATTACAGTTTACTTGACGCTTTAACTCGCCCAAAACAGCTAGCTGCCTTTGCCGCGGCTAATAACCAGACGGCAATTGGGATTACAGATCATGGGAATCTATATGGTGCATGTGAGTTATTTAAAGCTTGTAAATCAGAAGGTGTTAAGCCAATTTTGGGTGTAGAGTTCTATATTTCTGAGGATCGTTTTATTAAAGACTCCACGAATAGATTTTGCAAAACAATTTTGTTATATGCCAAAAATCAACAAGGATACTTGAATATTATTGAATTAGTGACTAAATCCTATTTAGAGGGTTTTTACTATGTACCTCGAATTGATAGAAAGTTATTATCTGGTCATTCAAAGGGCATTATCGCAGTTAGTGGAGGAATTCAAAGTGAATTATCACATGCAATATTAGCTGAGAATTTAGATAAGACTAATAATGTTTTAGACTTTTATAGTGACATTTTCGATGATTATTACCTACAGATTTCACCACCTAGCCTGCATCCTAAACAAGATTTTGTAAATAAGCAGGTTTTAGCCTTGGCAAAAGAGAGAAATTTAAAAGTTTTAATTGCTTGTGATTCTCACTACATAAAGCCAGAAGATGCTAGCGCGCATGATGTCTTAGTATGCATTCAATCTGGTCGTCATGTAGATGAAAATGATAGGCTTAAATATGATGGCGATTTTAGTTTGAGGACCCTAGAAGAGATTCAAAAGGAGTTTGAAGATATTGAACTTGAGCCTATCTTACAAAATTTAGAAGATTTTGTTGATTCTATCAATTTTCAAATAGAATTTGGTCAGAATTTACTGCCTAAATTTGCTACTCCTAATAATATATCCCCAAATAAATATTTACGTGAATTATGTGATGAAGGTTTGCAAAAAAAATATCCTAAAAATGATTTGGAAGCTAAAAAACGGCTTGAGTACGAGCTATCAGTAATTGAAAGCATGGGCTTTGTAGATTATTTCTTGATTGTTTATGATTTTATAGACTTTGCTAAAAAACAAGATATTATGGTTGGACCAGGCCGTGGATCGGCTGCTGGGTCCATTATCGCTTATGTTTTAGATATTACTACTGTAGACCCACTTAAATATGGGTTGTATTTTGAGAGATTCCTTAATCCAGAACGTGTTAGTATGCCCGATGTCGATATTGACTTTGCTGATACAAGGCGTGAGGAGGTTATGGACTATGTAGTAGAAAGATATGGTCGTATGAATGTTGCTCAAATAATTACTTTTGGGACAATGTCTGCCAAGGCAGTTATTAGAGATGTAGGTAGGGCTTTAGGCATGGTTTATAGTGATGTAGATAGAATTTCCAAGTTAGTGCCCCCTCCAGTGTTTGGCAAGTATGAACCTTTAGCTAAGTCAATAGTTGATGCTGTAGAATTGGCACAGGCATATAAAAAAGAGCCGGCTACAAAACGTTTAATGGATTTTGCTATTAAGCTGGAGGGTACAGTGCGTCATACAGGAACTCATGCGTGTGCTGTAATTATTTCTGAAGATGCAATTACCAACTATACTCCCCTGCAGCCTGCATCTGGCAAGGATGGGTCTATTGTGACTCAATATTCAATGAAGCCACTTGAGGATATTGGCCTGTTAAAAATGGATTTCTTAGGTTTAAAGAATTTAACTATTTTAGAAGATACTTTGAAAATTATCAAGTTTCGTCACAATATAGATATAGATATAAACAATATAAAGTTAGATGATAGTAAAACTTATGAATTGTTAGCAGACGGATTGACAACTGGAGTTTTTCAGCTGGAATCAAATGGAATGAAGCGGTATTTAAAAGAGTTAATACCATCTCGTTTAGAAGATATAATTGCTATGAATGCCTTGTATAGACCGGGCCCTATGGATTATATACCTCAATATATTCAGGGTAAGCATGATCCTAAAACTATTAAATACATGCACCCTGTCTTTGAGCCTATTTTAGAGGAAACCTATGGAGTTGGTGTTTACCAGGAGCAGATTTTAAGAATTGCTCGTGATTTCGCTGGTTTTTCCCTTGGTCAAGCAGATTTGTTGAGAAGAGCAGTAGGTAAGAAAATCCCAGAACTACTAGCAGAGCAAAAGAAGAACTTTGCAAAAGGAGCAGAAGCACAGGGTCATGATCCAGAATTTGCTCTTAAGGTTTTTACCGATGTAATTGAGCCATTTGCTGGATATGGCTTTAATAAAGCTCATGCCACTTGTTATGCTTATATTTCTTATCAGACTGCCTACTTAAAGGCCAACTATACAGTTGAATTTATGGCAGCTTTATTAACTGCAGACTTAGAAACTACAGATAGAGTAGTGATAGAAATAGAAGAATGTGCAAATTTAGGCATAGAGGTGTTGCCACCTAGTATTAACCAAAGTGCCCTAACATTTACAGTCACAGGAGATAAAACCATACGTTTTGGTCTGGGTGCTATTAAAGGGCTTGGAACAAAAACAATTGAAGAAATCATTAAAGTTCGTGAGTTAGAAGGTGAATTTGAGTCCTTAAGCGACTTTGCTACACGTGTGGCTCCTGAGTTACTTAATAAAAAATCTATTCAGGCACTTGCCTATGCAGGAGCCTTAGACGATTTCGGTTCACGACATGCAATTGCTAGTTCCTATGAGTTAATTAATAAATTTTCAAAAGCCCATGCTCAGGCTCGAAATAGTGGCCAGGGTAGTCTTTTTGATATGACGGATGATGCAAGCCAGACTTCCAGTTTAGATGTGTTGCAGGTGGACCCCCTTTCTGATTTTGAAATTTTATCACGAGAAAAGGATGTCTTGGGTTTATATGTTTCTGCCCACCCTTTACGTGGTCTTGGTAGCTATTTAAAGAGTAAATATAAGATGATAAATGCTTTAAATGATAAAGATTTAGAAAAGTCTTATAGCTTTTGTGGAATGGTGACTAATTTGAGGAAGTTTTACACCAAAAATGGTAAGCAAATGATGACTTTTATTTTAGAAGATTTGTTTGCAGGTATAGATGTAGTTGTATTTCCTAGAGCTTTAGAGTCTATTAGAATAGAAATTGAAAATGATGATTTTGTTGTTTGTAAAGCTAAAGTTTCTAAAAGAGATAACTTGCAATTAGCCCTTACCGACATTCAAAAGGTTTCTTTAGAGGTTATGAAGGACTCTGCAATTAATGGTGAGCTCTATGATTATTCTAAGAAAGTTTTTGAAATCCCTTTAGATAAAAGCACTTCGAAAACAAATTTATCTAAATTAAAAGAACTTTTAGCTGATAATCCCGGACAAACACCTGTTTTGTTAATTATTGATGCTAACAGTGACTCTGCCAAGAAAATTAAACTCAAAACTGGAATATGTTTAACTCCTAGTGTAAAATCTCAAATATTAGCTTTGATTAAATAGGTTTTTTAGGCTAATTTTATTATGATAATTTTAATTATAATTTCATGAAAAGATCGCACTATTTAAATGAATTAAGAGCTGCAGATGTAGATTCCACAGTAAGTTTGTCTGGATTTGTTCATAGACGCCGAGACCATGGCGGATTAATTTTTATTGACTTACGTGATAGATACGGAGTAACTCAAATTACTTTTGATCCAGATTCTAGTGTCAAGGCACATGAGTTAGCTAATGAGCTTCGATCTGAATTTGTTATTCATATTAAAGGCACAGTCGCAAAAAGACCAGAAGGCATGCAGAATAAGGAGTTAGCAACAGGAGATATAGAGGTTGTAGTTACAGATTTAGATATTTTATCAAGAGCTATAACTCCACCCTTTGAAATAGATTCACATGTTGAACCAGGTGAGGATGTTAGACTAAAATATCGCTATTTAGATTTAAGAAGAGAGCGTTTACAGAAAAATTTAATTTTGAGACACGAAGTTATTAGAGATATTAGGAATTTTTTATCTGATGATGGTTTTTTAGAAATAGAAACCCCAATTATGATCAAAGGTACTCCTGAGGGCAGTCGTGAGTATATTGTACCCTCTCGAGTGTATCCAGGTAACTTTTATGTATTACCTCAGTCACCTCAACAACTCAAACAGTTACTAATGGTTGCTGGTATGGATAAATATTTTCAGATTGCTCGTTGTTTTAGAGATGAAGATTTACGAGGAGATAGACAACCAGAGTTCACACAATTAGATTTGGAAATGTCTTTCGCTTCACAACAAGATGTGATTGATATAAATACAAAATTAGTTTTGCAACTTATCAAAAAACACCGTCCAGATGTTAAGTTGCGCTTTGAGCAGCCATTAGAACTTACTTATGACGAGGCTATGAACAAATATGGTAGCGATAAACCCGACTTACGCTTTGATTTGGAATTTGTTGATGTGTCTAAGGTTTTTGAAAATTCAGAATTCAAGGCTTTTGCCTCTGTTGTATCCAATTCTGGTATTATTAAGGCTTTAAAGGCGCCTAATGCAGCAGAAAAGTTGTCTCGTAAAGTCATAGCTGATTTAGAAGCAACTGCTAAAGTATATAAGGCTAAGGGGTTAGCGTATATTATTAAGGAGAATGATGAACTGCGTTCGCCTATTTTAAAATTCTTGTCTGAGTCCGAAATTCAGGGTTTGCAAGCTGAGTTATCAATCCAAAATGGTGACGTTGTATTTTTTATGGCAGACGAATTTGAAATTGCTTGTAACTCTCTTGGAGCTGTGAGAAATGAGTTAGCCAAGATTTTAGATTTAATTGATCCTAATCTTTATGCCTTGGCCTGGGTGGTCGACTTTCCTTTGTTTGAAAAAAATGATGATGGGTCTATGCAAGCCTGTCACCATCCGTTTACTTCTCCTAAATTAGAAAAAATTGCCGACTTAAAAACAAAACCACTTGAGTTAAAATCTATATCTTATGATATAGTATTAAATGGATATGAAATTGGTGGTGGAAGTGTACGTATTCACGATGCTGCATTGCAAAAAGCGCTCTTTGATGCTTTGGGAATATCTGATGAAGATGCAGAAAAACGATTTGGTCACATGTTAGAGGCGTTCTCTTACGGCGTACCGCCACATGCAGGAATTGCTTGGGGATTGGACAGATTAATCATGATATTTGCAAATGAACCCAATATTCGAGAGGTAATTGCATTTCCAAAAGACTCTAAGGGTAAGGATATTATGCTTGGAGCTCCCTCTACAGTAGATGACTCACTCTTAGAAGAATTACAAATTGACTTAATTAAAAATTAATGGCCTTGATTCAAATCCTCCTTTCAATAGCTTTACTACTCTTAGTAGCCTACTACCTTATTAGAGTATGTATTTGGTTTATACGATATTTTTGGAGTCACAGAATGAGTTACGATATGGTTTTTTTAAGAATATGTGTACCAAAGAAGGAATCTCAACAAGATAAAGATGCAGAGCGGGACAAAGCAACTCAGACAGATTTTAAGACCCCAATAGCAGAAATGTCACAGTTATTTACAGCACTGGACTCAATTGGTTCTGGTAAAATTAAAAGGAAATTTACTGGTCAAGATTATTTAAGTTTAGAAATTGCTGTGGTAGATGGAATGATTGATTTTTATGTTGTTTGTCCTCACGATATGGCTTCTTTGATGGAAAAAAAGATTACAGGGTTTTTCCCAGATGCTTTTATTGAATACGATGCAACCTATAATATTTTTAAGGAGCGGCAAGCAATAGCTGTACAATATTTAAACCCTAGAAAGGAAGCGCATATGCCTTTGCTTTCTTACGAATCAATGGGTGCTGATCCTTTAAACTATCTCACAAATTCACTTAGCAAATTTGCCCCGAACGAGGCTGCAGCTATTCAGATCATGATTAAACCACCCAACTCTAATTGGCGAGCAGATGGACGCAAGGCTGCCAAAGATTTATTAAATAAAAAAAACAAAAAGTCTGTATCACTTTTAATGAAGCCCTTTTATTACTTAGGTAAGGTATTAGATGTTTTAGTTCATGGTTCAGATAAATTAGATAAACCACAGAATGATGAATCTATAGATAGAAAAACTCAAATTGAAGAAGATGAAATCAAACTGCTAGATGCTAAATCTAGACAGATAGGTTACGATGCAATTATTAGAGTCGTTACAACTGCAGCAGATTACCCTACAGCTAAGGAGCATTTGAATAATATTAAGTCTGCTTTTGGTCAATATGGCACCTCTTATAATCATATTAATGAATTTAAATTTGTACCTACAGGTTGGAAATTATATTCGCAAAGGTTAGTGATCAAGAACTATATACTTAGAGCTTTTCGAAAACCGTGGTTAGAAGCTTTTAGGGAGCATATCTTATCTGCCGATGAGTTGGCTTCTATGTTTCATCTACCAAACATAAAGTATAATAAATCTCCTAATATAAACTGGAAAAACTATAAGGTTGCTCCCCCACCATCTAACTTGCCAGCTGAAGGTATTTTGTTAGGGCATAATATTTATAGAGGTCAAAAAAAGGAGATTAGAATGAAGAATATTGACCGTTTTCGTCATTTTTATGTAATTGGACAAACTGGTACTGGTAAGACATCGATTATGACAACAATGATCCGACAGGATCTCAAGCTAGGTAATGGTGTCTGTGTTATTGACCCACATGGTGAGTTAGTTGAGGAGTTATTACCTTTCATTCCAAGAGAGCGTGCTGATGATGTGATTTATTTTAATCCTGCAGACACACAAAGACCTATGGGTTTTAATTTACTTGAAGCCGACTCTCCTGAAGAGAGGGATTTAGTAGCTCTAGATGCAATGAACATTATGATCAAGATTTTTGATGAAGAAATATTTGGACCTAGAATCCAGGATTACTTCCGAAATGGCTGTCTAACTTTAATGGAATGTAAAGAAGGTGGTGCTTTAACTGATATTGTTCGCTTGTTTACTGATGACGCCTTTCAACGCACAAAAATTGAGCAGGTAAAAAATCCGATTGTGAAATCTTTTTGGGAAAACCAAATGGCTAATACTGGAGCTCGAGAAAAGCAGGAAATGATACCTTACTTTGCTGCTAAGTTTGGTGCCTTTATTACAAATACTATGATGCGTAATATTATTGGCCAGCCTAAGTCTGCGTTTGATTTTTCTGATGTTATGGACAATGGCAAAATTTTACTTATGAATCTTTCCAAAGGTTTAACTGGTGATATTAACTCTAAATTACTGGGGTTAATTATTGTCTCTAAAATTCAAATGGCTGCTTTGAGAAGACAAAAGGTAGACCCTTCTCAAAGACGAGATTTCTTTTTGTACATAGATGAGTTTCAAAATTATATAACAGACTCAATTGAAAGTATTCTTTCTGAGGCTCGTAAATATAGACTAGGTCTCAATTTAGCCCACCAATATATTGGACAGTTGGTGAATAAAAATGATGAAAAGATCAAAAATGCAGTTTTTGGTAATGTTGGAACTATGGTTTCTTATAAGATTGGAGCCCAAGATGCTGAGTTTATGGGCAAGGAGTTTGCCCCAGTTTTTTCTGACCAAGATTTAATTAATATTGATAAATTTCAAGCAGTCATGAAGTTGTCAATAGATACCCAGCCTTCAAAAGCTTTTAGTATCAAACCTATAAGTCCACATTTAGAAGCTGGAGATCCAGATGTAGGTGCTGCATATAAACAATTATCAAGATTAAAATATGGTAGAGATGTTGAATTCGTTTCACGTGAAATTTTGCGTCGTATTGGCTAGTATGTTCTTAGGTAGCTTGTTAGCCTTGGCCTGTGAAGATGGGGAATACTTGGTGACTGCTTACTACTCACCGTCTCCTTCACAAAGCTTATTTTTAACTGGAGATTACAAATCAGAAATAAGGCTTAATGGCAAGGGGCTTTATACAGCCTCTGGATTAGCTGTAACAGATTATAAATATGGATTTGTAGCTGCAGATAAATGTTTTGATTTTGGAGATAAAGTATCTATAGGCAACATTGGGGTTTTTGCTGTTTTGGATAGAGGTGGAGCTATTAAAGATAAACGAATCGATATCTGGATGGGTTTTGGCGAAGAAGCTAGACGCGCAAGCAAATTATTTGGTAAGCAGTTGATAGAGGTGAAGCAAACAGATAAATTTATTTCTCAATCTCGCAACAAAAGGGCTTTACAGCATTATTTTGTGCCGTTTAGACTCTCTTTTATTAACCCTATGGTATATAGATCTCAGCATGGTGATTTTGATTTTAGAGTTTTAAACTACCTATCTATATCTTCAATTCGTGTGAAGCACGTCTATCATAAGAATTTACTTTTGTTTTCTGTGCATGTTTAAGCTTTAAATTCCCGGCTATTTGTGTTATAATATAAGGATTTATAAACACTGAGTCATGTACAATTTATTTAAAGTTCGCAATTTAGGACGTAGTTCTATTTTTGTACATGCTTTTATATTTGCAGTTTTTGCTACTGGATTATTTTTTAACCAAAATATTTCTAGATTTTTGCAGGCAAATTCAATTGCTATGCTTAAACATAGCCCTGTATCTGAATTTATTTATCCTTTTTCACAATCAATCAATTGGTCAGCGATGTTGGCCAATAGTTCTTTGCATTTTAGTCAAATTGACGATCAATTTAAAATTAACCCTATTAAATATGACTCGCACTTGCTTGGCCCTGTTGATAATCTTGCTGCACTAGATAATCAAACAATTAACGCCCGTTTAACTTATTCTGTTGCCTACATGGGCAACTATAAGCTTGATGGGAAACAATATGCTGGTTCACACCCTGGTGTCGATATTAAGCTGCCTCATGGTACACCTATAGTTGCGATTGCTAATGCAGTGGTGACTAAAACCAAGCAATCAGAAGTTGGTTTTGGTAATCATATAGTTTTAAGACATAATAATGTTCCAGATTTAGAGTCTGGAGCTACCCAGACCTTGTTCTCAAGTTATGGTCACCTTTCATCTATACTTGTATCCCCTGGCCAAATTGTAACAGTTGGCCAGCTTATTGGTTACTCTGGTAACTCTGGATTATCCTCTGGAGCCCATTTGAACTTTCAAATTGAAAAATCTTCAGCACCCTGGCATCCTTTTTGGCCATTTAGTGATTCTGAGGTTTTGAAATTAGGTTTAAGCTTTTCAGAAGCTATTAACCAGGGATATGGTTACGATTCTGCTTTAAAGAATACTGTAAACCCTTTGGTTTATATTGATTCAGCCTTTAAAACCCAACTCCTAACCTCCAACAATTTAGGAACTGGTGAAAATCAGCAGACTCAAATCTCTGATAATAGTTCTTTAGACAGTGATGGTTCTGTTGTTAGTGTAGAGGTAGAAGCAGAAGAATATCCAAATTTAGTTAAACCGACACTGATTGAAAATTTTAAGGAGCTGGTGGCAACTGTAGCTGTAGATGTTGAGACGGAATCAAATTTGGATATTAAGACTGATATTCAAAAAATATCAGAGACTTTATTGATTTCTGATACCAGTCAAATATCTTACGTTGAGGCTTCTAATTTTAGCCTTAGCGGCCCTAGCCGTTTAATTGTGGACACTGAGTATGAGTTTAGTATTAATGCTGATCACCTTGGAGCCTTAGGTTCCAAATCAGATTTTTATCAAATTTATAGCACCAAGCTTGCGGATTTCCCAAAAAGCTTAGCAGCTAGCTCTAGGCTTACTAAGTTTAGCTTTAGGCCTTTGGTGGCTGGTAACTACACGGTATCTGTTGTTGTTGCTGACCAAATTATTTTAGACTTTGATTTTGTTGTAGATGCTTTTGATCTTAATTTGCAAGGAGATGATGATTACGAAGTATTTAAATTTTTAAAAAACCTAGGCTTCATAGAGGCTAATACAGCAGAAGGTTTAGCTGTAGATCGTTTGATTACTAGGGCAGAGTCTTTAAAGTTTTTAGTTAAATATTTAGAATTTATGCAAATTGCTAAAAATTCTGTTAGTCAGCATGAGTTTCTAGATGTTTCTGATCTAGATTGGTTTAATAATTATGTTAAATCTGCCTTAGAATATAACCTTCTTGATTTCGACTCAATGTTATACCCTGAGTCTGGAACGACTATCGACTGGCTTTTAGCACTTTACTATAAGTCTAGTGGTAATTATGTCTTGCCTGTAGTTCAAAATAAACATGCAAATTCTCTTAAGAATTTTGGAGCTAATAAGCTTTTTGTACAGCAAGCTTTGATTGATGGATTAATTGAAGAATGGCAAGTTGCGGAATACCGTAGAATTTTAAGCCGTCGAGAGCTTATGAATTTTATCTACAAACTGATTGCTGATCTAAGTTAAATTAAGTCTTTACATCCTTTGATAGTCATAGTAGATTATTTGTACAATAAGCCCGCGTAGCTCAGCTGGATAGAGCAGCGCCCTTCTAAGGCGAAGGTCAAAGGTTCGAATCCTTTCGCGGGTACCACCTAGTTTTTATGCGCAATATTCTACTAGATATATTAAAAGTCATAGCTTTAGTTGCTATGATTGTTTATCATTGGCATTTTTACCAATTTTATTTGTACGCTACTCCAATTACGTATGCAGTAGAAATAATTGGTTGGCTAGCCAGGTTCTTGTTTCTATTTTTATTTGGTTATAATTTTATATTTTCTAAGCCAAAAACACTCAAATTAGTCTTTATACGTTTAAAGAAATTATTTACTGCCGCCTTACTGGTGACTATCACTAGTTATATATATGAACCATCTTTAGCTATTTATTTTGGTGTTTTGCATTTTTTTATATTTTCAGCTTTTGTTTTATACTTTTTAAGAACCAAACCATTGTTAATAGCTACTCTAACGCTTGTTTCTAGTCTTGGCTTTGTATTTGCGTTGCCTACAGTAGACTTTAACTACTTACTCTTTTTAGGCTTGCACACGGCGGACTTCGCTTCTTTTGACTACTTTGCATTTTGCCCTTACTTTAGTTTTGTTGGGTTGGGATATTTATTTGCATATTACTTTAAAAATCACTTTAAGATTGCCTATGTGCCTAACCTCTATACTGATTTGTGTAGTTTCGTCGCTAAACGTAGTTTAGTACTCTATTTACTACACTTACCTGTTATAGCACTCTTTGATTATATGTTGAAGTAAATACCTCTGGTTCTTTGGACCCCTCTACTTCTCTCACCCAAACTATTTGGTTGTTTTTGACTGTGAGCCCATATGGATTTGGACTCATACTATAATATGGTCCGTAGAGATTGCTATCTTTCGGATTTTCTAGACCATAGATAATACTTATGTTTTTATTATCAGCCGTGTAGTAGGTTTGAATTAAAATTGGTGTTGAAAGGTTGTTGGTAAAGACCATATCTTGAGCACCTGGGTAAATAGTTGCATCTAGACCATCACCATGTTTTTTATAATACTTCACATATAGTGAATGATTTTTTAGTTGATTGATTGGAAAACCTGCTTTTATAGCTGCTCTATAAATTGTGGTTGAAACCTGACATAATCCTCCACCAGGAGCCTCCTGTAGGTCTTTTCCATTTACAATAACAAAGGCATTTTTCCACTCTATATGACTGCCTCTTTTAATGAGAGTGTCGTTGTACGAGAAATCTTGCCCTGGATTGACTATAATGTTTTGAAAGACACTCTGACTTGCCATTTGAATGTTTTTGACTCTATTAACAATTGAGCCGGTATAATCGCTTACACCATAACTAATTGCTCTCCATTTAGATTTAGCACCTTTAAAATTATATACCTCTGGCAGGACTGTCTCGTAAACTAATTCGACATGTGTTTGTTTGTTTTCGATAGCTGTTTTGACCTTTTCTATACTGGGGTTTACAAGAAGCTTTTGTCCAAGCAGTCCTGTGTCTTCGATATTAATATTGTGTTCTTGATTTTGAATTTTAATATTATAGGCTTGTATGTTAAAGCCCTCCTTAAATGTCTCTAGCAATTCTAACAGCTGCTTGTTGTTAATTACAATTTCTGACTTATAATATTTACTGAATTCTAAAGCGCTATAGGCTGAGCTTTGACTGTAGCCCAGCTCACTGTCTATATAAAATTGAACTCTTTGGTTTGATAATTCTTTTGTCAGTGCCATATCTGTTTGAGCTTGCTGTGTGGTATATTCTGGCGTGATTTGATAGGCATTTAGTGCAATTGATTTAGTTTTTTTGAAATCCTTAGAATTGAGCTGCCTTTCTAGTGCATCTAGATTTACATGCGTACCAGTGATTGCTGGCTTGAGATAAATACCTTGGTTTTTAACTATCAGTTCAGCTGACTTAGTTTTATTTACACTATCAAAAATACTTTCTAGTAATTCTTGTGTTTCATTTGTGCTTTGGACTACACCCTTATTGTATTTTAACCTTAAATTTGACCCTAAAATTTGTTTGGCTTCATTGTTGACTTTTATTTTGACTGTTTGAGTATTTAATTCTTTAAATTCCTCCAGGCTAATTACGCTGTTATTACTAAGGTTTAAACTTGCCTGTAAAACACTACTATTGCTACCAAGTCCAATAAAACTTGCTATCATTACTAATGCTATAACTAGGTGTTGTTTAATTTTCATGTATATAATTAATCTCTTAATTATAACACTTTTTTTAAATTAAATAAAGCAATAAGTAAGTTTTTAGTGAGTTATTTAGTATGTGAAAATATATAGCTACCTTTATACTGTTTGTTTTCAAATACAAATGGCTTATTAATACGCTTAAAATAAATAATGGAAATATCACATCAGGTTGAAAATGGATAAGACTAAAGATTATACTGCTTATTGTTATAGATTGAGATTTAGTAAACTTTTTTAATAAGCCACCTAACAAATATCCTCTAAATATAATTTCTTCTGTAATTGGAGCTACTATCGTGAAAACCAATATGGTTATATATAAACCAACTCCAGAGTCTGGAAATAAGTTTAATATGTTTTCTTGTATACCAAAACCGGGAATCTTTAGGCTTTGTATTACGAAGCTAATCAGGATGAAATATATAAACGTCAATACAATGTTGTAAACTATTGTTGTGACTTTACGTGGTTTGTTTTGGACTGATTTGAGGCTGAAATGTTTTATTAAGATTATAATAAGCAAAATCAGTAGAATTTGTTGCAAAATTATGCTTCCTAAATTACTAAAACTGGTGTTGGTAATTTGGTTTAGGATAAGTGCGCAGAAGTTTACAATCAAAAAAATTAGAATAAAGCCTCCAATTACTGTTGCGATTTGGCTCTTTAAAAACTTTGGAAATTCAGGTAGAATGGGTTTGTTCATAAGATAAATTATGCATTTAGCTCCAGGCGAAAAGGTTATCTTGACTGTTTATCATCACTATATGCCGTTTGTTTTTACAGTGCTTCAGATATGCCTGGTTGGTTTACCTTTTTATATATTAGTTTATTTTTTAGGTCCTGTCTTGTCTTTTAACACTCTTGTTTGGATTAATTTGTTTATATCTATTATACTTTTGCTAGTAATTATTTACTCTGCTCTTATTTACTGGTTAGATAAATTAGTAATCACAAACAAAAGGGTGCTTTTTATAGATTGGCAGTTTCTAACTGTTAAAGTTGAATCAGAAGCTTTACTTTCAGATATTCAAGATGTTGTCAGTGTCGAAAAGGGTATTTTATCTTTTGTACCATCCTTGCACTACGGAACTTTGATAATAAAAACTTCAGCCCACTCTTCGAATGTGGAATTCCCTCAGGCACCAAGACCAGATATTTTAAGAAAATTTATAACAAGAATAATGGATATATAGTTATGATTGAAAATTCTGTAGATAAACCAAAAACAAAGAATAGAGGTTTAAATAACTTAAAGTCAGATATTTTTGACTCACAAGAATTAAGACCTCGTTGTTTAGACAGTTATGTTGGTCAGCTTTCAGTAACTAAGCAGGTTAAAATAATGATTGGAGCTTCGAAGATTAAAACTAGGGCCTTAGATCATATTTTACTGCATGGACCACCTGGACTCGGTAAAACATCGTTAGCATCTGTTATTGCCAGTGAATCAGCTTCTAAAATGGTTATAACTTCTGGTCAAGCTTTAACTAAAGTTGGCGATTTAGCGGCCGTGCTTTCAAACTTACAGCCATTAGATATTTTATTTGTTGATGAAATTCACCGATTGAAAATGGACATTCAAGAAATGCTGTATACTGCTATGGAGGATTTTAAAATTGATATTGTTTTAGGCAAAGGCCCTTCTGCACGAACAATGCGTTTAGAACTGGCTAACTTCACCTTAATTGGAGCCACAACTAAATTAAATAAAATCTCTAGACCAATGCGAGATAGATTTGGAGCTATTTTACCTATGCAATTTTACTCTCAAGAAGAATTAGTCAAGATACTTTCTGTGAATGCAGAAATTTTGAATTTAGATTTAGACTCTATGATTCTTTATAAAATAGCTGAGTATTCAAGAGGTACCCCTAGGATTGCTAATAATTTTTTAAAGAGACTTTCTGACTTTGTTATTCATAATAAAATTAGTAATGTATCTTTAGCAGATCTTTCACAGGTTTTTAAGCTTTTGGGTGTGAATCATCTTGGTTTGAACAATTTAGATTTAAATTTTTTGCGTTCCTTAAAATGTGATTTTGATGGAGGACCAGTTGGTCTGAAAACAATATCTGCCTGTTTAAGCGAAGATCCAGAGCACATTGAGGACATTACAGAGCCATTTTTGATTAAATTAGGATTTATTAATCGTAGCCAAAGAGGAAGAATTTTGACATCTAAGGGAGATTTGATTATAAAGGATGTACTTAAGTTTTAATAATGATCAAAAAATTTCTTTTTCTATTCTTTACTGTTTTTTTTATATTAGGTTGTTCTGATTCTAAAGATGAATACCAGGGCTTTGTTTCACGAAGTTTCATTGGTATGATTCAGGAATCTCAAGTGCCACTAGAGGGCTTGGAGGACATTTATGCTTTGACAACAGATGCGAATTCCGTTGTTTATTTACAAAGTTTTGTGCATGACTTGACCTCCTTTGTAGATACAAGAGTAAAGGTTACTGGTGATTTTAAGGTATTAGATTTGGCTAACAATAATGTTGACTTTTTAATGGTTAACACTATTGATTCCTTAGAGCCAGCACAACCCACCTCGTTGCAGGAGCAATTAGAAATCTATAGTTTTGCTGAACTTGCTATCAAATTTCCTGCTGTAGCGGGCTTAGAGATTAAACAGTCAGAGAATTCAGTTTTTTTTACTTTAGATTCTACGAATTTTTTAGTTTCAAAAAAGCCACTAAATGGTGCTAGCTATCAATCTTATCTTAATGAGTTTACGGATGTAGCTTCTGACTTTTTATTAATTGGAGAGTCTGATTTTAATGTTTTTTTTAATTCTGATTATGAACAACTGTATATTACGCAACTGAATGACTCTGTTCTTGAAATCAAGGTCTCTTTATTCGAATCTTCTAAGCAAAATACAGTTGATGACTTTTTGTCTTCATTAGTTATCCTCCAATCTGTTTTGGAAGGCAGCACTGATGGACTGACAGCTGATGCTGCAGCTCAGGAATTGCTACTAGATAATACAGAGGCAGCGTTAAACAATACAGTAGATCTTTCACCACAAGAGCAATCTACCTCCCCAGAACTAGAGTCAGGTGCACAGATAAGCTCTCAGGGTCATGCTATAGATGAGCAATTACAAACAAATCTTGACTCTATAGATTCATCGAGGTCTTTAAGTGCAGGTGCTAACTCAGAATATACTTCTAAATTAGTAATTGGATCTGAGCCTTATCTTCGTGATAATAGTAATAATTCAGATCTTAATTCAAACTACTCAGATGTGATTGCTAGATTTAGCTTGTATGCTGGTAGTTTTTTGAACTCTTATGAATCTGCGGTAGAATATGCCTTTACTGAGTCTAATCATTTCTATCTTATTTATTGGGATAAGAATTTAGACAAAAAAAGAGCTTTGTTTTCTTACACTACAAAAGACTTTAGTTTAGTTGCAGAGTTTGCACAGGATACGGTGATGGATTGGAAATTAATTTCTGGTGTAAACCCTGTCTATGATCAAAGTTTAACAGTGTTTAGCATAGACTTAGATAATAACAATTTCAATGTACATAGTCTTAAGGAAGGATTTAGACTATTTGAATCGTTGCCTTTAGAATTCAGTTTGCACTACCCTAAAGACTGGTTTTATAAACGCGAATCTAATGCTTACATCTTTTCTGACTCGGCTGATATGACATCAGTTTTATTGCGAGTGGAATTAATTGATTTTTTTGATACTCAGACTTTTTCAAGAATTTCAGATGATTTATTTTTCAATGGTGGAACATATATAAGAGCTACTAGTAAAGGAAAATACTTAAGAGTTAGCGCAAATAATGTGAGTTTAGCTACGCTTGAATATATTGTAAATTCAACTAGAGAACTTTAATTTGATTTTTTAATTTTTCTTTAGTTTTTTTTTGCTATAATGTTTTTGTAATTTATTATTTGAATCTCCTTATTTATGGAAGAAAATTACTTCGAAAAATTCACTCAAGAAGCTAAAGCTGCTTTAGTCTATGCACAAGAGAAGTCAGTAGAAGCACACTTATCCTATGTTGGAACTGAGCATGTTTTACTTGGTATTTTGTCACAATCTAACTCTTTGGGAGCAACTATTCTAAATGGATTTGGTGTTTCTGTGTCCAATGTTGAATTGGTACTAAAAACAGTAGGGCGCTCTAAATCTACTGCTAGCTCCACTTCCATGCCAAAGGCTAAAGCTGCCGCATTGAGTGGCTTTGCTAAACAAGTGATTGAGAATGCAGTTAGTTGTGCGTCTCGTTATGGCCATAATTTTGTTGGTACGGAGCACTTACTTTTCTCTTTAGTATCCCAAGATAATACAGCTGCTACAGTGATTTTGGAAAATATGAAAATTAATCCAAAGCATATTCAAAACCAACTTATTGATGCCTTTCAGAAGAATATGGGACCTACTAATGCTCCAGCTGGAGACATGAACCCTATTGAATTCTTTTTAAACGGTTTAAATGGAGTTTTATCTCAGGATAATCAAGCTCCCTACAAGCAAAAGGCTAATAAAAAGTCCAAAAGCAAAACGCCAACCTTAGACTATTTTACAATTAATTTAAATGAACAAGTTAATAAAGGTAAAATCGATCCTGTTATTGGAAGAGATGTAGAACTTGAAAGGGTGATTTCTATTTTAAATAGAAAGACCAAGAATAACCCAGTTTTAATTGGCGAGCCCGGTGTTGGTAAGACAGCTGTTATAGAGGGATTAGCGACTAAAATCGTAGAGGGTGCAGTCCCCCACCAAATGAAGGATAAGCAAATATTAAGTTTACCACTTGGTTCTGTTATTGCTGGTACTAAATTTCGAGGTGAGTTCGAGGAACGAATTAAGTTAATTATTGAAGAGGCTACGAGTATGCCAAACGTGATCTTGTTTATAGATGAGCTACATACTATTATTGGGGCTGGTAGTGCGGAGGGTAGTTTAGATGCTGCAAATATTTTAAAACCTGCTCTCTCTCGAGCTCAAATTCAGGTAATAGGTGCTACTACTACTGATGAGTATCGTAAAGCTATAGAGTCTGATTCTGCTTTAGAGAGACGATTCCAACCGATAAAGGTAGATGAACCTAGTCAAGATCAGGCTATTTTAATACTTCAAGGCCTTCGTGATAGTTTTGAGGACCATCACAATCTAATGATTACAGATGAGTCTATACTATCTGCTGTCAAACTATCTGCAAGGTACTTGCCCGATAGATTTTTACCAGACAAAGCTATTGACTTAATTGATGAAGCCTGTGCCTTAAAGCGAGTTTCCTCGATGGATAACAAGGATGAATTAGATGTTTTACAAAAGAAGTTAGCAAAGTTAACTAAAAGTAAAGAGGCTGCAGTAAGCTCCCAAAGCTATGAAAAAGCAGCGGAATTTAGAGATAAGGAGGTGAAACTCTTAGACGAAATTGAAAAGCTCAAAGTTGTCAAAACCCCAAGAAATTTAAGAAAAAGAATCCATTCTGAAGATATAGCAGCCGTTATTAATAAGATGACAGGCATTCCAGTAACTAAATTGGTCTCTTCTGATCTTTCAAAACTAAAAAACTTAGAGGAAACTTTGCATAAGCGCATTATTGGTCAAAAAGATGCAGTATCTAACATATCTAAAGCTATTCGACGCTCGAGAGCAGGGATATCAAGTGCAAGGCGCCCAATAGGTTCGTTTCTATTTTTAGGCCCTACAGGTGTTGGTAAGACAGAGCTTGTAAAGGCAATTGCTCAAGAGGTTTATGATGATCCAAAGGCATTGATTAAGATTGATATGAGTGAGTTTATGGAGCGGCATTCTACTTCAAGACTTGTTGGAACATCTGCTGGTTATGTTGGGTACGAAGATGGTGGTCAACTAACAGAAGCTGTGCGTCGTAAACCTTACTCAGTTATTTTGTTTGATGAGGTCGAAAAAGCGCATCCGGATTTCTTTAATTTACTTCTTCAAATTTTGGATGAAGGTTTGTTATCAGACTCGAAAGGTAAGAAGGTTGATTTTACGAATGCAATTATTGTCATGACCTCTAACCTTGGTGCCAAGAAGCTTACAGACAAGGCTGCACCTATTGGTTTTCAAATTGCTGCTTCGAAGGAGGCTGCCCTAAGAACTGACTTTGAAAATGTCAAAGAAGAAATTATGAAGGATGTACGAGATTTCTTTAGACCTGAATTCTTAAATCGTGTGGATAAGATTCTTGTGTTTGACCCACTAACACATGATAATGTAAAGGAAATAGTTGGCTTACTAGTTTCGGATTTGCAAGATCGCTTAAGTGAAAAGGAAATTAAAATTGAGCTTAAAAAATCAGCAATAGAGAAACTAGCAGAAAAATCATACGATCCTGAATATGGTGCTAGACCCGCTAGAAGAATCTTAGCTGATGAAATAGAAGACCCGATCACTCATATGATCTTGGATGGTAAACTCAAAAACAAACAAAAGGTTCAAGTATCATTTGAGAAATCTAAATTTAAATTTGCTGTCAAGGAATAATTCGCTTGCTTAAGTAGTTTTATAATGTATAATTGGCACACTTATATCTTATATAGTGTGTCTTTTTGTAACCTTCATACTTATTAAGATTATTATTATTAACTAGGTTACAGTCATTAAATTATGAATGATAAAAAATTAATTCCAATGGAGGAATTGATAGTGGAGTCTCCATCTATTTTTCTTCCTAAGCCAGGGTCTATTGTTGAAGGTGCAGTTATTACCGTACACAATAACAAGGTCTTGGTCGATTTAGGAGGCGTTTCTACTGGTATTATAGCTGGTAAAGAAGCAGTTGATAGTAGTGATACTGTTAAATCACTTACTCCAGGAGACGAAGTTTCAGCTTTTGTTTTAGAGCCAGAAAATGATGAAGGTTTAATTGTTCTATCCCTCAGACGTGCTTCTCAGCATAAAACATGGAAGAAGTTTGTTGATATCCATGACAATAAGGAATCTATCGATGTTAGAGTAACAGATGCCAATAAAGGTGGACTCCTTGTTGAGGTTGATGGCATTAAAGGTTTCTTGCCAGTAAGTCAATTGGCACCTAAGCATTATCCACGTGTAAATGGCGCTGATAGTGCTAAAATTCTTGGCCGCTTAAATAAACTTGTTGGTCAGGATATCCTTGTACGAGTTATAAATGCAGATCACGACACTAGAAAACTAATCTTATCTGAAAAAGCTGCTTACTATGAGCAAAGAAAGAAAGCCCTAGGAACAGTTGAAATTGGACAAGTTGTAACTGGTGAAATTTCAGGAGTGGTGAATTTTGGTATCTTTGTAACATTTAATGGTTTAGAAGGTCTGGTCCATATTTCTGAAATAGCCTGGGGACACGTAGACAATCCATCTCACTATGGAAAACTTGGTGACAAAATTGAAGTTAAGGTCATTGGGATTGAAGGAGATAAGATCTCTTTATCGTTAAAGAAAATGATAGAGAACCCCTGGGAAGAGATAGCTAAAGCCTATACACCAGGAATGGAGATTAAAGGTAGGATTTCTCGTATAACAGAATATGGAGCATTTGTGAACATTTCGGATGATATCAATGGTCTAATTCATATTTCTGAGATTAATGACCCTAGGGTAAAGGACTCAGAGGACTTGAAAATAGAAGTCGGAGAAAAAATAGTTTCAAAGATATTACATGTTGACAAAGACAACCACAGAATCGGTTTGACACTGCTAGATGCACATTTGAATAAAGACCAAAAACTTCCAGAAATTCCTGTAGAAGAAGGTAAGGAAAAAGCTAAAGAAACTATAGAGACTAATGCTGAGCCTAAAAAACAAAAAACAGAAGCCAAAGCCGAGGAAGTCACTGAGGAAGTGTCTCAAGAGCCAGCTGATAAAGCTCCAGAGGCAACACAAAAGCAATCTTTTGATGATTTGAAGTTATCGAAGGCGGCTCAAAAGGCCCTCGAAGCTGCTGGTATTACAAATGTTAATGACCTTAAGGCAATGTCCGAAGAACAACTAACAAAAATAGATGGTCTGACAGCTGCCTCTGTAAAGAAAATACTTGCTGCTTAATTACTACCTTTTGTTTTTTTAAAAGCCATCCCAGGATGGCTTTTTTCTTTACAAACTGCTTTGTGATCATTAGAATAAATAACGATATTTAATTAGTCTAATGGTAGTTTTACTTTCTGATTTAGCCGAAGAATTAAACAGTAGTGTGTCTGAGTTACAGAGCATGCTTAAAAAATATGATTTAGATTGGAATCCAGATTCTGACTCTATAGAGGATGACGTTGCAGAACTGCTAGAGGGTGAACTCGGCACTAAGAAGTCTTCTGTGGAAGCCTTGGTAGAAAAAGTTGAAGAAGGGTTGGAAAGAGAGATTGTCAAAACCCAGCGTAAACAGGTGGCTGGTAAAACTAATCAAAAAACTTCAGATGCAGATACCGAGGAGTTTAAAACTAACCAGTTAGAAATTGCTGAAAGTATTTCAGTAAAGGAACTATCTGAAAAAACTGGTATAAATGCAGCTAAATTAATTGGTGAGTTAATGAAAAATGGTATTTTGGCTAACATTAACCAAAAATTAGACTATGATACTGTAGCTTTGATCCTGTCAGAATTTGACATTGTAGTAAAGAAGATTGCTAGTAGCAGTTCTTTTGCAGACCTTATGACTCAAGATATTTCGCAAATTTTAGCTGGAGATGAGCCAGAGGACTTAAAATCTCGCCCACCAATTATTACAATTATGGGCCATGTAGATCATGGTAAAACTAAACTCTTAGACACTATTAGAAGTACCAATGTAGTTGACTCCGAATCTGGTGGGATCACCCAACACATTGCTGCTTATCAAATTGAACACAACAAATCAAAAATTACCTTTTTAGACACCCCTGGGCATGAGGCTTTTACAGAAATGCGTTCCCGCGGTGCCAGACTTACAGACATTGCTATATTAGTTGTAGCAGCCACTGAGGGTGTTAAACCAACTACGATAGAGGCGATTAACCATGCAAAAGATGCTGGAGTTCCAATTATTGTTGCAATTAACAAAATGGATCTGCCTAATGCTAATCCAGATAAAGTCAAATCAGAATTAGCAGAGTATGAACTAATTCCAGAAGATTGGGGTGGAGAGACCATGATGGTACCAGTATCTGCTTTAACAGGAGAAGGAGTCGATAAACTCTTGGATACTATTTTGCTTTTGTCCGAGGTTAATGATTACAAGGCTAACCCTACCAGACCTGCTGTAGCTACAGTTGTAGAAACTCATGTGGATCCAGGTTTGGGTCCAGTAGCAACTATAGTTGTGAATGCGGGAACATTAAAAATTGGTCAGACTTTTGTAGTCGGAGATGCTTATGGTCGAGTAAAGTCCTTAACTTCGAATGCTGGCAAGAAATTGCCTAAATTACCTCCGTCTGCTCCGGCATTGTTATCTGGATTGTCTAAAACACCCTTTGCAGGAGATATTTTACAGGTCTGTAACTCTGAGAAAACTGCTAGATTAAAGGCTGATAATATTTCTCAGGTTAGAAAAAATGAAAGTTTAACTTCTGCCTCTAATTTATCAGAGATTGTTTCTCGAATTAAATCTGGAGATCTGAAAGTTCTCAAATTAATTTTGAAAACTGATACTAAGGGTTCTTTTGATGCTATAAGCCAAAGTTTAGCCAAAATACAACATGCCGAAGTGACAGCTAAAATTATTCACCATGGAGTAGGAACTATAACTCAAACAGATATAGCAATGGCTGCTGCCTCTGGCGCGCTAGTACTTGGTTTCCATACATCTATGGACTCAAATGTCCAGAGGATTGCAGAGCAAAGAAATGTTGAGGTTAGAAATTATAAAATTATATATGAATTGATAGATGACATTACTCGCTTTCTAAGTGGAATGTTAGAACCAGAAGAAGTTAGAACTGATTTAGGTAAGGCAGAGGTTCGAGCAATTTTCTTTACTAAACGTAAGGAAATGATTGTCGGCCTTAAAATCACTAATGGTTTACTCAAAAAGACTGCCAAGCTGGATGTTTATAAAGACGAAGAACTTGTAGGCGAGGGTAAAATTATATCTTTAAAGAAGGCTAAAGAACCTGCAGACGAAGTAAAAGCACCTAATGAGTGTGGTATCAAGTTCACAGGAAATGTAACATTAGAAGAGGGCATGGTTTTACATGCTTACGAAATTGAAATGCGCGAGAGAACACTTTAATTTTTAGTATGTTTAAAACTATCGATATACCAAATCACACAACTGCTAAGGGCTCACTTGCAGCTGTTGAATTTAAGGACCTGGTCCCATTCGAAGTCAAACGAGTGTACTGGGCTTATGATAATTTATTAGATAGAGGTGGACATTGTCACATTTCAGAAAAGGAGTTTTTTGTCTTAGTTCATGGTACAATGACTATGAAAATACATGATGGTTTAAGTGAAAAATTAATTCAAATGACTCCAAACAAACAAGGATACTATATTGCAGAAAAAGTTTGGCATGAATTTATAGAATTTTCTAAAGATTCTGTGTTGTTATGTTTTAGCTCGACTAATTATAATCCCGACAGAAGTGACTATATAGAAGACTTTGATAACTTTTTAGAATATGTTTCCTAGAATATTAATTACAGGAGGTGCTGGTTTTATTGGATCAAATTTCGTGCATTATTATGTTCAAAACCATCCAGAATCGCAGGTGTTTGTTTTGGATAAGCTTACTTATGCCGGACATCTGCCATCTATCCAGGATTTGATTGATGATAAAAAGCTTGTATTCACTCAAGGTGATATATCTGATAGTGACTTTCTTATGAATTACTTTAAGAAACATAAATTTGACTGTGTGATAAACTTTGCAGCCGAAACTCATGTCGACAGATCTATTGAGGACCCTAGTCCTTTTATTTTAACTAATATTGTTGGTACCCATAACTTACTGGCAGCTAGCCTTGCTACAGATGTTAAAAGATACCATCAGGTCTCTACTGACGAAGTTTATGGTGACCTGGGTGAGGGCTCTACAAATTTAATGACAGAAACTACTCCCCTAGCTCCCAACTGCCCATATGCAGCCGCTAAAACCTCTGCAGATTTGTTGGTGCGTTCATACTTTGAAACTTATGGCATGTATGCGACAATATCTCGCTGCTCGAACAATTATGGTCCTTACCAATATCCAGAAAAGCTCGTCCCTTTGTTTTTCAAGTTAGCTTCCGAAGATAAATCTTTACCTATTTATGGGGATGGTAACTATGTTCGAGATTGGTTGTATGTTTTAGATCACTGCGAGGCCTTGGATTTAATACTAGAAAAAGCAAAACCTGGCAGTATATATAATATTGGAGGCAATAATGAGCGCTCTAATATGGATATCACTGCATATATTTTAGAGTTTTTAGGCAAACCAGCTGATTTAATTACCCATGTCGAAGACAGAAAGGCTCATGATAGAAGATATGCCATAGATGCAAGCTTAATTAAAAATGAGCTTGGATGGGAACCTAAAGTGCCTTTTGAAAAGGGCATACAGATGACTTTTGATTGGTATAAAGACAATCAAAACTGGGTTAATCAAGTAATACAAGACTAATGAAATATTCAAAATTTTTTGGCAAAACTTTAAAAAAAGTTTCCAGTGATCTAAAGATAGATTCACATAAACTACTAGTACAGGCAGGATATATTGCAGAGTCCGTTGCAGGCAGATATTACATGCTACCTCTTGGTATGTTAGTGCAAAACAAGCTAGTAGATGTGATTCAAAAACATATGAACAAAGCAGACGCACAGCAAATGCTAGCGCCTGTGTGTCACCCATTAGAACTTTGGCAAGAGACTAATCGAGATGCTGCTAGTGGTTTTGACTTGACTTTGGTCGAAGATAGAAGAGGCGCCAAGTTTGCACTAGGAGGCACAGCCGAAGAAATGTTTGTAGACATTGTGCGAAGATATAATTTATCCTACAAAGACCTGCCTTTTAATATTTATCAATTTGGTTATAAATTCAGGGATGAAAAAAGGGCACGTGGAGGTTTGCTTAGAGTTCGTGAGTTTTTAATGAAAGATGCCTATGCTTTTTGTGAGGACGAAACGCAATTTGCCGAAGTTTATAAGCAAATGGCAGATAGTTACTTTGATATATTCAATGAATTAGGCTTAACAGCGCATATGGTCCCAGCTGATAATGGTTTTATTGGTGGTGAATATTGTCATGAATTCATTGTAGATACAGAAGTTGGAGAAAGCAGATATTTAGCAGAAAAAAATGGTGATTACCACGCCCATGAAGACATTGCCGCTTCAAAATTTGCAGAAATTAACCTCGACGACCCACTAGAAGAATTAACTATAGTAGAAGCCAGCCGAGCCAAAACTGTCGCTGCAGGTGCCGAGTTCCACAATCTACCGCTAGAAAGACAAATCAAAAATGTAGCCTTTAAATCGAGAACTCTTGGCGTTGTGCTAGCAGTTGTTCGTGCAGATGTGGATGTTAATGTGCGTAAGTTAGAAAACCTTCTTGGAGTCCTAGAAGATGATTTGGAGCCACTAGAAGCAAGCGACGTGATTGATTTACTTGGAAGTCACCCTGGTTTTATATCCCCTGTTGGTATTAAAGACAACCTGGCTCAGGGAGTTAAGTTGACTGTCGTTGCAGACAACTCACTACAGACTTTTGTAAATGGATATACAGGTGCCAACAAAAAAAATCATGACATGTTGAATGTTAATTTTGGTAGAGACTTTACAGCCGACCTGCAAGGAGATATTGCTCTAGCACAACCTGGCCACTTATCTGAAAATGGCTTGGAATTTATCGAAAAACGTGGAGTTGAGGTAGGCAATATTTTCCAAAATGGTTTTCACTATACGGCAAAAATGAAAGGGGCAGACTTTACTGCGGCCAATAATCAAGTTACTCCTTTATATATGGGTTGCTTTGGGATTGGGATTGGTAGAACTTTGCAAACTGTTGTCGAAATTCATCATGATGAAAGAGGTATTTGTTGGCCAAAATCAATTACTCCATTCCAGGTTCATTTAGTTGGTATTAACTGCCCTGAATATGCCCAAGAGATTTGTAACAAACTGGAATCTGCTGGTTTCGATGTCCTGTTTGATGACAGAGATCAAAGACCAGGCACCATGCTATACGATGCAGATTTAATTGGTATTGCTGTACGTGTGGTAGCATCTCAGAAACTAGAGGCAGATGCTAAGCTAGAATTCAAACTGCGAACAGGTGCCGAGCACCAGCTGGTAGATATCGATGAGTGTATTAATAAATTAAATGAGTTCTATGCATAAAGTACTCTTGTTTGGCTCAACTGGTCTGTTAGGTAGCCAATTTGCAAAGCTACTTAGTGAATCTGATAAATTTGAACTTTTGGCACCGCTATCAAGTCAGGTTGACTTAAGGTCTTTTCAGCAACTAAGTGATTATATATCCGAGCATAAGCCTGACTGTATTATTAATTGCACTGGTTATAACCTGGTAGATAAATGTGAGTCCGATGATGCTCAGCAACAAAACGCCTTAGAACTCAATGTCACTGCAGTGGAATCTCTAGCTAAGCTTGCTGCGCAAGATTCTATTAGATTCATCACATTTTCTTCGGACTATGTTTTTAATGGGTCCAAAAACTCTGCATATCTAGAATCAGATGCAGTGGATGCGATTAATTTTTATGGTAAAACTAAGGCTATGGCAGAGCAATCTGCTCTAAATGCAAATCCAGAAACTTTAATCATAAGAACATCCTGGTTATTTGGTCCTAACAAACGTGATTTTATAGATGCTATTTCTAACAAACTAACGACAGATGCTCATCCAGTACCAGTAGTAAATGACCAAGTTGGATCTCCTACCTACACAGTAGATTTAGCTGCGCGTGTCGTAGACGAATATATTGATTCTAGTTTATCTGGAATTGTACACCTAACTAACGATGGATCTTGTAGTTGGTATGAGTATGCTTGTTTGATTCAAGAATTATTAGGCACCAAAGCCAATATTTTGCCTGTTGACTCTTCAGGCTTTCAAACCCTTGCAATGCGCCCTAAATATAGTATAATGCGCAGTGAAAGGATAGAATCCCTACGTGATTACAAGCTGGCAGTTAGGGAATATTTATTAAATACATAAGAATGAAAGCAATTATTTTAGCAGGTGGCAATGGAACCCGCTTACGTCCACTTACGAACTGTTTACACAAGTCAATTTTACCTATCTTCAATAAACCAATGATTTTTTACTCACTGGAGGCAATTGCTAAAACAGGGATTAAGGATGTGATTATCATTATTTCTCCTATTGTTGTCTCTACTTATTTAAAATTAGTCGGTTCTGGTGCACGATTTGGCTTGAATGTGAGTTTTAAGGTTCAGGAGAACCCTATGGGAATTTCACACGCGATTTTGGAATGTGAGTCAGAAATTAAGGGTCATAACGTTTTGGTTTACCTATCTGACAATATTTTTGGTCCAGATTTTGATTTTTCGCCTGCAGTTGCTAACTTTAACGAAGGTTGCGAGCTGTTTTTTAAAAAAGTACCAGACCCACAACGCTTTGGAGTACCAACCCTAGATGGTAGAAAGGTTCTCAGGCTCACTGAAAAACCAGAAAACCCAGATTCTGACTATGCCTGTGTAGGATTGTATATTTTTGATACTAAAGCCTGTGAATACATTAAAACTTTAGAGCCATCTGCTCGTGGCGAATATGAAGTCACTGACTTGAATAATATCTATATTCAAGATGGCGCTGCTAAAGCTAACTTTTTAGATGCTTTCTGGAGTGATGCTGGAACTCATGACTCACTACACGAAGCCAATGAATACTTTTATAACCTGAATAAATAATATGAAAGCTATAATATGTGCAGCTGGTTTGGGAACTCGACTAGCTCCCCTTACAGATGCAGCACCTAAGTGCTTACTACCAGTGTATAATCAACCTATGATTCACTATGCATTGTCTGCAATTCAGGCGACTGTTATTTCGAAGGTTTGCATCGTTATCCATCCTGACTATGCTCATATGTTCAGCCGGGTTGTAGCAGACGGTTCGGATTATGGCTTAGATGTTACTTACAAGGTTCAGGCTGAGCCATCTGGTGTTTGTGATGCTATAGCCTTGTGCCAAGATTTTATAGCTGGTGACAATTTTCTAATGCTAATGGGTGACAATATTATTTTTGATGATTTAACGCAGGTAACACAAGACTTTGAATCTGGCTGCAATATTTTACTGACACAAGTCCAAGATCCGAGAAGATTTGGAGTGGCAGATTTTGATGAAAATAACAAACTCATTAGTTTAATAGAAAAGCCTGAAAACCCACCGTCAAACTTTGCATGGACGGGAGTTGCTTTATTCGATAGCAAATTCTTTGAATATGCTAAAAACATCGAGCTGTCTCCACGTGGTGAATACGAAACTAATGATGTGATTCAGCAGTATATTCAAGCAGGAACTGCAAAATGTCAAAACCTAGTTTACCCATGGTTTGATGCTGGAACTCACCAAGACTTGGTGAAAGCATCTAGTTTTGTGAAATCACTAGTGGATACTACTAAGGATTCCAAGCGGACACATGCTTCCATTGCTGATCTTGCGACTTTGCGAGAGGCGATTTACGTGAATCAGTAGGAGAGTTACCACTGTTTGTCCTAACCTCTCTAAGATATGAGTTTTTTAGATATTGAATCTACTTTGGACTATAAATACATTGTAGGTATAGACGAGGTTGGCAGGGGGTGCTTTATGGGGCCGATGGTAGTAGGTTTTTGTTTTTATAACCCAAGTCTGCAATCTATTGCTGATTTAACTGACTCCAAAAAATTAACTGCAGCCAAAAGAACTAAGATTGCTCCTGAGATTGCTTCTAAGGCAAAGTTTTTGTTGGTAAGTATTGATTCAAGTTTTCTGGACCTTTATGGCTTAAATATGGCGTATTTGTACGCAGCCAAGAGATTTTGCAGGTATTTTAACTTAAATTTAGAAGAAACTTACTTTCTAAGTGACTATGGTATCAAATTACCAAGAGAGTTTAATGCCAGACACTTTAAATCTGGGGATAGTTTGTGCTACTGTATAGCTGCCGCCTCTGTGCTTGCGAAAGTTTATAGAGACAATGTAATGACTGGTTTAGAACTACTACACCCAAACTTTAGTTCATCTTCGCATAAAGGTTATGGCAGCAAGGCCCATCGAGATAAGATTGCCGAGTTGGGACCATCTAAAGCACATCGATTAAGCTTTTTGAAAAATGTCTAAATACACCCTGCTTGTTGGAAACTATGGAGCCTCTAATATAGGTGATGAACTGCTACATTTCGCAGCTCGCAAAAAACTGGCCACGCAGAGTCTACCAATCAAAACAATGTCACCTATTGGTGGAGACTTCCCTGTCTTCCCTGCTGGTTTCCGCTCTATCTTGAATTTAGGACAATGGCAACAAGCTTGCACTGGCCTGCTAGGCTGCAAACAAGTAGTTTATGGTGGTGGAGGTTTAATAAACTCACAAAACAAGCGCTCTTACTGGATATGGTTACAGATTCTATTTTGGGCAGTCTTGTTTAGAAAACCTGTGAGTATGTGGGGCCAAAGCTTTTCTTCCAAGCCAGGCTTTTTCTTAAGACTACTTTTATCCAAGGTCCAGTTAATTGAGCTAAGAGACCAACTTAGCTATGAATTCTTAGATAATCTCGGCTTAAAGATTAAGAAAGCTGATGACCTAGCTCTATGTTTATCTAAACAAGAAATATCAAGTATCTTCGAGAAATTTCAACTTAAAGATGTAGATGCCTTAGAAGATATAGTTACTTCAGGCTATACATTAGTTAATCTTAGGCACTACAAAGTACTTAAGCCGGCTAAATTAGAGAGTGTAGTCAAGAATATCTTGAGCTCCCATAGGAATTTAGTCTTTTGTGCCTTTGAACAAAGCGATGTAGATTTTCATAAGCAATACTTTGCTAATACAAATGTTAAGTGTTTAAGCCCATCTGCAAAGCTTTTTGAGAATGCCAAGCAGGCAATTGGTATGCGCTTGCACTTTTTGATTTGCGCTCAAAAGTTTGGCTTAAATATACAGATTTTAGCCTATGCCCCCAAGGTACTGGGCTTCTTTAGTGACCAAGGTCTGAGTGATATTAAGATATTGTATAAATAAAAAACCCTACAATTGAATTTTGTAGGGTATATATTTCGCTTGAGCTGTTAATTTGAGCTTACGCTTTAGATTCGTCTTCTTTAGCTTCTTGCTCGGCTGGTTTTTCTGTAGCTTCCTCTTGAGGAGCTTCCTCAGCACTTTCTTGTGTTTTAGTTTCCTCTTCAGCTACTTCTGGTGTGGCCTCAGTTGCTTTTTCCTCTACTTTTTCAGCAGGTTGCTCTGTTGCTTCTTCTGTTTTGGCCTCTTCTTGAGGAGCTTGTTCAGTTGCTGCTTCTTCTGCAACCTCTGGTGCTGGAGTTTCCGCGACAGCCTCAGTTACTTTCTCTGTGGCTTTTTCTGTGGCTACTTCTGGTGTAGGAGTAGTTTCTGCAGTGGCCTGCTCTGCTGGTGCTTCCACTGTTGCAGTATCTACTGCGGCTGTGTCTGCAGCTGGTGTTTCGACAACAGTTGGCTCTACATCTGGGTAGATTGATTCTGGGTCGATATTCTGATTCAGAACTTCTGCGTCCATTGGGACTTCTCTAAGTCTGGCAGATTTACCAGATCGTTCTCGCATGTAGTAAAGTTTGGCTCTACGTACTTTGGATTGTTTAATGATTTCTATTCTATCAATACTTGGTGAGTGTACTGGGAAAATTTTCTCCACACCTACCCCAGAGACTAGTGCTCTTACAGTAAAGGTTTGGTTAACTCCTCTATCCCCTTTGACTTGGATAACAAGACCTTCAAATCTTTGGATTCTTTGTTTTTCACCCTCGGTAATTTTTTGGAAAACTTTTACAGTTTGACCTACTTTAATTTGAGGACGCGCTTGTAGACTATTGTTAGCTACACTGTTTAGAAGTACTTGGTTCATTTTAGCGCAAGTTAAGTAATTTTTAGTAGTGCGAGTATAAACTGAAAATTATATAATTTCAAGCTTATTTACAGGAGTTATAACGCCTTTTTCGGTAATTATATTAGTCATAAACTCACGATCTGCATTGTAGGCTTGCATAAACTCATTTAGATTGGCAACTTGGACCCTTGGGTTAAAGCCTAATTCCTTATCTGTAAGTGCTTTAAGCTGCTCTTGTGTGAGTTCACCAACTACTAGTAAGTCTAGTGGAGACTTGGAGTTAATAAACTTGCCAGAGTACATAAGCAAGTCGATATTGCCTAGTTTTTTGATTTTTGCTGTGAGTTTTTGGAGTGGATTTTTAGTTTTATTAAAAATATTTGCTAAATCTTCTATTATCATGCAATTGCTATTGAGGTAGTAGAATTTCTTGCGGTTTTTGAGCTTGGAGCTCAAAATTCCAATTTTCTTAAGATTCTCGAGTTCTCTGCGAATAGAGTTTATTTGTTCGTCTAGGTCTCGTGTGAGTTGACGAATAAAAAACTCTTCACCAGGATTATCGACAAAAACTTGTAGAAGTTTTACGCGAACATTTGATGTGAAGAGTTGTTTTAGCATGAGTAAGTTCAAATAATTTATTCATATTTTAAATTAACTGAACTCGTAATGCAAACTAAAATTATGACAATATTTTCAAAACCTATGAAATGTACTCTGCTACTAGCTTATCTAAGAGGATACTGTTTTTAAGAACGGCTATGGCTTGTGGGTTTTCACGATAGTACTTTTCTATGTGATCTTTAATTTCTTTTGGGGCTTTGTCAACCTCTTGCTTTAGCCTAGAATCAACATCTGCGTCCTTTACTTCTAATTTTTTCTCTTTGACAATAGCATCTATAATAAGTTTTAGGCGCGCTCTTTCTTCAGCTTGTTTTTGATATGTTTCATCTACAGATTTACCTTGCTTTTCGCTAATCATTTTTTCGTATTGCTCCATAGTTAGGCCTTGTTTTTGGAGGTTTTGGCCTAGTTCTTGTTTGAGAATCTGCATTTCGTCTGTGACAACTAATGGAGAAATTTCAAATTTTAACTTTTTCAAAAATTCATCGTAGAGTTGCTCTTCTTCTTGTTTTTTGTTGTCACTTTCCAGTTTTTCGAGCAGGCGGCTTTCAACTTGTTTTTCGTAGTCAGCTTTGCTTTGTTTTTTATAGGAAAGTTTTTCTATAGTGGCTTCATCTAGTTTAGGAATTGATTTTTCCTCGACACTATTTACTGTGATTTTAAAAGTAACTTTAGCATTTGCTAGGTCTTTAGCATGGTAATCTTTAGGGAAGGTTACTTGGAACTCATGTTTGTCACCTGCTTTGAGTTTTTCGCAGTTTTCTTCGAAACCTGGTATAAACATACCATCGCCCAGAACCAATGGGTGAGCGGCACTTTTTGTGTTTGGGATTGGGTTGTTATCTTTGTCGAAGCCTTCAAAGTCTATCTCTATTCTATCGCCTTTTTTAGACTCTCTATCGACTTTTGTAAAGCTTGCGGCTGAATTAAGTTGCCTGTTAATCTCTTCTTCGACCATTTTTTTAGTTACTTTCGTGGCGATTTTCTTGATTTTAACCTTTGCTAGCGGTTTTAGGTCGATTTCTGGTTTGATTGCTACAGTAAATTCAAAGACATAAGGGTCTTTGGAGACCTCCTTAAAGTCTGGCTGGCTAATAGCCTCTACTTTGTTTTCAATAAGTGCTGCTTGATAAATTGAAGAAAGTTTTTTCTCTAATGCAAATTCAATCAGAATCTCTGGACCATAATTTTCTTCGACTACATCTAGTGGCACATGTCCTTTTCTAAAACCCTTAATATCCAATGTTTTGGCGAGCTCTTTTGCAGCAAATTCTCTGTAGCCCTTGAGGTCTTTATCCTCTAGGGTAACTGTAATGACTGCTTGGGAATGTTTATCTTTATCAACTTTGAATTTCATACTGAAAATACTTATTAAATAGTTTGACATATCTTAGCAAAACCAGTGCCTAACTGTAAATAGATTTTGCAATTTTTCGGCTATTATGTTATAATTCGCCCAACTAGATAAACCCCCTAAATCATGAATACATTCCCAGGTATGAACCAACCACAGAATCCTCGGCAGGGTCAGCAAGCACAGGCGCAGCCACCTTTGGCTGAGGCTGATCAAGGTATTTTGAGACCAGTAGATAAGTCTGCAAACCCACCAATTCAAGCAGAAACTCAAATGGCTAGCGATGTCAACGCTGCTTTAAGGTACACCTATTTAACTAAGGAGCTTAGCCAAGGAGCTGGTGCCTACTTGGAGTTCCAGCAAATCCAAGATAAAGAGACTTTTAACGAAATACTAACCAGCTCATTAACTAAGAGACTCCAAGATGCTTTGGACACTATCCAATCACCGCTTATTGGCTCTAACACACCAGAGCAAGCTACTATCGATATTAACTTACTTACAAGCCTTATTAATACTGTTTCTGCCGACCAAGATGCAGATGAGTTAATCCAAACCCTAAATGAATACTTAGAAGACGATGATCAAAATGCCTTTGGCTTTAGGACTTTATTAACCATCAAGGCTGCTATAGCAAACTCAATTCAAGATGCCTATAACACGGTAGATAACACACTCATAAAAAATGACTATCAATTCCTAGCCGCCCTCCATGATGATGACAAAAAAAGATTGAAGAAAGCACTAAAGGAACTTGGGTTGGGTAGTTTGGAAGATATTCAGGAGAATGAATCTTTGCTTTCCACCCTTTCTCAAATAATTGCCCTTCACGGCACTGAAGCTACAGATAGTACCAATGGTTTAAAAGAAATGGTAGAACAGATTGTTAAGTCTGTGCCTAATTTAACACAGATACAGATTGATGCTATTAATAAAAGAAAGCAGGGCCAACTTGCAGAGATTTATTTTCTGCTACAACAGTCTCCAGTAGTAGAAACACAAATTCAAACTGAATTAACTAAGATAAACTCACTCAAGACACAAGCTCTTGCAACAAATACCGAGCTTAATGCTAAACAAGTAGAACTAACTACCTCCAAGACTGCTCTAGATACATTGGTTAGAGACCACCAGAGAGCACTATCTACTGCCGACACTGCAGGTGAAACTACAAAAAAACTTCAGTTGAAGCAAACACATGTGCGACAAGCACAAACAAATAAAGAAACAAGGCTCGGTGCACTAAAGGACGAGCTGTCAGAACTAGAAGCCAAGAAAGACGCATTGGACAAC
>CAYVIV010000002.1:29336-64869 GCA_964451705.1 uncultured Candidatus Peribacteria bacterium | reverse complement strand
TTTGCACCTATACACCAGTGCTTTTGCACATAATCAAAATAGTTTTGCACCTAGAGATCCACCATCAACCCCAAAAACCAACACCAACCCCCAACACCCCACCCCAAAAACCATCACCCCAATCACCACCCCAAGCAGACAGATCTTGCTAAACATTCTTTAATTGGGTATAGTGTGATCTAATTAAACATATACATGTGCTTGGATTAAGTCAGCTTAAAGCAAATATCAAAGACCCATCGCGAGTACTCTTTATAATTGGCCCGACGGCCTCTGGTAAAACTGGGATCTCACTCCAGATTGCTAAACAAATTGACTCTCTTATTATTTCTGCCGACTCTAGGCAGGTTTATTTAGATATGGATATTTGTACTGCCAAACATGCTGCAAGGCCTGCACAGGCAGCTCTCAGTGAGAGTCTGCCACTGGCTCAGCAGCCATATATGATTGAGGGGATTGCCCACTATTTAATAGACATTGTCGCCCCAAGCGCCCGTTACAGCTTGTTTGACTTCCAGAAGGATGCCAAGCAAATTATTGCCTCGGCTTTTGCAGAAGGCATAAAACCAATTGTCTGTGGGGGCACCGGCTTGTATGTGGATAGTTTGATTAAGAACTATCAGGTTAATGCCCAAACATCGGAGAGTCTAGAGCTCAAAAATCAGCTCAACCAAGAGTATCAAGACTTGCTCAAGTCTAAGCCAAGCGAGGCTAAGGATTTAATGTGGCAAAAGCTACAGGCCATTAGCCCTAAGCGCGCTGCGGAAATTCACCCGCACAACATCCACGCTATTTTGCGTGAGCTAGAGTTCATGCTCCTAAACAAGGAGTCCAAAACAGCAGTTGCCAAAACTAGCTCGCCAGAGTTTGCATACGACATTATTCTCATCTGGCCTGAGCGCCAAGAATTATATAGTAGAATCAATGCCCGTATAGATAGTCAGTTAAGCCAGGGGCTCGAGCAGGAGACTGCTAAGTTATATGCTAAGTACCCAAATGCCCACACGGCTCTAAGTTCGCTTGGCTACAAGCAGGTTAAGGCCTATTTGGATAACCCAGAAATAAAGCAGCAGCAAATTGATGAGTTTAAAAAGCTCACCAGAAACTATGCCAAAAGGCAGTACACCTGGTTTACTAGGTATTTAGAATTAGAGAACCTCTTTAAAATACAAGACCCACAAGACTTAAAAATTTAACTAATTTGATTATGGCGGGGAATTCACAGCGTTTTCAGAACCACTTAAGTGCGCTAGCACATGCTAGAATTAAGGATATCCAAGGTGATCTCGGAGAGTATTCAGAGTACAAGGCAGTATCTATTATCATTGAGATAGCTAGGCAAAAAATACAGCAGGTTGCTAAGGCCGATCCGTTAGATGGTGGGGGGCAACTCCAAGATTTAAACCCCCAATTTCTAAGTAGCTTGCAAACTCTAGTTACCATAGTTAAACCAGAGGCGCTACAGCCAAACAAGAGCTTATTTGAGCAAATAGATCACTTTGTGGCCAAACCCTTTACAGACCTTTCTGTAAGCATTGAGCTTGAAGATAAGATGAGAGCCAAGTTTAGCGGGACTATTTTTCAAACTGTTGTCTATTTAGGTGCCAGTGTAGCCAATCCCGATCTTTATACAGAGTCACAAACATATTCAGCTAATTCTCAAGAAAGCCAAACTGCAAGCGCCTTGCTTGAGCAAGTTCCAGATTTAGATTTAGAAGGCTCTTTAGTGTGCATAGCCCAAGCCATTGACTTGAGTGTCACAGAAAGGTTATTTGCCCAACTATATGAATGCAATCGCTTGATTAACTGCTACTCCGCTTTAAAAGTCAGTTCAGAAATGTTCACTATAGAGCAATATTTTTTGTTTAACGCTTACACAAGTTTTAAGCTCATTAACAAATCTATTGTGTACCCTAGCTCCACCGAAAGTATAGCTCCTGTGCATGTTATATTTTTAGATTTGGTCATAAAAAACCCATTGTTGCTCAGGCATGTGATAGTAGATATAGTACAAAAAGTGCAGACAGTTTGGGTGCAGCAATTTGTGCAAATGGTTATGGAAACTGCTGGTGAGAAAAAAGTCTATGAAATCCTAAATTACTGCCAGCAGAACTCTGCAGAACCATCTACAGAGGATCTGACCCCTCAACCTGCTGCATCGCAAGGGGGTTATGGTAGGTTTAATCCAGCCAGCCAGGCGGGTTTTGCTCCCCAGGGATCTATGTCTATACGCTCTGCACGAATCTTAAAGGCAGATCCCAAACTATCTTTAAAAGACCTTGATCTAAAGCAGAACTCCACAGCTCCAGTAGCAAACCAAGCCAAGCCACCTGAGATTGCCGGCAAGCCCCCGGTCCAAAACATTGCTATTCTTTTGCTGTGTTATCAATCATTAGGGCATGATGAGTTTGGTTTTATACTAAAGTCCCAACTGCAACGTCATTACACAAGACTAATCAAAAACCTCAGTCGTATAGTCCCGATCAAGATTGTCAACTGCCTAATCATGCTATCTCTTGTTTTAGATATAGATCCAGAACATCGCGTGAATCATGTTTTAAGCTTGAAAAAAATCTTGGAAGATCTTCTAGAGCAAGAGCCTGAAAATGTTTCAAAGCTCACTCGGGCACTATTTAAGTTGATTTTAGAGTCCAACAATTTCCATGAGGTTTTTCAGTCCCAGTACCCAGAGTTAATAAGTCTGCATTAATAGTCTTGCAAACCTTCATCTTCTGTAGTAGTCTGGAATGTCTATAATTATTTACTAATGGTAAAACAACTTACTCTTAATAAAGGCCATAGCCTCATGCAGGAACTTTTATCTGCAGAGTTACAGACATCTACAGGTCAGTTAGCTGGTAACGCAGAGTCTTGTGAATACCAGTCGGTTACCAGAGTGATTGCTTATGTTTGCCAACTAGTAAAACAGCATGTAGTCACAAACTATCCAGATGCATACACAAAACGTCTCAAAGAAGATAGGTTTAATACTGCCTTTTTCAAACTAACACCCATGGTTAATCAAGGGTGTTTTTTTAATAAAGCCAGGGGTGGTGGCTACAAACAAACATATTTTCATGCACTCCACCAGCACTACTATGATATTGCAGATGGTGGGTATTTACCATCTGCACTGACACCAGAGCATTTGCAGATAAGCAATGGTGCAGCGGTCCCAGCCACGCTCCAGCATATTAATATGACAAGCAATACTGCCCTCACCAACCGCAGCCCCAAGACCATGCAGTCGACTTGTCACACAGCTAGTAGCACAACACAGAGTACAACACAGAGCACGTTAGAGCTTGCAGAGGAGGATTTGCTGAGTGTTGCCTATTTTCTAACAGCGGTGACCAGGCATTGTAACTCTGCTGTGAGTATTCTTTCTGGGCTTAAGCTGGATAGTAGCTTAAACGAACTTTTCCTGGTGGTCCTATCTGGTCTGCTCGACTCCCAGTTAGACAAAACCGAGAAAATAGATGCTGTATCTAAACATTTTCTTTTTTGGAATAGGCAAGTTATGTATTGCCAGTTACTAGAGGCTATTAACTATGCCCAAAGCCTAGACATTAGTTTAGGATCAATCGATGTAAAGGCTGCCAAAGCTCAGCTATATGCCACAGCCTTTAAGCAGCCAGAACTTGGCTCTCAAGTAGCTGCAGAGCTTGAGCCTGGTTGTATTATACCATTTAGCGTTAAACTGCAGGATTTAATTATTTTTCATAAAGATGTCTTTATAAAACTCTTGGAGGTGGGCCTTGATTATGCAGAGTTAGAGTGGCACTCTCAAGCTATTGAGAGGCAATTAGTTCAGTTTGGAGAGTCTTATATGTATGCTTATTTAGATCTAGCACAGTCTCACAATCTAGGCTTAACCCAGCGGCAAGCCAGACAAATTATGGAGTACCATAATGTCGCCCCAAATCAACAAAGTAACTTGTTAGAAGCTTGTCAAAACAAACAGTTCCACAGCATAGATAAGCATTTATCTGCATTAATGCGACATTCTAGTGGTCAGTTAGAGGCGTTTTATCACCAGGAGCTACAGATCCTAAATAAAAAACTTAATTTTAGGTCCAAACAGCTTATTAAGGACTTTGCTACAAGTCTTAGCTATGGCAAAGGTTTGTATCACAGTATGCATATATATCACGAAATTTTATTGGGTTGCAGCAGTAAAACACGAGAGTTTGTAATGAATATATTAAATCGATGTAGCTCTAATCGTGATTACAGGCTCTTTATTGTAAATCACCTATAAATTGCTATTGCTCTTTGGCAGCAAATTAAGCTACTATAAATACAGAAGAATTATTCCTTTTTTACAAAAATATGTCGCAACCGTCTGTTTTAGGCCGCAAATGGCAGATTTTAAATAATGATCCTAGTTTAAGCATATTAGAAAGATTACTAGCTAACAGGGGAGTTGGCGATGTCGAATCGCAAGCTACTTATTTAAACCCCGAGCTAAGCAAACTTCACGACCCATTCTTAATGGATGACATGCAGGCAGCTGTAAAGCATTTGCAGCAGGCTATTAAAAATAATCATAGAATTATTATTTTCGGTGATTACGATGTCGATGGGGTGACAGGTACAGCTATTTTAGTTTTGGGTCTTTTAGAATTAGGCGCCAATGTTTCCTATAGACTTCCCAGCCGAACAGAGGATGGTTATGGCCTTAATAACAAGATTATCGATGAGATTAAGAGTGTCGACACCAAGCTGTTAATCACAGTAGACACAGGCATAAGCTGCGCCGAGCAAATCAAGTACGCTAGGCAACAAGGTATAGATGTTATTATTACAGACCACCATACCATTCCAGACGACATTCCAGATGCGAACTATATTCTGCATCCCAAATTAGATAAGTCTGGTTATCCCTTCCCCGATCTAACTGGGGCGGGAGTAGCTTTCAAGCTGATTCAAGCCATGTTTAAGGAGCACTTTAGCGTAAGTGAGCTAGATGCCAAGCTTAAAAAATATATAGATCTTGCGACCCTCGGGACAATTGCAGACCTAGGCCCCTTAAAGGGAGAAAACCGAGTTATTGTAAAAGAAGGGCTTAAACAAATGCAAAATTCCTACTGGGATGGCCTTAGGCACCTGCTAGAAGTTTGTAATGTAGACCCGGCAAACCCCATAGAGTCCACACACGTGGGCTTTAGAATTGCCCCGCGGATAAATGCAGCAGGTCGGCTAGATAGCCCATATTATGCTCTGAAATTATTTTTAACCGATGGTGATACCTCAAAAAAATTCGCTGACAAATTAGAAAAGATTAACAAGGAGCGCCAGCGCCTTACAGAAGAAATCCTACAAGAGGCCGAAACTATAGCTAACAAGCAACTCAAAAAAGAAAAAATTCTTATAGCCTACCACCCAAATTGGAAATCTGGTTTAGTTGGTATTATTGCCGGCAGACTATCCTCTAATTATAGCATGCCAGTCATTATTATGGAGGAGCGCAACGACACGTATATTGGCTCGGCCCGAGGACCCGAGTACTTTAACTTAGTCGAGGCCCTCAAAAACTCAGATAAGTACCTGGAAAACTATGGCGGTCATGTGCAAGCCGCAGGTTTCACTTTGCCAAAAGCCAATCTAAACCAGTTTGTACACTCCATGCAGGTCTATGCCAAAAGCGAACTCGCACAAACAGACACCGAGCCAGTCCTAGACATAGACACCGAAATTGGTCACCAGCAAATTAACCAAAATTTACTTGATCAAATAGAAAAACTCAGTCCATTTGGCCACAAAAATGCCAGGCCTTTATTCTTAATCAAAGGAGCCTACCTAAAGGACCTCAAAAAAGTTGGCGCAGACCGCAGCCACTTGCTCGGAAATATTCTAGTCGACCAAACTGAGTATAATTTTATTGGTTTTAAGATGGCAGACAAGGTCAAAAACCTGCAGGAATTCGAACGTTTCGACGTTGCCTTTCACGTTGGTACCAACACTTACAAAGGAGTTACCAAAATTCAGCTCCAGTTAATAGATCTAAAACGACCATAATTAGCTAAAAAAAACAATTTAGCTCTTTTCTTTTGTGCTTAAATTTGATATAATAAATAGATTTATAAAAATAAACCTGATTTATGTTAGAGTCTGAAAATTTTAGCAAAGCAATAGCAGCAATTGAACATAGCAAAAATATTCTTATATTACCATCAAGCCCAGTAGACGGAGATAGTCTGGGAGCCTCTTTAGCGCTATACGATGTTCTAAAGGCTATGGATAAAAGAGCTACTGTGGTTTTAACTAGTGATATTCCAGATATTTATAAGTTTTTGCCAAATGTTTCTGAAATTCACTCATCTGCACAAATGTATGCTGAGTTCATGATTACATTAGAGCTAAAAGACCAGATGCTAGATGATATCCGACATGAAATTGTTGATAACCACGTAAATATTATAGTAACCCCAGACAAAGGTAGGTTTAGCCCAGAACAAGTCAGTTTTCCAGAGCCTAAAAAGCACTATGATTTAATTATCACAGTAGATACAGCCGACCTTACGCAGCTTGGAGAGTTCTATAAGCAACATTTTCAGATTTTTTCGGAAGTGCCATCTATTAATATAGATCATCATATTTCGAACAAAAATTATGCCTCGCTCAACATAGTTGATGCTTCGTATTGCTCAACCACACACATACTCTATGATTTATTCTTAGAGATGTCGGTAGATATTAATCCCGATGTAGCAACTTTACTACTTGCCGGAATCATTACAGACACGGGTAGTTTTCAAAATTCAAACACATCCCCAGAAGCCTTCGACGTAGCTTCTGAACTAATTGATTTAGGAGGGCGCCAACAAGAAATTATTCAACATATATATAAAACCAAACAACTCAGCAGCCTTAAATTATGGGGTAAGATCCTTTCTAAAATTCAAATAGACTCAGAGTATTCTCTTATGTGGACTTCTTTAACAAGTCTCGACTTAGAAGAAACCGAGACCACTAATCAAGACAAAGGCGAAATTATGGACGAACTATTATCCAACGCCCAAGACGCTGGTGTCGTTTTATTACTAGAAGAAAGACCAGGCCCAGTTTTACACGGTAGCATTCGTACAAGCGACGAAGCTTTTAATGCCATAGAGCTCGCCGAAAAATTCGGAGGAGGTGGTCACCCACGAGCCGCTGGATTTAATATTCCAGATGCTACAGTAGAAAGCCATGAAGCCAAAGTCCTTAAAGAATTCAGAGCCTACATCGACCAAGTTTCGACTAGTCAAAAATCTACCGAGGGCTTAAGCCCACTACCCAGTGAAGCTGCAGAGACTCCAGACTCAGAGCTTGACCCCGCACTCGAGACCCAAGAGTCTACCGAAGATGATTACACCCCACTAGAACCAGTCTCAGCACCAGCACCAGCTGGCATTATTGCTGATCAAGCAGAGCCCACCCCAGAAACCCCTGCTGCCGAAGCAGAGCCCGAAGTAGAGCCCGAAGCACCTTCAGCCGAAGCAGAGCCCGAGCCACCTACTACCGACACCCCAGAACCTGCTATCGCAGCAGCACCAGCCGACACCGAGCAAAACCCCGAGCAAACCACCCAGGAGGACACTGAGGAGGTCCCTGAGCTTGCCCCTGAGCAAAACACAGAGGAGATCACTGCGCAGGCCCCAGCAAGCGAGTTAGATGCAGATTTTAATGAGAGTCCAGACGCCAACCTACCACCATTATCAAACGAAGCAGACGCAACGCCTGAAGACCAAGAAGCTGCCGCTGAACCAGCCGAAGAAGATCAGCAGGAGTCTACTGTTGCCCAGGCCACAAAAGATTTATCAGACTTGCAGTCGGAGTTACCCCCTCTACCAGATGAACTACCTCCACTACCAAACGAGACTGAATCTAGCACTGCCACAGATACGGCCACTCAATCAGAGGAGTCGGAAACTCAACTAGAAGACGAGTTACCTCCATTACCAGATGAGCTAGAGCAGGCAGTCGGAGAGGTTGAAGAAGATGAAGTTGAGGATCAAACACAAGACTCCATCGACCAAGAATTAGTGCCTCAGGCTTTAGATAATCCAAGCACAGAGGATATAGACAGTGAATTGGTACCAAAGGGTGATTTGCAGGAAGAGGAGCCAGAGCAGCGAATTAAAAAGCTATCTCAGGATTTCTTCCAAAAACCAGAGGAAGCTCAAACCCCAGATCCTACAGAGGATAGCTTGCTAGACGAAGATGCTGATGAGCTCGCAGCCAAAGCCGCCACTTCAGAATTCTCAGAAATTCCAAGCTTTGGAGAACATCTGGATTTAAGTAAAGTCCCAGAGGCCAATCCAGCAACAGATGATCTAGAGTTTCCAGCAAACCCCTTTGCCGAAGACCAAACACCAGAAGAAACCACAGCCACTGGCGATAACCAGCCAGACCTAGACAACACAAACCCAGATAACAAAGGGCCAGGCCAGCTGCCAACCCCAGATGTTCCAGAAGATTTATAAACAAAAAGCAGAGCCCACGGGCTCTGCTTTTTTTCTTACACTACGATCTTTAAATAACTTGTTTTAACCATTTAGCTGTTAGAGAGCTTTCATGTTTGCAAACTTCCTCTGGGGAGCCAGCGCACACAATAGTTCCACCGTGGCATCCGCCTAGTGGGCCAATATCTATAATATGATCCACGCATTTAATTACGTCTAGGTTATGTTCAATTGTTAAGACTGTGTTACCCTTTTCTACTAGTCTGTAGAGCACATCTAGGAGTTTTTGAATATCTGCAAAATGCAGACCTGTAGTCGGTTCATCTAGGATATAAAGGGTTTTGCCAGTCGAACGCTTGCTGAGTTCGGTTGCTAGTTTAATTCTTTGGGCTTCTCCTCCACTTAGAGTGTTGGCTTGTTGGCCCAAGCTAATATAGTCGAGACCCACGGAGCACAGGGTCGCAAGTTTGGTTTTGATTTGAGGTATTGCATTGAAAAAGCTCAGAGCTTCTTCGACAGTCATGCTCAAAATATCCGAAATATCTTTACCACGATATTTAACCTCTAGAGTTTCTTTGTTATAGCGTTTAGATTTACATTCATCGCAGGCCACAAATACATCTGGTAAAAAGTGCATTTCGATTTTTTTAACACCATCACCCTGGCAGGCTTCACAACGACCACCTCTAACATTAAAGCTAAAGCGGCCAGGTTTGTAGCCTCTTAGTTTGGCTTCTGGTGTTTGCGACATCATACTCCTAATGTCTGTGAAAACCCCAGTGTACGTAGCAGGGTTCGACCTTGGAGTTTTACCAATGGGCGACTGGTCAATGTTAATCACTTTGTCTACATGTTCTAATCCCTGAATACTTCCATGTTTGCCAGGTACCGCTTTGGATCTAGCAAAAACTTCGGCACTAACTGCTTTGCGCAAAATGCCATTTACCAGAGTAGATTTACCAGAACCAGAGACTCCAGTTACTGCAATAAACTTACCAAGAGGGAACTCTACATCTATATTTTGCAAATTGTGTTCATGCGCATTTATAATTTTAATCGACTTACCATTCCCTTTACGTCTTTGTTTTGGGGTTGGAATTTTCTTTTTACCAGCCAGAAAGGCACCAGTTTCTGAGCCTGAAGCTTCTAAGATCTGCTCTGGGGTTCCACTAAAAATCACCTCACCTCCATGTTTTCCAGCACCTGGACCAATATCTATTATATGATCACAGGCTCGCATGGTATCTGTGTCGTGTTCGACAACTATCACAGTATTACCTAGGTCTCGTAGGTCTTTCATGGTTTGGATAAGTTTGCTGTTGTCTTCTTGGTGTAAACCAATTGAGGGTTCATCTAAGACATACAAAACACCCGAGAGCTTGGAGCCTATTTGTGTAGCTAAGCGGATTCTCTGAGCCTCACCACCACTCAGGGTGTTAGCTCTTCTATCTAGTGATAGGTAACTAAGTCCAACATCTAAAAGAAATTTTAGTCTAGCATTAATTTCATGAATAATCATTTTGGCAATTTGGGCCTGAGTGTCATCGAGCTGAAGGCTAGCAAAGAAATCAATCGATTCCTGGATAGTTAAAGCCGTTAGATCTATAATCGATTTGCCATTAATTAACACATATAGGATCTCCTTACGCAAACGACTACCTTCACAGCTATAACAGGTCTCATTTTGCATATAGGCCTCGATTTTGCGCTTTGTAAAATCCGAATCACTTTCTCTGTGCCGGCGCTCCATATTTGGGATCACACCTTCGAATTTGGTCTCTATTAACTGTCCGTTTAAGCTCGAAGCATTAGGAGCTTGGACACTGTACAATTGGTCCTTGGTTCCATATAAAAGCAGTTCTATTACCTCTGGGGTTAGCTTGGAGACTGGAGCGTGAATATCAAAACCCTGCAGACTAGCAACAGACTCTAAGAGTTTGGCGTACCAACCACTACTAGCCGCAGAAGACGACCAGGGTACAATTGCACCTTCGCTCAAAGAGAGCCTTTTGTTGGGAATCACAAGTCTAGCTTGCACCGATTGTTTATAACCTAGCCCATGGCAGATTTGACAAGCTCCATGCGGTGAGTTGAAAGAAAACATCCGAGGTTCTAGTTCACCCAGGCTTGTAAGCCCTGTATCCGAAGCATATTTTTCAGAAAACTCAATTGTTTCACCAGATTCCACAAACAACACCAACATTCTGCCATTACCAAACTTTACTGTTGTTTGAATAGAGTCACTCAAGCGCGATCTATCTGCCTCGTTGTCTGACTTGCTATAATCTTTAGTCACAAGTCTATCAACAACAATTTCAATATTATGAGATTTCTTTTCTTCGATTTCAGGTAGATCGACAACTGTATAGATTTCACCATCTATTCTCACACGTACAAAGCCTTCATTTTTGATTTCTTCGAGTGCTTGCTTGTGAGTACCTTTCTTACCATCGACCACAGGTGCTAGCAGTATGATTTTTTGATCTGGCTTAAGTGCAGCCACCTTAGAAACCATCTGCGAAACAGTTTGCCTGCTAAGTTCCTGGCCAGTTTCAGGATCATGAGGTGTCCCAACTCTAGCAAATAGTAACCTTAAATAATCATATACCTCTGTAATTGTCCCGACTGTCGAACGTGGATTTTTTGGTGCAGTTTTTTGGTCTATGGCAATTGCTGGCGAGAGACCATCTATAGATTCTACATCTGGCTTGTCTGTTAATTGCAAAAACTGACGTGCATACGTCGATAAACTCTCTACATAACGCCGTTGGCCCTCTGCATATATTGTATCAAAAGCCAAACTAGATTTACCAGAACCAGAGAGTCCCGTAATCACAGTTAGCTTACCTTTGGGGATTTCTACATCGATGTTTTTCAAATTGTGCAACTTGGCACCCTTTACCCTAATAAAATCATTTGCCATATACTAAACCATAAATTAAATTTACAACCTTCAATTTATCATATTTTTAGGCAGTTTAGCAAGCTCTAATTATAAACTCTGTCAAATCTCAAGCTCTAAAGCATTAATTATCCAAATCACAAGCTTTTCAAATCTATAAATATGGTAAAATAATAATATTTTACAATCAAGTTGACTTATTACAAAGCCGCACCGATTGCGATAGAGCTGAAATTCTATAGAATCACACTGTGTTTACAACTTGTAAAGTTCAATTATGTATAAAAACTATTTTGTTTTAGATCTGTCAAAATTAACGGTTAAACAAAGTGAGCTATATTTTTTTGGACACTTACATTTAGATTCTCCAGCTACACACTTCGAAATCCTAACGCCTTACCCAGAGCTGCTCACACCGATCTTAAAGGCCTATGAGCTCAAGGGCAATCTAGAGATCACAGCGACTTATTTTGATAGTAAATCCACTTATTTATACAGTAACTCTGTCGATAAGGCATATTTTAGAGCCTTCCAATCAATTTGTTTCCTAAACCAGCAGCTTCAAATTACTGAGTTTAGACCAGAAAAACACAATCAAGACAACAAGATTATTATCCCCAAAAACAGTCAGCAAATGCATTTTGTCCAAAGACAGCAATTTATAGTTTCAAGATTTGGGCCGATACAAGAAAACAACTGCCTTGCTGCCAATTTTTACGGAGCCATGTTTCCTGTCAAAAAACTTTCCGCTCTTAGTGATAAAATATCTCAGGCTTTTGAAATTTTAGAACATTCTGATTTAGTTGGCTTATATTTGTGCCTCCAACTCCAAAAGTACAAAGCTCAGGTGCATAGTGCAGCTGGCTTTAAAACCATTGAATCATTTGAGTATTCAAACAAGGTCTACAAGTCTTTTACAAGTAAAGATCCAGCTTCGCTTTCGCTGTGCATGTGGCCAACTATCAAACAAACAGCTCGCAAAAACTTACTGACAATTTTTGGTAAAACTAGCCTACCCAAAGCAGAAATTTTACATAATCTTTACGCCAGTGTGTAAGTATTAAAGCTAATTAATACTTATAGTGAAAATTAGCAAAGCAAGAGCAGCCTACTCTATTTTTTTAATAATCAGCCTGCTTGGTTTTGGCGCTTTGAAAACTATCAAGCACAATCCCATTTTGGCTTTCTTAGATGTAGGCCAGGGCAGTGCTATCTTGTATCAACATAAAAGTTGCCAGGTCCTAATTGATACCGGTAACTTTAGCAAAGCCACAAAAGATTTGCATCTTTTTATGCCAAGCTTAGATAAAGATTTAGAGCATGTCTTTATTTCTCATTTAGATCAAGATCACTATGCTGGGTTGTATGATTTGCGTAAGCGTTATGCAGTTAAAAACCTCTACCACAGCTATTTAGCCGAGCCAAATGTTTACCTTGTACAAACTCTAAACTCTCTCAAGACCAAGCAGCTCAAGCAAAGCGATAAGCTAGAGTTGTGCCAAAATCAATTCCAGGTCTTGTGGCCACCAGCTAAAAAAATTAGTGACAACAAAAACGAGGAGTCACTTGTCTTATTATTTCGACTTGGGCCATACACAGTCTTATTTACAGCAGACCTAGGCTGTGCCTTAGAAAAGCACTTGCTTGCAAGTTACCCAAAGCTAGATATCGATATATTTGTAACAGGCCATCATGGTAGCAGGCACTCAAACTGCTTAAGTTTTTTGAAAGCTATTCAGCCAAAATTTGCCATTACTCAAGCCGGCAAACACAACAGCTACAAGCACCCTCATCCAGACGTGCGCAAGAGGCTGGAGTTTTTACAAATCCAACATTTAGAGCTTGCAAGGCTGGGGGCTATTTTCTTCTACGTCGAATCACAATCGCTCCAATGGCAAGCGATCCTAACACCGTGGCAAAAAGCGAAGCAGGACCAGTTTCTGGAATTAAAAGCCTGGTAATGCTCCCCGCAGATTTGTTACCATCTTTATCTACAGAAACCACCTTTAGCTCCAACTCCTGGTTGGCTTCAAGCTTTGGTAGTTTAGCTATATCCAAAAGAATCGAGTTGATTTCCTTGCCTAGTGTATCGACCAAGTCAAAGTCTTTACCTTCTGAAGTCTTTACTAAAATCTCAAATTTTTCTGCAGTATTTTGTGAGTCTTTATCGAATTCTAGCTGTAAGTGAGTTAGGGTGTCTTTACCAACCAGACGAGTCGACAAACCCGATACATCCACAGGCGCAAGACCTACAGCAGACGTCTGCTCTACCTTTAGTGGTAGAGCACCGACTTGAATTGTAGAGTTTTCTGGCAGTATGCTCAGACCGAGTGCAGATTGCAGTTCTAAAAATTCAATTTGATAGTCCTTGTCCAGAATTTTTTGAGTTAAAATCAAAATTTTCTTTTTATCAAATTCATTATATAAGACTTCTTCAATTTCTAGGCGGGCAGTACTGTCGTGAGTTTCACTAATAACAATTTTATCGACTAAATCTTGGCTTTGGAGAATCTCTGACGAAAAAGCCACCTCAAAGGCAGAGCTATCAAAGGCAATTGCTGAGAGAATTTTTAAAGGCTGCAAGCTATCAAGATCTGCAAAATCACTAACTGTGGTCTCCACATTAAATTGTGCAATAATTTGATTTTTTGATATTTGATTACCATCTTCATCAAACAGCTCGGGCACAATTCTGAGTTCGTAGGCATTATTGCGCTGCAGGTCGGCCATTAGGTTGACAGTCAAAGTCTGCTCATCTTGTATAACTATTGACTTTATTGCATGCGCAGAATCATCCAACATGCGGTGCAGACTAAACAAGGGCTGCAACTCGAGGTTAAAGTCCATCTTATTTACAAAGTCCAGCTGCAACTGTCTAGTGTTTAAAACTTGAATATCCTGAATCTGCGGCGCCACAAACAAGTCTTTATCGACGGTTGTTGATATAGTCAGTTCATTTGATAGATGTTGCGATCTTTCCTGAGCATTACTTGCAAAAACACGCATATAGTAAGTCTTGTTTTCTAATAGATTTGCAATCCTATACTCTGTATTGTTAGAGATCTTTATAGGAGGCAGGTTGTAGGCATCACCAACTTTACGCACAGGCTCCGTCCCCATTAAGATCGTATATTCACTGGCCCCTGCCACTGGTTCAAATCGAACTACCGCAAAATTAGTACCAGAGGACATAAGCTCAAGCTTATTAACGCTACTCAATGCAAAAGCAGCACTCGCAAATCCTAAAACTGCAATCATGCTAATAAGAAAAAGTTTTGCCAATAACTTCATATAATCAGGGGAGGGAATTAATGATGTTATTTTAGCATTATTTTAACTTTTTGGGTATTTTTTTTACTTTAAGTTTAGTAATAGCAGATTTATTGGCATCCATTTCTACAATTTCAATTTCTAGACCAAAGATTTCAATGATTTCTTTGGGGGTTGGAAACCTTTTTAAAACATCTAAAATCACAAAGGAAATATTTTGAAAGTTATCATATTCTGGAATTTCCATATTAAAGGCCTTTTCTATATCTCCAATAGTTGCCCTTGGTGTTAGCATGGCTGTAGTTCTGCTTATTTTCCTTAGGTCTGCTTGCGCCCCTTGGTCTGACTCATCTGTAATATCACCAACAATTTCTTCTAAAATATCTTCCATAGTCACAATACCTTCCAGCGCACCAAATTCATTATAAACCAAGGCCATATGTGTACGCTTCTTTTTAAACTCTAAAAACAATGAGTAAATGCTTTTGCTTCTAGGTACTCGAATTAGATCATAACTTTTGACATCTTGTAGCAATTTTTTGAGGTTTTGATTCTGAGAAACTTCTTCCAGAATATTTTTCACAGTTACAAAGCCCAAAATATCATCCTGATTGTCTTTATAAATAGGCACTCGCGAAAAACCTTTTTTAATAATTTCTGGCAACACTTCTTGCAGTTGGGATTCTGCACTTAAGGTAAACATAGAGTTTCTTGGAGTCATAACATCACTTACAGACATATCATTAAATTCCATTACATTTTCTATAAGCTCTTTTTCATGCTTGTCCAAAGTCCCATCTTTAGCTCCCATAGAAACCATAGCTTTGACCTCTTCTTCACTGACTGTGTAAATATGATCTCCTGTGACCTTCATAAGGCCCTTTTCTAAAACCCAAACTATTGGATAAAACACATATTCAATCAACAACAATGGATATATTACTAGTTGCGAAACTCTTTCGGCATGCTTGGCAGCAAATGATTTAGGTAGAATTTCCCCAAAAATTAAGAGCGTTAAAGTCATCACACCAGTTGCCAAACCTATTCCATAGTTTTGAAACTTTAGAGTAAAGTAAATAGTTGCCAACGACGAAGCCCCAACATTTACCAAGTTATTACCAATCAAAATAACCACCAACATTTTATTTGGGTTGTTTTTAAGGCCTGCTATAAGGCCTGCTCCTTTTTGTTTTTCTGCAAGCATAGCTTGCACTTTGGCAGGACTAAGAGAATACAGTGCTGTTTCGGAGGAAGAAAAAACTGCAGAGAGCCCAACGAGCACTACTAGGGCGGTAAGTATCGACGATGGATCCATAAATTAGATTAGACGCTTTAGATTATAAAAAATATATTGAAAAAATGCAACCACTTTGTTAATCTTTAAACTCATTAAGAACAGCTATGCCAAGCATTATTAAAGTGTATTCCAAACTCACAAAATCTTTAGAAGAGTCTCTACATGAGTGCTTTGGAAATAAAGACTTTGATTTAGAGCTCACCCGCCCTTCTCAGTCTGATAATGGGGACATTACTACCAATATTTGCCTAAAACTATCAAAGCAGTTGGGTAAAAACCCAACAGAGATAGCCAAGCAATTATTGGCGCATCTTCAGTTGCCAGAGGAGCTATCAAAAGTAGAAATTAAAGGGCCTGGTTTCTTAAACTTCTTTATTGCCCATGACTACTTGGCAGAGTACCTCCAGAACTTTAGCAGCCATGCGTTTAAAGCAAAACAAAATGCTATCCACCCAACTATTATAGAGTATTCCGCACCCAATATTGCCAAGCCCATGGGAGTCCATCATATCATCACTACTGTTTTGGGTCAGTCGTTGGTAAATCTCTATAAGTTCTGCGGAGAAAATGTTTTGGCATTCAACTATTTAGGCGACCATGGTACCCAGTTTGGCAAGTTGATTGTCGCCCTCGAAAAATATAATTCTAAAGACCTAGCTGATTTGTGTATAGACGATCTCTTAGAACTATACGTAAAGTTTCACAAAATGGCCGAGACACAACCAGAACTAGAGGACTTAGCTCGTGAAAAATCACTCTTGCTGGAACAAAATGACCCTCAGGTCCAAGCCTCTTGGCAGGCAATTTTAGAGACATCTCAAAAAGATATCGACGAAGTCTATGCAATGCTCGGCGGGGTCGAGTTTGATGTTTGGGATAGTGAGTCTGCTCGCCAAAACATAATCCAAGCACTTCTAGAAGAAGGAAAAAAATCTGGAATTTTCGAAGTAGGCGACAGGGGGGCTTTTGTCGTCAATTATCCAGAGTCCGAGAAGATCCCAACTTTGCTTGTACAAAGATCAGATGGTGCCTCTGTGTATGCCACTCGAGATATTGCTACTATTCAAAGTAGAATCAAAACCTACCAGCCTGCTGAAATTATTTATGTCGTTGATTACTCTCAAAAATTACACTTTCAGCAATTTTTTGCAGCCGCCAAAAGATTTGATTGGTACACACAGGAAACCAAACTCACGCATTTACCTTTTGGTAGAATGTCCTTTAAACATGGAGCCATGAGCACCAGAAAAGGGCAAATGATTACCTTACGGCATGTGATTGAAAAAGCTACAGAAAAAATCTTAGAAATTATCGAAGTCAAAAACCCAGAGCTAGCAAATAAAAAAGAAGTAGCTCGAAAAATTGGTGTTGGCGCAGTCAAATACTCAATTTTATCCATTACCCCTGGTAAAGATATTACCTTTGATTGGGATCAGGTCCTCAATTTCGAAGGCAACTCTGGCCCATATTTGCAGTATAGCTACGCTCGAACCTGTTCCATTTTAGCAAAAATACCGGCCGAACACTTAGCCACTCACCCTCAAAAAATTGAACTCAACTCATATGAGCAGGCCATTATCAAAAAGATTGCACATTTTAAGCAAACACTACGCAGTGCTAAACAAAACTCTCGACCAGGCATCCTATGCACCTATTTATATGAACTAGCTCAGGATTTCACAGGCTTCTATACAAACTGCCCAGTTCTCAGCGCTCCAACAGCTGATCTGATTGCCCAAAGGGTCCAAATATTAACACTCCTCAAAACCACAATGGCCCAAGGCTTAGAACTCTTAGGCATGGAACTCGTCGAACAAATGTAAAGCCAACCCTCCCTCAACCAACACCCTCATAAAAACCAATTATACAAAATTAACTGCGACAAAAATGAGTAGGTATGAATTAAGAGCAGCTCAGAAGAAAGATCTAGAGTTTTTGTTTGAAGTATCAACAAAAGCTATGTTACCGGTGAGGAGGGTTAATAAACCAAATTTTCAACCAAACTTAGAAGAAGAATTCAAGGAGTATGCCAAAAAATTTATACCAGAGAAAATTCAAGTAATCCAATTTGAAAAAACAGATGTAGGGAGGCTAAGAGTGGTAAGAACATCAGATGAGATATACATAGGAGGAATACAAATCTTGCCTAAGTATCAAAATAAAGGCATAGGATCAGCAATACTTGAAGATCTAGTCAAGCAATCAGAGGAATTAAAGCTACCAATCAAATTAGAGGTAGCAAAAGTTAACAAAAGAGGGCAAAAGTTTTATGAAAGCTTTGGCTTTGTGACAGTGGGAGAGAAGGGAACTGATTGGATAATGAGATATGAGGCAAACTAACACCGCACTTAACTCTGCATAAAAGGAGCATATGCGGCTCGCGTAGCTCGCCCCAAATTTACTTTCCACTTCGTTACATGTAAACTTCAGATATAATCAGACGTTAGAAGTAATATTGCTGGTTTTAAATTCTAATTTATAAATCATGAAAAAAATCATAGTACTACTAGGTGCTTCGCTATTATTAGCAGGATGCGCTAACAATGGTATTGTGCAAACAACCCAGCAAGATATCGACAGTAGCGCTTCAGAAGTTACGCAGAAAATCGAGGACAATCTGTTTTACATTGATAGTATCAGCGTAGTGGGGGGTAAAACTGTCGTTCAGATTGATAGAGTAGAGTGGCTAACTGAACACGACAACACATGTGATACAGAAGGTATTGAGCCAGGCCTCCCAGAATGTGGCGGTAGTGGATTTTTAATACAAAATATCAGTCCAGATTTAGAAACTTATGAGGTATCATCAAGAGTAAGAATAGAAACAGTTGACCTCAGTGCCTCTCCATTGGAAAGCAAAAGCATGAGTCTGCAAGAGTTTGCCAATTATTATGAATCTGAGGAGTATCGCATGTCTATCCCGTATGAAATCATAATAGAGGAGGGGAAAGTAGAGGAAATACGAGAGAAGTATGTTCCCTAGAGCCAGCAACAAGCATATAACAGTGTTTATACGCCACTCCTTCTTTCATGCTTAGCTCAGTCACTAAATTGCACGGGTGTACACTCTCGGTGTATAATACACGCGCAACTTTGTATAAAGGCAAACGTTAGAAGCAATTGCTAATTTACCCTAATAAGAAACATTTATATAAAATAAAGACCCCTCATAATCTATGAAATTATTAAAACAAATCAAAGATAAAGAATTTCCAGAAGACGAGTCAAATTTGAAAATTAGAGAAGCATCAAGAGCGATTCTTTTCGATGGAAACAACCTAATCCCTTTATTATTTGTTGCCAAATATAATTACCACAAACTTCCAGGTGGGGGCATTGATGAAGGTGAGAGTAAGGATCAAGCATTAGTGAGAGAATGCCTTGAAGAACTTGGAAGTGAAATTGAAGTTAATGGTGAAGTTGGTAAAATCATTGAATTTAGATCAAAATGGGATTTAAAACAAATCTCCTATTGCTATTATGGTAAGATAATCTCTAAGGGCGAGCCTACTTTTACCGAAAAGGAATTAAGCCAGGGATTTAAGATTGTATGGCTGTCTCTAAAAGATGCAATTTCCGCAGTCGAGAATGATAAACCTGAGAATTATGAGGGGGCATTTATTCAAAAACGAGATATAGAATTTCTTAAGACTGTCGAACAAATGTAAAGCCAACCCTCTCCAGACTCTAATTTTTAGACTTAGCAATTATTGCCGCTAAGGCTACATTTAAGTGAGCTGTAAGGCTCATAACTGGAATTGTAATATAGTCATATATTAAGACCCAGTTTTTAGAACACATAACTCCCTGCCCGCTAGTGGCACAGTCTATGGAGTTTGGTACAAATTGCAAAAATATGTGGTAGATGGCAATTAAGCTACCAATCAGCATTAGAGCTATAATATAGTCATAAAGGCGCTCAGAAGATTTTTTGTAAAGAGCTACCGCAGACAGCAGTACAATTGGGTAGAGTGTTATGCGCTGCAGCCAACACAGTTTGCATGGATCATAACCAATGACTTCTGAGTATCCCAGGCTCCCAAGGAGTCCTGCCAAACTAAAAGCCAAGCAAATCCATAGATATTTACCAGAGACAAAGCTAACAACACTATCAGATTTCTTACCCCATTTAGACTGCCAAAAGCTCACCAGTACAAAGATAAAGTAAATTTGGCTAGCCAGAACTAGACTAGCTAAAATGTAGTTGTAAATTTCTGGGGTCATTATTCTTGAGTTAGTTCACAACCAGTTTCTGCTGCCAATTCTGAGAGGCTTAAAGTGCCAGATTTAAATCTTGCTCCTTCAAAAACCCAAGTTGGGTAACTTTTAATACCTATTTCGGCACACTCCGAAGTTTGAGAATTGCCATCTGGAGTCGAACACTCTACATAAACATCGGAGTCATCTTTAAGTTCTAATAAATCCTTTTGGTCTTGGCAGTGCGGGCACCAAAAGGCTCCATAAAAGACAGCTTCTTTTTCCTCTAGACAGCTGACAAAGGAGCTCACAGCAGACTCTGTGTCATCTGCTCCTGGCAAGTTATGGCTGGCACTTTTATTTACACCAAAAACGAGTACTAAGAATATAACTACAATAATTGCTAATAAGTATGATTTTTTCATGATAATTGGTTAATTTTTTCTGCAAAGTCTAAATCCAGCTCTGTAACACCATTTTCTGAATGGGTCCACAGCTCCACAGAAACTTTATTAAAGTGAATACATACATCCGGGTGGTGGTCGGTAGTTTCTGCTAAATCCGCCAGATCATTCACAAATTCCATAGCTGTGTGAAAATCCTCAAACTCTCGTTCTAGAGTCAGTTTGCTTAAACCTTCTTCTTCAAAGATTTCAAACTCATCTAGGCCGCGTTTGTTCAGCTCTTTTTCTAAAGTAAATGTATCTATCAACATAGTTTACTAATTACACACACCCATTTTAAAGTGAGCTTATTCGTAACGCAATGTATTTATTGGATTTTTTTTCGAAGCACTCACAGCTGGGTACAGTCCAAACACCAACCCAACCAGGCTGGAAGCCGTAACTGCAATGATTACAGCATTTAAGGGGACCACAAACATCCAGTCAATTTGCAATTGACTACTAAGGATTATGGAGACTATTTTAGAAATAATCGCCCCAAGTACCACTCCTAGAAAGCCTCCCGCGAAAGTTAGAATAATTGCTTCTACTAAAAACTGATTTCTAATATCTATATTTGTAGCACCCACAGCCTTACGAATCCCAATCTCTTTAGTACGCTCTGTTACCGAGACTAGCATAACATTCATAATTCCAATCCCACCAACAATCAAACTAATTGCTGCTACTGCAATCAGCAGGGAACTTAAAACCCCAGTAATTAGAGAGACTCTATCTATTAGGTCCGCTTGCGTGGCAATATGAAAGTCATCATCTTTTGGGTCTGTAATATCGTGTAGTTCTCTAAGTGTTGATTTTACATCTTCTATAGTCCGAGGGAGCTCTTTCTCGCTACTAGCTTGCCCAAGAATGGAGTTGTAGTGGCTTTGTTTTTGTAGGTAATTTTTAGCAGTCGAGTAGGGTAGTAAGGCCATTTTATCCACATTAGCAAAGGCCACCTGTCCCTTAGGAGGGAATACTCCTATCACACGAAAGTTGCTACCCTTAAGTCTCAGTTTTTTGCCAACAGCAGCATTGTCTTCAAATAGATCCTCTGCTATTTCAGAGCCTATGACTATGACTTTAGCTTGATTTTTTATATCACTTTCATTAAACATACGGCCAACAATAGGTTCGATATCTAGCAGTTCTGCCATAAATGGACTACTACCAAGGATAGTTGGAGTAAAGCTTTGACCTTGGTAGGTTAGTTTACCAGTCACCAAAATATTTGGAGAGACTGCTTTTAACTGCGGAACATTACGCTTATTTAAGATTGCATTTAGTTCACGGTCCTTAAGTGACTCTGTAAACAACTGTGCAAAGTCCGAGGGCCCTTTGGGTTGCTTACCTGGAATAACTTCAAAGTTGCTAGAGCCCATGCCCTTAACTTGTCCAAGTATTAGCTCTGTGGCTGCCTGGGTTGTAGACATAATCACAATGATCGAGGCAATCCCAATCACAATCCCAATGATAGTCAGAAAAGACCTTGATTTGTGAGCCACTAGTGCATTGCGTGCACTTTTAATAGTTGTTTTTAAATTCATTACTTTTTAAATTTTAGGGGATTATTGCGCTTCTCATTTTTAGTATCAGACACCACGCAGCCATCTTTAAGCAAGATAGTTCGCGAAGCATGTTTGGCGGTAGAGGTTTCATGCGTAATCAAAATGATTGTATGCCCAAGCTCACGGTTGAGTTTATCTAGTACTTGCATAATTTTTGCTCCAGAGGCAGAATCCAAATTACCCGTTGGTTCGTCTGCAAAAATAATTTTAGGGTTACGCACTAGTGCCCTGGCTATTGCAACTCTTTGCTTTTCACCGCCAGACAGCCGTGTGATAGGGTAGTCAGTACGGTGGCTAAGACCCACTGCATCAATAGCTTTCTTAGCTAACTTATCCCATTTTTCAGGGGCGACATCTGAGTAAACTAAAGGTAGTTTTACATTTTCTAAAACATTTTCTTTACCAAGTAAGTTAAAAGCCTGAAAGACAAATCCAACTTCGCAATTACGCAGTTTAGCCAGTTGTTTATCGTTAAACTTCAGATTAGATTTACCATCAAAAATATATTCACCAGAGCTTTGTGTATCTAAAAAGCCTAAAATATGCAGCAGGGTAGATTTACCACTACCACTAGGGCCCATAATTGCTACAAATTCCCCTTTATTTATTTGCAGGCTAATATCTTTGATAGCAATAGTCTTAGTTTCCTCCATTGCAAAGGTTCTGTTGATGTTTTTGATATCTAATAGTTTCATAATTCTGTAATTATTCCATCTGACATTGAAAAGATTCGGTTACCATATTTACTATACTCTATTTCGTGTGTAACTAACATGATAGTTTGCCCATGTTTATTCAGCTTTTTAAACAAATCGAGAATTATTTTTGCGTTTGCAGTATCCAGGTTAGACGTTGGCTCATCTGCAAAAAGAATTTTTGGATCATTACAAATCGCTCTAGCTATTGCCACACGTTGCTGTTCTCCACCAGATAACATACTCGGCAGATTCCTGTGTTTATTCTGCAAGCCTACTTTATCTAGCGCGGCATTAGCTTTTGCTCTAGCCTCTTTTTTACTATAGCCTTGCATAAGCAGAGGCACCATAATGTTCTCACTTGCAGTAAGGTCTGGGATTAAAGCATAATCCTGAAAAATATAACCCATTTGCTGTAGCCGAAAATTTGTTCTCTGCTTAGAGCTTAACTTAGATACATCGACACCATCAATCAAGATTGTACCACTATCCGGGTGATCTAAAAGACCAAGTTGATATAGCAAAGTAGATTTTCCAGCCCCGCTCTTACCAGTTAAACACACAAAATCACCAGTCTTCACACGAAAGTCGACTCCATTTAAGACATGAGTTTCCATTATACCATTGTGGTAGGTTTTGGTGATAGATTTGGCTTTAATCATATTAATTGCGGTCTAAAATAGTATCTAAAGTATTTTTCCCAGTAATAATTGAGGCAGGGAAGTAGCCGGCCAGAAATGTAGTAAAAATCAAAACTGCAACTCTTATGCTAGTCGAAGAAGCACTAATAGCCAAAATCCCATCGGAAAAAGGAAAGTCAATTGGGTTAGCATCAAAAAATGGCACTAAGAACTTAAACAGGATAATAGATCCAATTAAAGTCCCTGTCAGACAGTAAAACAAGGATTGTAGTACATAGCTAATTTCTATAGCTTCTCTGTGAACTCCAATTCCCTTAAGGATTCCAATATGTTTTTTCCTGGTGATGGCATTAATATAAATGACTATAAATATAGTAATTGTTGCTACTGCCAAGCCAATACTACCGATCACATTACCAAGGATTCCAAAGGTTAGTTGAATATCTTTAAAAAATGATCCCTGAGCTTCTTGCCAGGTTTGATATTTAGCGAGGTTCGCATATGGACTTTTTTCCATAATCTCGACGATTTTTTCTGGGGAGCTGCCTTTGTTTAATGTCATAGAGATTTCATTGGCACCATAGTCACTACGTTCAAGAATTTTTCGTAGTTCGGTATCTAGCATAAAGATACGACTACTCACAAGTTCAACTTTGTTTTTAACTACAGCCTTGACTGTATATTCTTTAGAGAAATCGCCAATTTTTATTCGAACTTTGTCGCCAAGTTCAACGTTGTCCAAAAGAGTTAAACCTGGCTCTTGTACGCGGGAGTACTTTGCTAATAACCTAGATCCAACCATAATTGAGTTTGTATCTGTGGAGTGTAGGTATTCACCATCGACTACGAAGTCTTTCATCTTTGTTACCGCATCTTCCTTTATAGGGTCTATGCCAGCAATAGTAGCATTTACTTGGTCGCTTTTATCGTAGGGGTTGGTTTTGGTTCTATAGTTTGCTTCTACCTTAGAGCCAACCAAGTATCGAGGGGAAATATCTTTAACTTCCTCCAAGGACTCCAAGTATTTAAGAATCGCAGGAGTTTTTTGAATATAGTTTTTGGTTTCCAGACTTTTTACAATTACATCCCCGGAGTATTGAGATTTTAAAGCGCGCGAGGCTCCCTCTGGTAAACCCAGCAGGATTCCAGAGACAAATACTAGGTTTAGAAAAGTCAAAACCATCACAGCAATAATCAAAATATTCGTCCAAATATTTGCTCTATATATTTGTCTAGAGCCCAAAAAGAAACCTAATTTTAAACTATTCTTGAACATCTTCCATGTAGATTACTACTTGTTCACCAGGGCGTACGCCATCGAGAATTTCAATTAAACCATCAGAAGACTTGAGGCCTGTTTCTACAGGTCGCAACTCTACAACCCCATTGGATAGCAGAATCTTAATTTTACCATCATCTACTGCTCTAATTGGCACCGATATAACTTGATCCGAGGCATCTACCAAAATATCTAGATTGGCTGTCATCCCAGATTTAACAATCTTATATTTTTCTAAAAATCTCAACTTAATTCTATATACTGGCACTCCATCAACCGTTTCTGCAGCTTCATTAATAGAGGACACCTCAGCCTCTAGTATATCTGCTGGGTAGGCATCCAAAGTTAATTCCGCTTTGTTGCCTGCTTTGATTTGTGCAATATCTGTTTCTGGAATATCTGCCTGGATTTCATAGAAATCACCAGCAATAATTTTAGCAACTGTAGTATTTGCATAGGCTATCTCACCTAGATCTATATCTATATTTGTGACTAAACCATCGTATGGAGCTGTGATTACTTTCTTATCTATTAAAGCCTTAATCTCTGCAACTCTAGCATAAGCCGATCGCACAGAAGCCATCTGGCCTGCCAAGCTAGCTTGAGCCTCAGCCACTTTAGCCTTTTGGACTTCGATTGACTTAACAGATGCAGAGGATTTAGATAGATTTAAGTTTGATTCTGCCTCTGTCAGGGTGCTATTAGCATTATTGAGGGCAATTTGTTTAATTAAAAGATTACTGCTATTTAATGTTTTTTGGCTATTTATAGTTTGCCTTAGAGAGCTAATAGCATTTATCTCTGCCGAGATTGCAGCTTTTTCTGCAGAAATCACACTACCGTGGTCATCTATAACAGTTGAGTCTAAACGAATAGCATTATAAGCATTGCTTAGATCTTCGAGGGCCCTGCTTAAATCATTAGAGAGCTCATCGTGTAGGCTTTGCTCAGACTCCAGCGATAGTTTGCCAATGGACTCTTTGAGTCCTCCTGTAGCAGCTGATAAAAATTTACTATTCCATTTTTTAGCATTTTTAGCCCCCAGAAGCAGTTCAGCAGCCTTGCCTTTATGGGATTCAAGCATCACGGTATCTTTGCTTGATTCATTAAAGCTTGTTAGCTGAATATCTGCCAGGGTATATAAAGAGTTTAAACCAGTGTTTAAAGAGTCCTTTAAACCAGATCTAAAAGTTTCATAAACTGCCACCAAATCTAGTTCTGCTATATCTACTGTGTTTTGGTAGTCTGCCTCTGCATCTTGGAGTTTTCTTCTGGCAGTTGCCACTAATGTTTCTTTAACTGTAATTTCTTCTGGTTTAGCTCCAGCCTGCAAATCTGCAAGCCTAGCTTCTTCGGCAGTTAGCAAGTTTTCATATTGTGTCACACGTGCTTGTTCAATTTGCACCTGTGCATAAGCACTCGCAGATTGGGCTTTTAACTCAGAAGTATCTAAAGTAAACAGAGTTTGGCCTTTTAAAACAGGCTCATTTTCGACACCTGCAACAAAGTTAACCTTTCCAGAAACCTCAAACGCTAAGTCTGCAGCGGATCTTGGCTTAACAGTACCCGTTACACTCACTTCGTCTCGTAAATCCTGGACTTTGGCAGTCACAGTTTCGATAACTGGGGTTTGTGAACTTGGCCAGAAAATAAAGGCTAAAATCAATATTCCAGCACCCACATACATATTACGCTTATTAAGGTGATTTTTTAGCCCTAATATCCAGCTTTTATAGTCAAAGTTTTTGGCTTTCAGCAATAAGGTTTTGATTTTCTGCATTTGTATTCAAGTTAATCTCTAAATTATAACATTTTTAATCCATTTTTGGTAGGCTTTTTTGCATTAAAATCTGTTTAAGAACTAAGAAAGTCATTTGTTTTTTTAGATTATTAAACTATACTTAAACAAACTTATTTAGATTTAAGATCAAATGCTACGCCTGTTCATAAACTTTTACAACTTTATTCTCACTGTTCGCGATGCCCTTAAGGATAGTGAATTTAGAATTTTGCTCTTCCTAGCCTGCTTAACTGTAGCTATAGGAACCCTTTTTTATCATTTTTATGAAGGCTGGAGTTTTATAGACTCTTTGTACTTTTGTGTTGTAACTCTAACAACAGTTGGTTTTGGGGATATGGCACCCAGCGATGGCACCTCTAAGTTGTTTACTACAGTTTACCTAATAATTGGGCTGGGTATTTTCCTACTTTTCATCAATTCACTCTCTGCACAGCTTATCAAAGCTAATTTAGATAGTGTTAAAAACTTTAAAAAACGCTAATGTCCTGGCAAAAACTAGGTTTCGCATTCACCGGCTTTGGTCTTTTGTTTATGGGATTGCTATATCTTCTTATTCAGTTACTAAAGGCCTAGTTTTCTTAAAACATCCTTGAAAGACTTGTTTTTCAAATACCAGCTTAATCTAGCAAGTAGTCCAGATTTAAGCCTAGCTAGCTTGCTTGGCTTGTTGCAAAAGTCAATCAGCTCTTTAAAGCTTGTTTGGGGTCTCTTGTTGTATTTCTGCAAATTACCTGAGAATTTAGCCTCAAAATCCTGAGAAAGCACAGTTTCTATAGCCTTGGCCAAAGATTTAGCATTGGCAGACTTAAAGACCACCCCAAGCCCATATGCTCCTACGGCACGCGCAATTTCTGACCCTTTTGAACTTACTACAGGTATTTTGTGTCCTAAAAACTCATTAATTCTATTTCTAGCACCAAACCAAGTTTCTGCACAGTCTAAATCACAATTAATGCCAAGGTCAGCTTGTCGGTAGGCATCTAGTAGTTGGTTATTTTTCAGCCAGCCTAAAAACACAAACCTATCTTTATATTGGCTACTGGCAATTTTTTCTTTAAAGCACTGTAGGTAATTGTTAGAAAGTCCCTTTACACTACCGCCTGTAGACACAAAGACAAGCTTTGGGTCTTGCTGCATAGCCATTTCCAGGCCTGCGAATAGTGTCTCAATATCAACCCAGTTATTATAGCTACCAATCCAGAGTATCATTTTACTAGAAGGGGACTTGATAAAGCCACACCTAGCCATAGATTTTGAGTTTTGTTCGATTAGAGCTCTATTTTCAATAGTGCTCACTATAATTTTGCCAAAGTTAGACTGATTCAGCACTCCAAGTAAAGCTAATTCGCCATAAGTCGCGTAGCTTTGGGCTTTGCTCACACAGCAAATAAAGTCTGCTTGCTTGAGAATTTTGATTTCTTTTTTAATCTGCATGTCAATCAAGGCGTCTGATCTAGCGGCATGTGCCTCGGCTTGGGCCTCGGCTGGCAACCACCCATTTAAGTCTGCCACAAACGGAATTTGTGGCTTTAAATCCGCTACCAAACTAGCTGCTGTAATATTGCAGGCAATCACTAGATCTGGAGAATACAAGTCAAAGGCTTTTTTAAGCTTTGATTTAACCTTAATGTCATTTCGAATCAGCATCTGTTTTTCAGAGATTTTTTGGTCTTGATCTGCCAACAAACATAAAAAAACGCTAAACCCAGCATTCTCTAACTCTTGGTAAAAAACAGCAGTTCTAATCTGAAATGCAGTCTTCGAACTGCTATCTGAATCAGGTAAAGGGCCATTGCCAACTAGTAAAATTTTTTTCATAACTAAGTTATAGTAGATTTCACCTAAATTGTAAAGCTACCCGTCTGGAAAGGCACACTGGGTAGTTGATTTCTATTGATCTTACTTATAAAAACTAAAAATAACTAGACTCACAATGGACGTAATCACAAATCCCCATATCATATCTACTACAGCAACTTGCAGGGGAAAACCCTTTAAAGTAGCAAGGTTGGTAAGGTCATATGTCCCATAACACAGTAAGCCAAGCAGCCCACCTGTCACAAAAACCCTTAGTTTACTGGCCGTTAATTGAGGTTGAATTACAAAAAACACAATCCCTGCTATATATAATACATAAAAAAAACCTGCAGCTATCCAGTTGGGCCTTGCTAGCAAGTCTCCCAAGTGGCTTTGGTAGAAGTTTTTAGCAACCACCCCTAGCCATAGTAGGTCTAAGCTAATAAAAGTTATAGTACCAAGTAAGATGGCTAACACAGATTTCATAGGTTTGCTGAATTATAGATAAGAGAATTATATCTAACTTAGACTATATTTAGCAACGCAAAGTGGCGGAGAGACAGGGATTCGAACCCTGGAGACCGTTGCCAGCCTAACTCCTTAGCAGGGAGCCCCGATCGACCACTCCGGCACCTCTCCACTTTTACCACTACAATTTAGTACAATATAGGTAGTATACGCAAGTGTTTTTAAGAAAAAATTCTTTCAAACTTTATCGCAGAATATCTGATTTTACTCAAAAAAAATTTTTTGCTACGCAAGTATTTTTTGTCAATCTCTAATTTAGTTCAAATTTTTAGTACCCAAATTCCATAGTGACCCCCAAATAAACCAGAGTCCAAAATCAGAAAATATGACTACCCAAATCAGAGCAAAAAAAATAGTTGATTTTGCTCATTTCACTATATATTGTGTTAATACACATTCCTAAACACAAGATATGCCTATACATAAAATTCAAAAAAGAACGGGCGATATAGTCGATTTTGATCAAAATAGAATCTCACATGCTATTATTAAGGCAGTCGATTCTATAGAAAATTTTGAATTAAGCGACACTCAGTTGCCAGACAAGCTGGCACTTCAAATTTTAAATGAGCTAGAACAACATTTCTTTTCATCTAACAGGGTACCGACTGTGGAGGATGTCCAAAACCTAGTCGAGGAAAAACTAGTAGAGCATAATTGTTTCGAAGTAGCCAAAAGTTATATTTTATATAGAGCATCACGCACAAAAATCCGAGCTCGCAAAAGATTATTTGAGCTAGAACAGCTAGATCAGAATAAGGTTAGGGTTAAAAAAGATAATGGTCAGCAAGTTGCCTATAGCCAAGCAAAACTAGAAAATACCTGGGCAATTGCGGCAAAAGGCCTAGAGCAGACATGTACATTCGAAGAGTTAATCAATGTCTTTAATATTACTCTTACAGATGGTCTCGATACATCACAAATACTTCAAAATCTTAGAAAGGCAGCTTTAGACTTAATTTCTGTCGAAAATGCAAATTGGCAGTTGGTAGCTGGTAGGTTATTTACCATGCAGTTTTATAAAAAAGCTTGCAGGTCACGCAAACTTCAAATGCAAGATATTTATAGCCCCGAGGCCTGGATGGTGCACCTAGATGACTACATCCAAAAAGGCCTATATTCAAGCAAATTTAAAGAAGCTTACACAGACGAGCAGTTACTTAAAGCTGGTAGTTGGATAGATAAAAAAAGAGATATGGAGTATGGATACTCGACCACTCTTGCATTTGCTAAGCGTTACTTGCTAAACCCAAACAAAAAATTTCATGAGCTCCCACAAGAAATGTACTTGGCAGTAGCCTTGTTTTTAGCCATCCCAGAAAAACCAGAACAAAGAATGCAGGTTGCTAGGCAAATTTATGAGGTCACTTCCAGGCAAGAGTTAAGCTTGCCAACCCCAACCTTGCTGAATGCTAGAACCAACTTTCACCAGCTCTCCAGTTGCTTTAAGTTGAATGTAGACGACGATCTGCGTTCTATATACCATAATGTAGAGAACATGGCTCAGATCTCAAAATTTGGAGGCGGGGTCGGAGTTTACCTAGGGCATATTAGATCTAAAGGAGCTAGCATCCGTGGAGTATATAACGCCTCTGGTGGAGTAATACCATGGATCAGAGTGATAAACGACACTGCCTGTGCAGTTAATCAACTTGGCGCTAGGCTTGGAGCAATTTCACCAACTATAGATGTTTGGCATCGTGATATCCATGACTTTTTAGAAATGCAAACTGAAACTGGAGATATCCGCTCTAAGGCATTCGATGTATTTCCTGCAATTGCTGTCCCAGATTTATTCATGCAAAGAGTCCAGCAAGATGGCACCTGGACCTTGTTTGACCCTCACGAAATTAGAAAAGTCACCGGCAAATCTTTAGAAGATATGTTCTCAGAGGAGTTTGAAGAGTTCTATCTGCAGTGCGAAGCCAACCAGGCCTTAACACTCAAGGAAACCATGTCTGCCAAGAAACTTATGAAAGCCTTCATGCAAACCGCAGTCGAAACCGGCATGCCATACATTTTCTTTAGGGACACAGTCAACAGACTCAACCCAAACAAACATGCTGGTAACGTCTACTCTACACAGCTGTGTACAGAAATCTGCCAAAACACATCTATCTCTAAATTTGTTTCCGAAACTGTCGAAGGCGACGATATTGTGCTTAAGTATAAAGCAGGCGATAGCGTGGTCTGTAATTTAGCCTCTATTAATGTAGCCAAGGTCAATACAAAAGAAGATGTGGAGCGAGTTTTCCCTATAGCTATGCGAGTATTGGATAACGTAATTACTTTAAACTACTACCCAATTGAGGAAAGTAAAGTCACTTCACTCAAGTATAGAGCCATAGGCCTAGGTTTTCTCGGTCTAGCAGAGTATCTGGCTTGTAACAAGTTAGCCTACGACAGCCCCCAAGCACGCGAACATACCGATAAACTCTTTGAGCAGTATGCCTATTCCGGCCTAAAAGCCTCTAACCAGCTTGCAAAAGAACGTGGAGCCTATGAGTTATTTAAAGGCAGCCAGTGGCACAAGGGGATCTTATTTGGCAGGGATCAGGAATGGTTTAAGAAAAATGCCAAAACAGACAACGATTGGCAGCAGCTAATATCAGAAATTAAGGAGCATGGCACTCGCTTTTCTTACCACTTTGCACCAGCACCAAATACTTCGACAGCAGGAGTCGTTGGCACCACAGCAGGGCTCTTACCGATTTATAAGAAGTTTTTTATTGAAACCAATGTCATAGCACCAACAGTCACCGTGGCACCAAATCTGAATCAAGAAAACTTTTGGTACTATAAGGAGTACAAAAACATGCAGATGCCAGAAGTGATTAAAATGATCTCCACAATATATAAGTGGATAGACCAGTCGATTTCTTTCGAATGGATGATGGATCCAGACAAAACCTCCCCAGCAGACTTATTTGAATGGTATTTTCAAGCCTGGGAGTCTGGAGTCAAAACCATTTATTACCTTCGGTCATTATCAGGAGAAATTAAGGACGACTGTATTTCCTGTTCCGGCTAAGCCTATGCACCCACAGTAGCAAGTTATATGTCCTGCTCGGGATAAGCATATTTCTCAACCCAAACTACCGCTGTCCAAACCGGCTCTGCCAAAAACACGCAGGCACACCTGCTCAACTACAGCTGACTCAGTTGAAATCTGTTGAGTTAAAAAACTAACTAACAAACTAACAATCTAAAGCAAATGACATTACAGAAAAATAAAATCTTCAACCCCCAAGCAGACGACAATATCTCACAGCGTACGATTATTAAAGGTCAAACTACAGGCCTATTTAATCTAGGGGAGGTTAAGTATCCTTGGACCAAGCAAATGTATCAAATTATGGTTGGTAACTTTTGGGTTCCAGAGAAAGTCTCTGGCCTTGGAGACGATGCCATTGTTTACAAAACTCTAACCCCAGCTGAGCAAAAAGCCTATGATGGAATTTTATCCTTTTTAATATTCCTAGACAGTATCCAAACCGTTAACATCCCAAATCTCTCTGACTACATTACCTCTTCCGATGTTAATTTACTGCTGTCTATCCAGTCATTCCAAGAGGCCATTCACTCGCAGTCTTATACAACTATTCTCGAAACAGTAGTCGATGCCCAAAAGCGAAATCAAATTTATTATTTTTGGCGAGAAGACAAAGTCCTACTCGAACGTAGTCAGTATATTGGTGATATCTACCAAGATTTTGTCGACAACCCCACAGATGAAAACTTTTTCAAAGCTTTAGTAGGCAACTTTCTGCTAGAAGGCCTATATTTCTACAACGGTTTTGCCTATTTCGACACCCTTGCCTATAACACAAAAATGATTGCAACTAGTCGCATGATCAATTACATTCGCCGTGACGAACTCACTCATGTGGCGTTGTTTGCCAATATTATCAAGGAAATCAAAAAAGAGTTCCCAAAAATCTATAACGAACAGTTAATCCGAGATATGACAGCCAAAGCAGTTGAGCAAGAAATAGAGTGGACCCACCATATCCTTGGCAATGGTGTTGCTGGAATTACAAAAGACTCCACAGAGCAATATACCAAATACCTAGCCAACATCCGTCTTGGTATGCTTGGGCTTACCCCCTTGTATCCATCTGTAACTAACAATCCCTACCGGCACCTGGCAGCTATGCAAGATAACAATTCAGAAAAAACCAACTTTTTCGAATCCACAGTAGTCAACTACACCCAAGCCAGCTCCCTTAAAGGCAGCTGGGACTTCTAGCTAATCCTCCCACATTTCCCCCGCGTTCCCCCCTCTCTCTCCTCCCACAAAAACACAGCCCTCCAGCTGAAAGCACAGCGCCAAACACCCCAAAAAAACACCCCCGCTCTTCTCAAGACCCAATTGCCTAGATGCTATTGTCTCCTTCTCATTCTGTTGAACCTTCCTGGGTCAGAATCTTTTCAAAAAACTCCCTCTCTCGTGGGTGAATATCAAAAGAAATAAAAGGCATTTCCGCTATCTTTGTAAGATAAAAATGCATACGAAAAGCTAAAAATTCTTCTGCCATATTGGAGCTGTAATTCAACTTACCATCCGCATTATATATGTCCGAAAGATAACCCGCACCCCTCAAACCTTGTAACATAGTCACATACTGTAAATAGTCTTCCTCAACTAAAAGTTCAGATATTAAATTGACCCATTCTGTTTTTTGAGCATTTGTCATAACTGTTTGATGCAATACATGAATAGATTCATGCCCTAAGGCACGTAGATTTTGATCTAACGACACCTGTTTTAAAGCAAGTTCATATACCCCTTCAGATTCTATGTTATGGATTCTCAAGTCTGGGCTAATTTGAGTAGCAGCCATTTGCACAATATCCGACTCTTCTTCCATAACATCATTCTTAGATAAGTTTAGTGGAGAGTAATAAACATTGCCATTTTCTGCAAAAAGGTGACCAGAATAGTAGTCATTCAACAAAATATCTGGACTGGCACTGTTTGACTCTAGCACATGACTTAGTCTATTTAATCCAGGATATTCAGATTTCAAACTTTCTAGCTCCTGTAAAAGATTTTCACGTGATCCAAGTAGTCTTACTCCAGGGTGATCAATATCATATTTAGAAGCCTTCTTTGCAATTTGTTCAAACATAATATTCAGGGACTCAAGTGTAGTTGGGGCAGCAAGAATTTTTTTGAGATCAGGAAAAGACGATATACCACAAGACCACGCTAGGTTAGAGATATTCAGCACATTTCTACCAGTAATGTCAATCTGCCTGTCTGCATAATGGCTTTCAGTCACGTTAGATGTCACCTTCCTTGATTGAGTTTGCAGGTAGTAGGAAATAAACTTCAAGTTTTCCATTAATTTGGTATGAAAATGTATTATAAACTGGACTTTCTCTTGAGTTGAGTCAAACTGTAGACTCTTAATATCCATATCCAGTTTATGGTTGAGAGTTATGCCAGCTTCCTCTATATCAAAAAGCAACTTAGCATCAAACTGTCCCATTAGTTCCATTGGAATATCAAATCTTTGAGAAGCTCTAGTTCTTAAACGCTCCAGATCACCTTGCCTCACTTCAGCATTTTGCACATTAGACTCATCATCCTGTAGAATACTAACCAAGTGTTTAAATGCTTCCAACCGTTCATCTGACCAGTTATTCTCTATTGGCAACTCACCATTATTTTCTTTTAGTGTTTGAACAGTCATTTCATCATAGCCCAAAATCGACGTATCACCTTCTTTGAATTCAGATAAACCATATTTCTCTAATTCAGAAACTGGAAAAACAACTATCTCCCCCTCTTTACTTGGATCAAATTGTCCATAGGTAGCATCCACAACATACACTTGATTATCATCACCCTTAACTTCTGTCCAATAGTGATAGCCTATATCGCCATAACCACTGTAGTGTCCATACACAGTTCGTGCAGACCTAGTTTCCCTAAATCTCTTCGTTAAGGCACTTGCTGTGAATCCACATAGCATTGGCACAGGTGCTGGACGATACTTACTATGTTGTGAACTTGTTTCTTTTAAAATGATCTCTCTCATGCTTTCAAGTTGTTCAAAAAATTTCCTTTGAGTCTCAACACCAACAAATTCAGGCAGATTTTGTTCCAATGATTCTCCATTTATAAGAGCTTCAACTCTATTCGCCTCAGTATCAAAGATTATTGCCTCATTAATGTTTCCCTTTTTTCGATGTACTTCTGCCATTCTTCTCAGATAGAAAGGAACAATTTTAGTAGCTTCAAAAGCATGAAAACTAACATTCTTAGTTGAACCAGAAACTTCCTTCCATATTCTAGTATCAACAAGATTTGGTTCCCATATCCCAGATAAAAGCGCGCGCTCAGAAGTAGGTCCAGCTAAAAATTCTCCATCTCCCTTTAACTCATTATATATCTTAGCAATTATTTTACCAGCAAGGGTTTGCCTATCGCCACTTTCAAACATGTTTCCAGGGAGACCCGGGGGTATTTGTTCCGGGGCTTTCACCTTGTCCTCATAAAGGCTTATTTTATTTGCTAGAGATTCATATTTACTAACCTCAATAGACTGACTTTGCCCCCCCGCAGATTCCTGCGACAAATCTAGCTCAGCAAACGATCTCTCACCCTTCATCAAATCAATCTGCTTTTTCGCAAAATCTATAGCATGTGGGTCACC
>CAYVIV010000002.1:0-29326 GCA_964451705.1 uncultured Candidatus Peribacteria bacterium | reverse complement strand
TTCCTGCGAGAAATCCAGATCACCTTGCCTCACTTCAGCATTTTGCACATTAGACTCATCAAAATCCAACACACTATATAAACTTTCAAATAATTGACGGATATTTGCATTGTATTCCAGCGGTCCCTCGGCATTTAAATTTTCAAATAGAAAATTCAAACTGCCATACCCCTCACTATCACTGGTGTAACTCGATGCATCACATTTATAATAAATATCAAAAATTCTTAAAAAATCCTTCGGACTCATATTTGCCTCTTGAGATAATTCTTTAAGACTCCCAAAAAACTTGAGCAAGCTTTTCTCAAAATTAGTTGCTTCAAAATTTAAATCAGTGCCAGCAAACACATGAGCACTGATACTATTAACATTAGACAAATGTTCGCCTACATTTTTAGGTATTCCCTTTACCAAGTCTCCAATCAAGTCTTGACTAATCAATGCTTCAAACACTCCACGAGTAGAAGCCGAGAAGTGAAACCTATCTGCTATCTGACCAATATAAATACTAGTTTCTGCATGCTGACTAGTATTGTTTAAATTTGCCTTTGGTTTACCGATATCATGCAGAATCAAAAACAAACGTAATTCTTCAAAACTTATACCCTCCGGTAAAGTGTATTGAGCTTGCAGCTTTTCTAACTGACTCAATACCATATATGTATGAGTTAATAAATCATAGCCCTCAGAAACTACCTCTGTGTTAAACTCTTCTCTGTAAGCCAAGTAGAAATTTTTCAATGACAAATCAGCCAATTCCAATGATTGAGTATCCAAAATAGAATGTAAAAACTTCAACGACCTACCATTTGTCAAAATTCTACGCATCTGATCAAACTCCCGCTCCGTAAAAATCAACTCATTGTTATTATCAAACATAGGTAGATATTTATCATTTACAACCAGATCCAGCTTCATACGTAAGAACTTATTTTTATCTGCAAGTAATTTGTCCGACAATATCAAACCATTAACTTTATCAATCGCAAGCCCCGTTCTAATTCCATAGTGATTATTAGCTAAATAACCATTTCTAAAATATTCTACCTGAGTAAAAACTTCCAAACCATGTACTTTGCCAGACTCTGTCAAAACAAATTCAGCATCTGGAACTATAATAAAAGTCACATCACCATAAGTTTCTAATTTATCAGATGTCAATTCCATATTTTCATTTCTAACAATACCACCTGACTGTAAAGACAAGGGAGCATCGTGATACCACAAATCAATATCATACGGCGTATTATCACTCTCAGCCTTTGCTCCTACGTGCTCACGAGATACAAAGCCACGCTGAATTGTTTCAGCAAAATATTCATATTCTAAACCCTTAAGTAAGTATCCTGCCTTAATTTCTAACCTATCAGATTGCAATAACGGATTTTGATTTCGATTCCTTACATCTATCTGAGCATTGTGTTGTTGAAAAAATAGTTTCAATTCAGAAAGACTACTAATATTAAGCTGTTTTAAATAAATCTGAACAAATTTGTCAGCAACAGATTGATTAGGACTTAAATTAAATGACGATCTTAATAATTTATAATAATCAATTAAATCAACTTCCGAATCGAAATTATGTGATAAGTTAAAAGTTTCTTGATGTAGTCTTTTTAAAGACTCCAAAAAATGCACCAATCTTGGATCATCCACAGACACCCCATTTTTTAAACTCCAGCCATTATTAAAGTCAAAAAATTCAGTCTCATGTGATAACACCTCAACAAACTCCTGAATCTCAAGATCGCAAGAGTTAACAACAACACGGATCAAATCTTTAAATATTACAGAAGTTACATTTTGCTCAGAAACAGATTCAAAAGAAGGAATTCTTGCATGCCTTAAAATAAGGTCGGGACTATTTTCATATTTAAATATTCTAAATCTTCTACTAAATTCAGGTAATAAATTATTAGAATATTGGTCTTCTAGCATGCGCACAGATTCCAAAGGACTGGAACTATTCATAACTATTGCAAAAAAATGCTCCGCCAACTTATTCACTTGCATAACATCAGTAATTTCCAATAATCCCATTGCCTTGATATAGTCTAATTTTTGCAGATGAGAAATATCATTTCGCTTAAACAAAACCTTGAAATCGTCAAAATAACGCCTGAAAAATCGTCCCTGCATAGAGTTATAAAATTGAATAAATCCAAAAACATAGGCTTGCGCATCTTCAGAGACATCTCTAAATTCAATTTTTTGATTGAAAAACTCAACAAATGTAACAAAAAACTCACAAGAAGTAGAACTATTAAATTTGTACACTTGACGCAAGTGATAGTCCTGATGTAGACGCTTCACGGCTTCAAAAAACTCATCTACACTCAATTCACTCTGCTCTAAAAAAGGTACAACACTTGTAAATAAATTACATACATCCATAAAACCCACCTTTGGCTCCAAAGAATTAGTTTCTTCAAGCAGGCTTAAAAACTTGGGATTATTTAAAGTGGCTACAACATTATTGTTTCTAAAAAAACCCTCAAATTCATGTGACCAATTCTCCAGTAAAGTCTCTGAATAAAGATTATAAAATTTACTATTTAAAAAACTAAAAAACTCAGGCTTAAACAATAGCCTCTTCATGTAATTCCCATCATAATTAACTTTCTCCAAAAAAGATTTCAATATCATTACATTATCTACATTTTTAAACCAGGAAGTGTTAAATAAAATAACTCTAAACAATAGATTGGGCTTTTCCTGCAATAAAGGCCCCAACTGTTCATGAGCATCTGCAAAATGTTCTTCAACCAAAGTTAAACCAATTGGATATTTTTCACTTACAGAGTCTAGTAAATCTAAATCCACTACCATTTTCATTAAATCACTAGATAATTCATACGCATAATGTCCAAAAAAGTAGGTGTTAACCTTTTGAGAGAGAGTATATCGAGTGAAATTTACGCCATTTCGTGACAAACAATCTTCAATCCTATCAAGATTGGACTCTATATAATCATTAAAACGGGTCCTAATATCTATGGTATGGATAGTCCTTGCATACCGGTCTAAACCAGGCAAATTATTATCATACAGGTGGACACCCGAGATATCCACAATTGGAATTGGAAGCCCTTCGCTGTTATTTACCTCATAGTGTACATGCGGCTCGGAAGACATCCCCGAATTATAGTCCAGCCTTACAATAGGTTGACCAACAGTTACTTTATCACCAACGTTCAATAAAGCTTGGGCATGGTAAATCTCATGCAGGTTGCCATCCTCGTCCTTAATTGTAATGCCATCCGCTTTGGGTGATGTTGTAAAATCTATCAAAGAAGCAACAACTGCTGTCATAAAATTAGCCTGCAGACTTGAATCATTTACAAAGCGCTGTGCCAGCTCAAGGTTGTTGGCTGCTACAGTTTCATTTGCAATCATCATGTGCTGCTTTACACCTGCCAAGGTCAGTTCGGCATCCTCAGCCTTGCATCTATCAAAGTAATCCATCATCTCGAGATTTAAATCATAAGCAAGGCTATGAACCTCAACCACTTCACCAGCAATAGGGCTTTTAACTACTGCACCTGCTTGAATGTCTAAGTCCACAGCATATCGAGCGGGAGTATAAAAATGAGCCCCTTCTTCATACGGCTGACCAATTATATTAGCTATGTCAATACCCCGCTCATACATTGCACTTACATCAGCACTAGCCACACCAGAGACACCTAGTTTCGTAAAAATCCCTCTAAGTTCTTCGGTAGTAGCTGTGGTTTTTAACCATGTCTCCCAGTTACCAAAGTCCCAAGAGGAGTTGAGATTCTCAGGATCTATATAATCTTTGTTCTTTTCTCTAAAGCTAGCATAACCCAAGTCACCAAAGTATGACCTTAACTGCAAAAATGCTGGAGCTAATTCTACATTTGCTTGAGTACGAGCAAGGTATGCCTGCAAATTTTCAGCAAAGTTGTGTACCTGCTTATGGGAAGATACATCTTTCAGTGTTAGACTGATTAACAAACAACTAACCAGTTCTTTAGCATTGTAATTACTAAAGTCTTGAGCAATTATTTTTTCAGCAAAAGCTTTAAGATCGACATGCACAACTGGCAACACAGAACGCAAAGCATCTGTATTGATACCTAAAATCTGCCCTATTCCTGCATACAGATTGTCATTTTGAACTATAGCTTCCTCAGTCTGAGTATCTGGAACATCAAGGGCACCTGCCTGCGTTGATGTCAGTTGTGATGGCAGCTTGAGATTTGTTTTAGAGGCAAACGTCGTCTCGAGACCATTTTTTACTGCCACAAAACCCTTTACAGACAAGTTAGTAACTTCATAACCCTTGAGTTCCAAAACAGAGATCAAAGATAAATTGTCATCTAACAATAGTTTGGAGTAGGAGATTGTTTCTCTTTGAGTATCTATCTCAATACCATATTGCTCACGCACTTTTGGATTTAAGGCAGCTAACAACTCAGTATCCATGTTAGTGTTTATAAAATTCAGTTTGTGCTCATAGTTGCCTTGTTTAGTTTCCGCTTGAACAACTACACTATAGCTGCCATTCTCAAGCTCAGTAATTTGTTCCGGCTTATATTTACGATAAATTGACGATTTGACCTGCGCAGCATTCTGATTATTATAACTAAAGTTACTCACAGCCATACCACTTTGTGCATCAAAAGAATTATCCAAAACTGAAACAGGTGCTCCATCTAAATGTAAACGCACATTATGGGTAGTAGTACAAAATGCAATCGAAACCAAAAGACCAAGTCGGGAATCGAGCTTCCTTGCCATTTCTTCAGTGAGTTCCTCTCCAATCTCCTCTGCAAATTCCTTACCAAAACGACTCAAGAATTGCTGTCTGCCAGAGAGGGTCGAAACATCTATTGTTCTATATCCAATACGAGGTATTTTCTCAAGTTGTGCCACAAACTGCCCATGGATAGTCGCACGACCACCATGTCTAGACATATACTTTGATAAACTTTTGCCAATTACTTGTCCTGCACCTAGTAAACCAAAGGTCATAGCAAAACCATAAGCAAATTGTTGCCCATACGCAGATATCAATTGATGCCAATCTAATCCACGAGCTGCCAAAGGTAAATTGTCATAGTCATCTCCAAAAAACATTTCTCCAGTTAAATCTGAAATTCCCAAACCAATTTCGTGTCCTACAACACCAGCCGCAGCAGAAATCGCGGCCAGTCCAAGTAAGCTGCTGCCTCCACTTGGAAAAGCTGCCACTACAGCAGCTACAGCTACTCCAATAGACACCAAAAAGGGGATAGCCTCTCTTACAAAGAAAGTACCAAGTGTATCAACACTGTAGTTGGAACTTAGTACATGGTCACAAAACTTAGAAATCTCAGCAGACTCTAGCTTAGAGACAAAGTCATCCAGCGCACTGACTTTTTGCTTTAACTTACGTTGAAAGGGGGTCAGTGGAGCTTTGTTTAAAAAAACATTTAGTTCTCCTAAAGTCTCCTTAATTTGAGGTAATTGCTTTTGTAAATCTTCAATTTGAACTTTAATTCCTTGAGCCTCATTTTTCATAAAATCTACAAAGGTCTGAGTTTTAGTCGCTTCGGCAGAGTAGGCACTTTGGATTTTCGCGAGGCTAGTTTGTAATCTCACAGCAGCAGTTGAAAGTTTGGAAACTCTAGGGTTAGTTGCAATGACTTGCGCTAACATTTGTTCTGTTTGCCAAACCGAGTTAGATGACTTTGCTAGGTTCTTAGCTGTTTCTTTAGATCTGTATAGCCGTATACCCCTTGCTCGTATACCTGGCCGAGGGCTAATAGCCACATATTCAAAGTGGTCACCAAACTTTTTATAATATATAGAGTTATACTTCCTAGTAATTGCGGACACATCCTCGCTAAATACAATGTGTGAAAAACCTTGAGAAATCAACTTACTCCCCTCAGCAGAGTGCTTAAAGGTATCAGGCAGCTTATCACTATCTAAAATATCCAATCCAGCTTGACTGGCCAAGAGCTTGAAGTTTCTAGCCTTAATTTCATCCAGTGTTGGGGGCCAAGTTTTTATTTGGTCTTGTAGCTGTTTTGAACTATAATCATTCGCAATGGCCTGCAGAATAAATGGTTTGGCAATAAACAAATCTTTAGAGGCTGAGTCCCTCTGGCCAAAGCCCATCAGGTGTTCATTTTTCAAAGATTCATAGGTCTTTAACCCCACAGATAGGGCCTTGTTTTCACGTCGCAATGCTAACTGCAGCATTTTGTCTATCCCAATTGGAGTTATTTTATCGCTATACGTGACAACCAATTCTTGCGCGTTAGTATATAAACTTAATAAATCATCTTGCATAGATTCCGGCATCTTAGGGCCAAGCTCCAAAAATGCCCTGATACAAGCATCTTCCACATCTAGTCCCTGTATCTTCATTAAGTGATATGTAATTGTTATCTCCTCACGCCTTAAAGTATCAATTGCAGTTTGGTCTTGTAGCATTGATTTAATAGGCCGAAGCATTTCTTTATCTAAACGATTAACTACTGTCACAAGCCTTCTAATATCTTTTTCCAAGTCTGTTTCGTGTATTTCCTTTAAAAAAGTTGGTAGTGACAAGGGGAATAAGGGTGTCACAACAGTCATTTGCAGATAAGTATCAATCTGATTCCAAATAGTATTATCTACAGTTTTCTCCCTAAGTTGCGCCAGGCATTCATCACGTTTGGCCTCTAATCTAAAGAACTCTCCCCGAGCAATTTGCAAAGAGTTCTCATGCTTGCTAATTTGTGCATTTACAGCGCCTTGTTTATTTTCTAGCAATTTCAAGTCCAGCGCTCGTATTTTTAAAATAGGAGCCCCTGCCAGCTTCGCCAGCTGTTCTTTTGCTCTTGCAGACGCAGTGGTAGTCTCTCGTGGCTTTTCAGAATTTCTGCGTGGTTTGTCTGGCCCTTTGGCAGTTGGTACTTCTCGCCCCATAAATACAACTTTATATCATATTATTATACCAGATTTACAGCCACTACACAAGCTATTGCTAGCCTGTGTAAAGCCTAGACACAGGGCCAAAACTAAATTTGGATTAGCAGCCCACTAATACCAGCAGAGCCCAAACAGCAGCCCAAAACAAAGCAGCCCCGGCTGAAAGCACAAAATTGTCCAGCCCCCCCCAAGGACTGGACTGCACATTTTAACAGATCACACTCTAGATATTCAACAAAACACCTAAAAAGATCTTGTCAGAAATTCAAGATCTAGTCTACCAAGACAAATGGATCTAGCACCCATTGCTCTAGATTGGGTAGTAGATCTGATTGAATATATCCTTTATGTAGGTAACCATTTTCACGACCTTCAGTGGTTACAACCTGCAGGTGCAAGTGAGTAAACCAATCTCCATTAGAGCTAAAGTCTCCCAAGACGCTTATTAGCTCTCCAGCCAAAATTCTGCTACCAACTGCAGGCAAGTGCTCACGATCTAAATGGCCATAGACTGCATATACTTTGCGTCCATCTTGTAAAACATGTTCTAAGACAGCCATTCCACCATACTGACCTTTACCTTTTTCATATTCACTCTCAATAACGACACCATCTAAGGGGGCCACAACTCTGCTGCCTGCAGGTAAGCTTATATCTAGGCCTAAATGGATTGTACGATCTGCTTCTAGCATATCTACACAGTTATGAGCTTGCATAAGTTTTCTGCGTGGTTCTAAAAACATCGAAAGCGCACAATTTGTCGAAGCTTTCTCCGTCATCGCCAGGGTGTATTCCTGGAAATCCCTTTGTGAAGACATATCTATCTGTTCATATATACCAGAGTTATCGTCTAAGCTAATTAAAACTGGCTCACCTTGGATGTCCGGCAAAACTCTCTGCAAATTCCTAGCTAGCTTGGCGTGCTGCTCTTTTAGGTTGTTGCTTGCTAACTTGCTCTGTAAATTATTCTCTGAGTTCATATAGTAAATTTAGTAATTAAGTATTTGGTTAACCGCTGCAACATCAAGTTGAGGTTGTGCAAATTGCACCATGGCAAATGATCTAAGGTATTGCGCCCCATCAAACACATCCAGTGAATCATTATGAGGGTCTATTGCAAAGGAGCTGATAGTTACATGGTTTGTTAAAAGTGAATTTTCTAAATCGACATGTCCATTGTTTCTCAACGCAGTTTTTAGAGAACCATTATAGACACAGTGGGCATACAAAGCAGTCTCCGGGTTATCCTCAAAAAATGCCCAGTGTGCAACCTGTAACAGGGGATTAATGTACCCCTGCCCCCTAAATTCTCTATGAGTTGCCCATTCAGTGCTTTCAAAACAGTTGCTGTCAGCTGCCAACAACAGTAAGCTAACTAGCTGGGACTCTGGGTTTCTCAAGCCCCAGATTTGTTGAGTATTAGAGCTCCTAGAGCAACTTTCTGCAAAAGCCTGGCATTCCTGCTCTGAGTATCCAAAGGGCTGCCAGAGGGCAAAAATTTCCTGACTTGTAAAATGATCGCGCACCACCCTAAAACCTTGCTCACACAGTTCAGCTACAGATGGTGTGCGTTTAACACTTGCCTGCATAGAGTCAACAATGCTTCTGCTGATAGCCTCTCTCATATTAGATACCGTCTCAGACGCTAGGCAGCGGTTGACGTTGTTGTAGCAAAGCTGTAGTTCACATAGTTGATTTGGCAGTTTGATCACAGCAATTTCCATACCGTGCATAGTGCCTAGCATAGATCTAATCTCTGTAAGCATATCTTGCTGTACAAGTAGTCTCATGTCCAAGCGAGATCTATTATTTTGCTGCATAAGATTGAGTCCTTGGTCTAAAAGTTTAGTGATATCTGCAATAGAATTTACAAGTTCTAAGCTAGTATAGCGTTGCCTATCATAGCTACCTATACTAAATCCAGATTCAGCTGTACCCGAGTAAGTCATAGATATATATTAATTATACTCTATGTATAGCACAGTCTTCCCAGATTCCAAATCACTGTTATAGCTGTTATAAATAACAGATAAAATGTTACAAATAGAACAAAACAAATAGCTGAAAACTTGATCTTTTATCTGGATAGAGTACAATTTGACAAAATAATCACAATCACTATGTATCCCGAATGTTTTTATAGAGTTTCTTGTAAAGCTCTGATAACTAATGAGCAAGGTCACATTCTCTTAGCAAAGGAGACTAACGGCAAATGGGACATGCTTGGGGGAGGTCTCGACCATCACGAAGAACCACATGATGGTTTGGCACGTGAGGTAATGGAGGAAACAGGCCTGACATTAAACTCCATAGCTAACAATCCTTCATATTTTGTAAGCTATCAAAATACAAAATATAAGTCTTTTTGTGTAAACTTGGTCTTTAAAGCCAAGGTTGATAGTCTTGATTTCACCCCAAGCGATGAGTGCACAGAGTTAGCATATTTTGCTATAGAAGATATATTAGACAGGGATGAGGTTTTCTATAATGTTAAAAAGCTTGCTCAGCAAATCCTAGACCAAGCTTAGGAAACTTCAGACGTCTTAAGACTGCCAGCTTAGCAGTCCCCAGCACACCAAGGTCAGCAAAGGCCAAACAAATACAGGGCCAGGCTCACCCAAAGACACAGCGTATGCTAACAATTGAGAATTATGAATAAGTTTATGAATAGAGTTTTGCAACTCGCAGATCAAAACATTAGTGCAGGAGGCTGGCCATTTGCAGCTCTCATTGTTAAAGATGGCCAAATTATTGCAGAGGGTGTCAACTCCGTTCATGCTACTTGTGATCCTTCGGACCATGCAGAAATTGCTGCAATTCGCAAAGCTACTACCACCTTGAGCTCTGCTGATTTATCTAACTGCACAATGTATGTTGTTGGCTTGCCTTGTCCAATGTGTGCCACCTGTATTGTCTTAAGTGAGCTGAGCGATGTTCGATATGCAGTAGGGGTCGAGCATAAAGATAAAGCTTTATCAAAATTACCTCCAACTGACGGTCTTTACAATCTAGTATCTACAGATTATGGTGCCAGTAAGATTTCCTATACGCAGCTACAGAACTCTGAACAAGCAGGAGTTGCACTTTTCGAAAAGTGGAATAACACAAGCTAGCACGAACTTTTATGGAATCTTGACCAGCCATTCGACAGGTTTAAGCACCAGCATTTGCTGCGCCAGCATTACTTCCTCCAGTCATAGCGTCACCTCCTGCAGACTTGCCTTGCTGACTGCCTTGAGGTTTACCACTGTTTGCTCCGCCCGATGCACCAGTCCCAGCGCCGCTAGGCTTACCACCAATATGTTCGACATATCTGTCTAGTCCTGGCATGTTTGCAGAGTAAAAACTACTTCCAGAACCCGCACGTAGCGGTACCGAGTTGTTATCTTTATCAAAAGCCTCATAATGAATATGTAATACATCTGCCATTCCCGAATTATAGTTTAGCTTTACAATTGGATCTCCAGTTGCCACTGTGTCCCCAGTCTTCACCAAACTTTGTGCGTGCATTACTCTATGCGTAATCCCTTGATCGTCTTTAATAGCTACACTACTGCCTCTACCATAGGCAGACTCATGAATTACTATATATTGCTGAAAACTTGTCTCACCCGAAGTCAGAAATTCTTTAATTGCCTTCAAGGTATTGTTCCTTACTTCTTCATTTGGAATTAATAAATTTAGTTTAGCAGCCTCAGCTGCACTGCCATCTTGCTTGCACTGGTCTGCATATTCAATTATCTGGAGGTTAAAGTCATATGGACATTCAGTAACCTCTGTCACTGTGCCAGACACAGGGGAGAGTAACTCTTGCCCAGCCTCCATAAGAAAATCCACAGCAAATTTATTTGGGTACAAAATATGAGCAGCAAAACCACCAGGCTGTGCAGCTAGCAAGTCGGCAATTTGCACTGCTGCATCTACTCCTTTAAGCGCGTCTTGTGGGACATTTTGCAAGTCTGCTGCAGTCTTAATATCATACTTGCCAAAAATAGAGCTTAACTCCTCTATACTAGCAGCAGCGCCCATGTCCTTGTCCTTGTCCTTACCCTTGCCCTCTAACCATTTACTTAGGTTAGGGTTGTTTGCATGTATGGTCCAGACAGACTTTGTCTGCACAAACAAGGCAGCATTTGCATTGTTTGTTTCACAGGTAGTTAAATGCTTGAGTAGCTTATCTATATATTCAACACCGCTCTGCGGTGCAATATCAAAAAGCAACAAACGGTTCGCAATATCTAAACAGGCTTTCAGCTGATCTACTGAAAATTCAGATAGTTGCTTCTCAGTGGTTGTTGCAAACACAGCAGCAGCTTTTTCTAGGTCATACTCTAAGTCTTTGCTTGTTGGGTTAAACTTTTTAAGCTCAAAGTTATCAATTCCAAGTTTCTCACCAACTGCCCGCTCTATCCTTTTGTTCGCTGCCAATGCTAAATCCTCTGGAGTATTAGCAAGTCTAGCTGTGTCCAGTTCATTAGCAGGCTGTGGGGCTGCCTCTAAATTAGGTCGCTTAAGTCTTGAGTTAGGGTTTGAGTTACTCATGGTATGTCTAAGTCTTAATTGTAGATACTCCATTATATCATAAAACACCATCCACATCAAGTATGGCACACACCAAAGTGGCGGAGAGACAGGGATTCGAACCCTGGAGACCGTTGCCAGCCTAACGGTTTTCAAGACCGTCGCATTCGACCACTCTGCCATCTCTCCATCCAACTACTAAAATTGCGAATTTTTCACAATTTAGTATTGCCAATATATTAAAAATCCAGACAAAAGTCCAGAAAATTTAAAGTTTTCTTTGCAAAATTTTTACATGCTTTTTACATTCGCCCTGCACAATGAATGTGTTTTAACTTATATAAACATGTATGAAACTTATTTAGTTACAGATTTTAAGTCATTTTCAGAAAGTTTACTGTTAAATAACTTAACTGTAATAAGTTCCTTGGAGCAATTAGAAGGGCATAGCAACATCAGCCAAATTCAGAATCTTATTGTCTATAAAAAAGAGCCAGTTTCATATAAGGATCTTAAAATCATACGTGCTCTAAAAAAAAGATTTACCAGCCTTAAAATCATATATGTTTTAAGTCAACAAAGCCCTAGTATCAAAACTTTAATTGATTTAGGGGTCGATATTCCACTACGTAGTGAGCTTGGTTTTCAAAAACTTTCCGAAGTCATAGTCGATATTCTTTCTACAATTCCAGCGAGTATTCAAAGTTTTTTGCCTGTGCTCAAAGTAAAAGATTTAGAGCTCAATCCAAATACCAGGCAAGTTAAAAGGGGTCTTAAAATGATCAACTTACGCAAAAAAGAGTTCGATTTACTCGAGTTTCTTTTGTTCAATCAAGGTAGGGTGGTCTCTAAGTCACAAATTTTGGAGCAGGTCTGGGACTACAATTTCGATGTCGAGTCCAAAACTGTCGATGTGCATATATCTTCTCTAAGATCCAAGGTCGATAAAGGCTTCCAAAGCCCTTACATACACACAGTTTACGGAACTGGTTATAAATTAGATGCAGTAAAGTAGTCGTAACATCCTAGCTTTAAATCACAGAGAAGCACAGCCCATTACGTCGTAAACACGCTAAGCAACACCCAAAGCAACACGCTAAGCAACCACGCTAAGTTCTCAGTCAATAAGACTAAAGACTGCTAACTAGTTCAGAATTTCTCAAAACCTGTTTGGCTTTATCTAACTGGGCATCAAATTTATTGCTTAGATCTGATTCAGATAGTATCACCTCAAGGTCTGGGGTGATTCCATTTTCATTTATATCTTGGCCTTTGGCAGTTAGCCATTTGGCTATGGTTAAGCGTAAAGTAGAGCCATCTTCGAATGGTATCACATCTTGAATCGTACCTTTACCATAAGATTTAACACCAAGCACAATAGCCTTTTTATAATCTTGCAAAGTGCCTGCAACAATTTCCGAGGCACTGGCCGAACCTTGATTAATCAAGACCACTAAAGGTAGATCTAAAAGTCTTCCAGGGCCATTGGCATTAATAGTTCTCGATAGATCGGTAGTTTTGCCAAGCATTTGCACAGCAGCAGAGTTAGGCTCTAAAAATTCCCCAAGAATTTTGACTGCAGAGTCTAAGTAGCCGCCACCGTTAAACCTTAGGTCTAAAATAATACCTTTACTGCCTGCTGCTAGGGCTTTAGTGACTGCATTTTTAAATTCATTAGCAGTGTCATCTGAAAATTGGTTTATAGAGACATAGAAAAGTTCCTCAATTTCTTCAAAAGTCACGCTATCTAGAGTGATTTTGTCTCTCGTGATTTCAATATCCAAATTTGTGACAGTTTTATCGTCTTTGCGAATTATACCCAGAGTCACTTTGGAGCCTTTGGGGCCTCTAATCTTTTTGACAACTTCGTATAAGTTCTGGCCCTCTATAGAATCAGAGTCGACCTCTATAATCAAATCACCAGTTTTAAGGCCACTGGCCTCTGCTGGCGAGCCTTTGAGAGGAGTTTCGACTACTATTAGGTCTTCATCCATACCCAGCACAGCACCAATCCCTTCTAGTTCGCTATCAAGGTCCGACATAAAAATTTGAGTTTCATCACTGTTCATGTAGCCAGAGTAGGGGTCATCTAAGGATTTAACCATGCCTTTAATCGATTCATCGACAACTTTTGCCGAGTCGACAGTTTCTGACTCCAAGTAGCGCTCTAAAATTGTATTCCAAACTTGTTTATAAGTCCCAAGGTTTAAATTAATATTTTGGACGCTCTGCACCACTGGTTCCTCGGTGTTTTTCGTGGTCCCAATTTCGTATCCCGTACCAAAGCTTAAAATCACCATCGCTAAAATAAAAGGCAGTCGCTTGTTTTTCATTTTAATTAATTACTTTACTAAGTGGGGCGATACTTAAGGCTAGTTTTTTAACTCCATATTTCGGGCTGCTAAAGGCAACCGTTACAATACCTCCCGTTAAATTCATTACAATACCCTCTCCAAATATAGGGTGGCAAACCTTGTCTCCAGTTTTTAAATCTTCGGCAGCTACTCTGGCAGATAGATCTTCCTGAGGAATCAGTTTAGTTCCAATTTGATTTTTTTGCAATGGTGCTCGTTGCGATCTGTTAGAGCCAGCATTGAATATCACAGAGTTCGAACTAACAATTTCTTTCGGTAATTCTTGTAAAAATTGCGAAGGTGCGTTGGCTTGCATTTCACCAAAAAACAGACGAGACCTAGCGTAGGTTACGCATAAAGATTGCTCGGCTCTAGTAATACCAACATACATAAGCCTGCGCTCTTCCTCTAGTTGTTGTGGATCCATAAGGGACCTAGAGTGAGGGAAAATACCTTCCTCCAGCCCAATTAGAAATACATGTGGAAATTCCAGGCCTTTAGCGGCATGCAGTGTCATTAAAGTTACTGAATTCTGACTATCTGGCATTTGATCTATATCAGAGATTAGAGCCATCTCTTCCAGAAAAACAGTAATAGAAATCCCTGGTTCTAATCCATCGTATTTGGAGGCCACAGAAATTAGCTCGGCAATATTTTCTAGTCTAGACTCCGCCTCGCTTGTGCCTTCTTCAACTAACATTTTTTTATAGCCAGTCTCTTCTACAACAAATTTAATCATAGATGAAGCCTTAGAGTTAGTATACAGCTTTTGCAAGTTTTGAATTAGTTTTGCAAAGCCCAACAGGTCACGCTGTTTGGATTCCGCAATATTGATTTCGTTAGCTCGACACAATGCAGCATAGAAACTAAGATTGTTATAGCTAGCAAATTCTTGAACTGCCATTATGGTTGTCGCCCCAATCTTACGAGCTGGTGTGTTAATAATTCTGGTTAAACCAACAGAGTCGCTTGGGTTTAAGATAACTCTAAGATAGGCAATTATATCTTTTATCTCCTTACGGTCATAAAACTTAACGCCACCGACTATTTTGTAAGGTATTCCATTTCGTAAAAGAACTTCTTCTAAAACCCGAGACTGGGCATTAGTTCTATATAAAATTGCAAAGTCGCTATGTTTTGGGTATTCGTATTTGCTCAAAGCCCGGTTTATTTGGCTTATAACATAGGAGGCTTCGTCCTTTTCATTAAAAGATTCGTAAACATCTATCAGTTCTCCAGCTGGGTTATTTGTCCAGAGAGTTTTGTCTTTCCGTAGAGTATTTTTACTAATTATCTTATCGGCTGCAGCTAGTATGTTTTTAGTTGATCTATAATTTTGTTCTAGCAGGACTATCTTGGCTTTTGGAAAGTCTTTTTCAAAGTCCAAAATATTGCGCATGTTAGCACCTCTCCAGCTGTAAATACTTTGGTCGGAATCGCCAATTACGCACAAATTCTCAAATTTATTGGCAAGCTGTCTTATCAAAATATATTGTGCTTGGTTAGTATCTTGGTACTCATCGACACTAATGTATTTAAAGCGATTCTGGTAATGTTCCAAAATCTGTGGGTGCGATTTAAATAAATTCACAGTCTGCATAATAATATCATCGAAATCAAGAGCGTTAGCTTTCTTAAGCTCCTTTTGGTATTCCAGGTAGACCTGGGCAACTTTTTGATTGAAATACTCAAAGGCAGACTTGTTATATTCTTCTGGACCAACCAGCTGGTTTTTTGCCTGTGAAATTGCAGCCAGGATAGCTCTTGGATTAAATTTTTTATCATCCATGCCAATTGCCTTTAGAATTCTTTTTACAAGAATTTGCTGATCTGCTGAGTCGTAAATCACAAAAGAATTCTCCATATCCAGCTCGTGTAAATGCTGTCGCAGAATTTTGACACAAATCGAGTGAAAAGTCCCAATCAAAGGCCTAGACGGTAGTTGGGCGCTACTGAGTAGCTTTTCAATTCTTTCCAACATTTCCTTAGCAGCCTTATTTGTAAAAGTTACGGCCAGAATGTTTTCCGGAGCAACTTGTTTTTCTAGAATTAAATAAGCGATACGGTGTGTTAGAGCTTTGGTCTTGCCACTGCCTGCCCCGGCCATTACGAGTAGGGGGCCATCTATACTGGTTACTGCTTCTTTTTGTTTTTCATTTAAACCATCGAGTAAGTTGTGCATATATCTTGCTAAATACCAAAAGATTATAGTCCTTTTTTGGCTAAAAGAAAAGCTAAACTTCTTTAAAACTCTGCAAAAAGCAGATTGACAAACGCCAGAATTATGAACGGTAATTTGATAAAATTCAAAGCAATTAAGTTGAAAAATATGCAAATTTTCCTGGACACCGCCAACCTTGAAGATATCAAACTCTGTGCCGAGTCGGGGTTAATAGACGGTATTACAACCAATCCAACCTTGATTGCCAGGGAAGGTGTTGAGTTAAAACAAAGAATTTTAGAAATTTTAGAGATAGTAGATGGCCCAGTTAGCGTAGAGGTCGTTACTAGCGACCCCAAGCTCATGCTGGAGCAAGCTTTAGAATATGCATCTTGGCATCCTAATGTTTATGTAAAGTTGCCTTGCACTCCAGATGGCTTATCTGTGTTAAAAATTCTCAAAACTAAAAAAATAAAAGTTAACATGACGCTAGTTTTCAGTCTAGCCCAGGCCGTTTGCTGTGCCAAACTGGGGGCTGACTTTGTAAGCCCATTTATAGGGCGACTAGATGACATTGGCCAAGATGGTATGGAGCTAGTAGCTAGTATCCAAGAGAGCTTTCAGAAATATGGTTTCAACACTCAAGTTCTAGCAGCTAGTATTCGTAGTGTCCAGCATGTCACGGAATCTATGATTGTTGGGGCTGATATTGCCACAATTCCAGTCAGTGTTTTTAATAAAATGTTACGGCATCCGCTTACAGACACTGGACAGGCCAAATTTCTAGCAGACTATAAAAACATTACCCATGCTCAGAGCTAATTTTGAATACCTTAAAGCAATCGATGAAAAGTACAGCTGGTCTCCCAATCAGAAATTTAATAATAGCCAACTGATTGAAAGCCTGGGCCAGGACCCGCAAAAGTACATATATGATTTCGAGGCCATGGAGCAGATTGTCAAACAAATCTCAGATCTACATAAGGATATAGATTTTAAAGTTTCCTACATTGTTGTCCTCGGAATGGGAGGTTCTGCACTGCCTGCTAAGTATGTAGTTGAGTCTCTTTCAAATTTTGGGATCTTAGGTGTTAAATTTATAGTCGCAGACAATATAGATCCTGATTATCTAGCAGCAATTAATTCGCAGGTACAGTATCAAAACACTTTATTCTTTGTGGTCAGTCATTCTGGCTCGACTATCGAAACTATTTCTCAGGCTTGTTATTTTGCAAATCAGGCAGAAAGCTTTGGGGCATTAGTTAGAAGGCAGTTTGTTTTTCTCACTTCTAATGAGTCCTCACCCTTGGCTAATTTAGCAGTTGAGTATTCAGCCAAGATTATTTTGTTACCCCCAGGTCTTTGTGGGCGTTTTAGTATGTTTTCTATGTCGACAATGCTGCCAGCTAGCTTTGCTGGAGTCAATATTCCAGAGTTATTTTTGGAGGCTCGAAAGCATAATCTTAAAAACATTATGCCCGATATCGATTTGAACATTGCCCTTAAATTGGCACATCTAATTGCTGACTACAGCAAGAAAGGCTATAGCGAGATAGTGTTTTTCTCCTATGCCAACCGTTTGGATGCCTTTAATCAGTGGACTGCGCAGTTATTTGCCGAATCTCTGGGCAAAAAAGGCCTCGCTTTGACTCCAGTTTCGGCTAGGGGGGTTTCGGACCAGCATTCTTTAGTACAGTTATTTAATGAGGGTGCCAATAACAAATTGTATATTTTTGTCAGCCCTAGGGATTTTGACTACTCATACCTTAAAATTGCTGAGTCTTTTCAGCAAGCACCAGAGGTTCTTAAGGGTAGAAGTTTTAGTAGTCTCCTCAATTTTGAACTGCAGGGCAATATAGACTCGTTAGTTAAAAATCAAAGACCTGTTATTCATCTAGAATTTGATTCTTTTAATGAATCATCTATCGCAGCATTAAGCTTATGCATTATGTACACAGTAGTTTTCATTGCCAAACTGCTAAATATAGATGCCTACACACAGCCAGCTGTCCAAGCTTCCAAAGACAAAACCCTGGAGTTATTACAAGCAACCCAAATCAACCATGGCTAAAAAACTTGCAAATTCAGTTTTGCAAGCATTTGCAAACTCAGCCCGCCAAACAGCTATGCGAATGGTTGTTGCAGCCAAGTCTGGGCACCCAGGTGGATCGCTTTCTGCTATGGATTTTTTAACGGTCCTGTATCTGCAAGAGATAGTTAAAGACAACAACCCAATTGTAATTTCTAACGGACATATTTCCCCAGCAATCTATGCTATTTTGGCAGAATTATCTTTATTCACCAAACGCACTGTCGTACAAAATTTTCGTCAGCATGAGTCGATTTATGAAGGTCATGTATCTACACATGTGCCTGGAGTCTACTATTCTACAGGGCCATTAGGTTGTGGTCTAAGTGCAGCCACTGGCTTTGCTTTAGCCCACAAACTCAAGCAGGATCCACGCAAGGTTTATGCGGCCTGTTCCGATGGAGAACTGCAAGAGGGTCAAATTTGGGAGGCGGCACGCTTTGCCAGTAAGTATAAACTCGATAACTTAATTGTGATTTTAGATGCCAACGACGTACAGTTATCAGGTAGTTTAAAGGAAATTATGCCAGTTGATATCAAGGCCAGCTTTAAAGCCTGCCATTGGGATGTTTTAACTTGTGATGGTCATGATTTCGCGGAACTGCAAGAGACTATTGCTCAGGCAAAAAACTCTAGCAAGCCGACTGTGATTATTGCCAAAACAATTATGGGTAAAAATGTCAGTTTTATGGAAGAAACTGGCAGAAAACACCAAAGCACTTGGCATGGCAAGGTGCCTCACCAAGATCAGCTAGCGCAGATGCTCAAAGATCTTAAGGTTCCAGAAAAAGATTTAGCACAACTTAAAAAATTCCTAAAAAAAATAAAGTACAAACCTTATACCTATCGAGATCAACTCCGGACTAAGGACTTGCCACAAATCGACCCTGGTCAGCCGCGCAGCTATCCCAAAGATGAAATTACAGACTGCAGAACAGCCTATGGTAATGCCCTGCTAGATTTAGCTTTGATTAACCCACAAATAGTTGCTGCCGATGCCGACTTGTCTGGTTCAGTCAAAACCAGTTTTCTTAAAGAGGCCCTACCAAATAAATATTTTAACGTCGGCATCTCAGAACAACACCTTGTAACACTTGGTGGGGGACTTAGCATGGCAGGCTTTGTACCTTTTGTTTCTACCTTTGGCGCATTTATGACCTCGCGGGCCAAAGACCAAGCCCGTTTGAACGATGTTAATCAGACTAATGTCAAAATGGTATCAACTCACTGTGGTTTATCATTAGGGCAAGATGGCACCACCCACCATGCTATCGACGATGTAAACAGCTTTTTGGGACATCTGAACACACAGATTTTAGAGCCAGTAGACCCAAACCAATGCGATAGAATAATCCGCACTGTAGCCACCACACATGGGAATTTCTATGTGCGCATGGGTAGGCATAAATTTCCAGTAATCCTTGATACTAAAGGTCAACCATTTTTTGCAGCTAAATATAAGTTTAGGCTTGGTAAGGCTGACTTTGTCCGTAAAGGTAAAAAGCTTACTATTATTGCCACCGGTCCGTGTTTGTATAATGCTTGTCAGGCTGTCGACGATTTAAACGACCGCAATATGGTCGATCTAATAGCTCTTAGTAGCTTGAAAACAATTGATACCAAGGTCCTTAAATCCATTCAAAAAACTCAAAAACTCATAGTTATAAGCGACCACCTCGATAACTCTGGAGTCTTTAGCGTAGTTTCTCAGGCCTTGGTTAAAAATTCTATCATGCCTAAAAAACTCAAGTTTATTGGAGTCAAAGCTTATCATAAGTCTGCTGACCAAAAAACTCTCTACAAAAACGCTGGCTTTGACACTCGGTCTATTTTTAATATAATAAAGAAAATCATTTAATCACATATACTATGTTTGTCTTACCCACACTTAAGTACGAATACAATGCTTTAGAGCCATTTGTCGATGCTAAAACTATGGAAATCCATCACTCTAAACATCACCAGGGTTATATCAACAAACTAAATACTGCTTTGCAGGCAGACTCCGAAAAGTTAAATATGAACTTAGCAGATTTAATTCTCCACAAGGATTCCTTCGACCCGGCAATTAAAAAGGCCGTCACAAACTTTGGTGGAGGGCACTACAACCATAAAATGTTTTTTGACTTACTTTCACCAACTCCAGGCGAGATGTCTAGTGAACTTGCACAACAAGTCAACCAAGACTTCGCCTCTAAAGATGCTATGCTAGAAGAGTTCTTTAATGCAGCGGCAGGAGTTTTTGGTAGTGGTTGGGCTTGGCTAGTCAAAAATCAAGATGGCAGTCTCACAGTGCAAACCTCTGCTAATCAAGATACCCCTCTCACCGCCACCCAAAAACCAATTATGGTGATTGACCTCTGGGAACATGCTTACTATCTACAGTACCAAAATCGCCGACCAGAATTTATTAAAGCCTTTTTATCAATCCTAGACTGGCAGGAAGTTTCTAAAAACTACGCAGCCTAATGTATATTGAAATACTTGGAGTTATTGGTATGTTACTTGTCTTAGTGGCCTTCACCATGAATCAGCTGCAAAAGTGGACTCATGAGTCCTTAGCCTATGACTTGGTAAACTTTCTGGGCTCAGCCTTGCTAGTTTATTACGCTTTTGTTTTACAAAGTGTGCCTTTTATAGTTTTAAACCTTATTTGGGCCCTGGTTTCTTTGAAAGATTTGTGTATATTTGCTAAATTAAAAAAGTAATAACTTTATTTTTATGAACACTAAATTTTTAATCACTGCCTGGGTCTTATTGCTCGGAGCAGATGAGCTTTTAATGCAAGTTTTCAAGCAAATTGCCCAACTCTTATCTAGTGGTGCTACTCAAGAAAGCATGCAGATTCTGTATATTTCTGGGATTAGTTTGCAACTTGTCATTATGCTAGCCACAGTAGTCTTTGCCATGCTGGCACTTAGGGATAAAAAGCTCAAAGTCATGGCTATGATCGCCTCGCTTACTAGCGGGCTTAAGTTGCTCTTTACAGTAGTATTCTTATTAATCGGACTTTTAAGTAATGGAATGCCATTCTAGTATGAAAAAATTTTTTGCAGTTAGCTTTGTGGTACTTATCTCAATTTTTGCCTTTGCTATGTTTTTTAAGTCGCAAGAAGACATATATTTTTACTTAAGCTCAAACAGCCCCAGCTCAGCAAGCGCAACCATGCAAAGCACGGACTATAGCTATGTCTCTTGTGAGCCTCGCTATGCTGTGCTTCAAACGGCCAAGGCCCGCAATGCAACTCTGGAAGGTACTCTCAACTGGCTTTTCAGTTATAAAACGCCAAAAGTAGCAGGGTACATGAACCCTTTTTATGCCTCTGCCTTAACTGCCGAAGTCACTCAAGATGAGACTGGCCATATAATCAATATTACTGGTACACCTATTTTAGAGTCAGAATGTTTGGCCGAGGACTTTAAAGTTCTAATACAGCAAACAGTCCAGCATTATCTGAAAACCCAAGCCTACGAAATCAGACTCAATAATTCAGCCCAGGCTTTCCAGAATTTCAGCGAGCTAAAATAGCTGGCCTAAGCTAGTAGTCACAGTTTGTGTGCACCTCTACAACATCGTCATCTTCCTCCAGCTTAGCAACTAAGTTGGAGACTTTTTCTATAACTGCTTGGTCTTCAATTGTCAGAGTATTTTCTGCAACTTGCGTAGTTTTGGCCGACTCTACAGATATATTGTGCTTTTCTAAGATTTCTTTAATGACAATAGCTTTGCCAGGGTCAGTAAAAATCACAAAGTCATTATCTTCTGTATCGATATCAATTAGCCCATTATCAAGCATTTGCATTTGCAAATCCTCATTCGATATATCCCCAATGCCGTTAACCACACCTTGTAATTTAAACATATAGGCCACACTCCCAGATTCCCCAAGCGACCCCCCATTTTTATTGAGTAGGGTTCTTACACTAGCAATTGTCCGGTTTTTATTGTCAGTAATAGCCTCAATCAAAATAGCCACGCCATTGGGACCATAGGCTTCGTAAGTGATTTCGTACATAGGCTTATCGCTACCTTCACCAGAGCCTTTAGCAACTGCTCTTTGGATATTGTCATTTGGCACATTTTCTGCTTTGGCATTTTCAATTGCGGCTCGTAATGTTGCATTTTTATCTGGGTCTGCACCGGTTTTGGCAGCCAGCATTATTAATCTAGCATGCTTTGTAAATATTTTACCGCGTTTTGCATCGTTCGCTCCTTTTTTGTGTTTTATAGAGTGCCACTTTGAGTGTCCAGACATAAGCCATAGTTAAATCTACTTTAACTCTAATAGACAAAGCCCAAAAAAACAAAAAAAAACTCTTGACAGTGAGTTTTTACTCACCTACAATGGTAAGTGTACAGTCACCCAAAAAAATATGAATAATCTTACAGTCAAACAGGCCCAGGTGCTGGAGTTTATAGAAAACTATCAGCTAAATAATGGTAAATCTCCAACAATTAGAGAAATTAAAGCGCACCTAAATGTCAGCTCCGATAATAGCGTTCTCAAGCATTTATCTGGCTTGGAAGAAAAGGGCTACATTGTCAAAGACGACACCCCACGTGGTATTAATTTGCTAGATTCTGTGCGTCGTCGCCTTTCGAGCTTGGCGGTATCTCTGCCTATTTTAGGTCACATTCCGGCTGGTGGCCCGGTAGCAGCAGAAAGTTATACAGATGGGTATTTAACTGTCGACAGCCAAAAGATTGCCAACCCAAAAGATTGTTTTGTACTCAAGGTTACTGGCCAAAGTATGATAGACGCTGGTATTTTCGAGGGCGATTTACTAATTGCAGATTCTCAGAGACAGCCCAAGGCCGGCGACATTGTGATTGCCTTGGTGGATAACGAAAACACAGTTAAAAGATTAGTTAAAAAACAAAATAAGTTTTTCTTGCACGCCGAAAACAAAGAGTATCCAGATATTCATCCTATGGAGTCTTTGCAGGTACAGGGAGTTGTTATTTCTTTACATCGTCAATATTTATAAAAATCAATATTTATAAAATTTAACCCCACAACACCATGTTTCTATTCATACTATTTGAGTCCATCACATCTAACAGGAAGTCTAAATTCCGCTCGTATAACAAACTCATTGCCTCTAAACCATATTTACGAGGCAGGTATCTACGAACTTAATTTTTTAAGTTTCTCAATTTCAGCCATCGCCTGTAAGGGGGTAATATTGTTTAAGTCAATTTGCTCTAAGCCTAGTTTAATTCTTTCTAGCTCAAGGTAGCTTTCTTGATTCATAGAGTTATTCAGTGTGCCCTCCGGCATATCTGCATCTGGCTTTAAGCCTAGCTCTAAACCTGGCTCTAAAAGCAAAGATGGCTGCCCAGCAATCGCACGCTGCTGCCTTAGTTCTTTAGTCTTTTTTCTAGTGCTCGTAGCCTGAGTATCATCAAGCTGTGCTTGGCTGGTTTCTAGCTGTTTTTGACTTTGCTTGATTACGCAGTCTGGCAATCCAGCCTGCATGGCAACTTCGACTCCAAAGCTTTGGCTAATGGAGCCAGCTTCAATCTTTTTCAAAAACACAGGCTTTCCGCTTGAGTCGAAACTAACCTTAACCCTTAAATTTCCAGCTTTGTTAAGTGCTTGTACACAAGCTACTAGTTCAAAAAAGTGGGTTGCAAACAGAGTTCTACAGCCTATTTTGTTAACAATGAAATCACAAACACTGCTTGCAATGGCAATTCCATCTCTAGAAGATGTTCCACGACCAAGCTCGTCTATCACAACAAAGCTGCTTGCTGTGGCATTTGCGAGGATGTCTGCTGTTTCTGTCATTTCTAGCATAAATGTAGATAGTCCCTGCGAGAGGTTGTCGCTGGCTCCCACTCTTGTAAAAATATTATCACAAACACCTATCGTAGCTTTTTTGGCTGGCACATAGCAGCCAATGCTGGCCATGAGCATAATGATTGCATTTTGCCTGAGAAAAGTTGATTTACCACCCATATTTGGACCTGTAATCAACTTAAATGCTTCTTGTTTTAGCTCTAAGTCATTTGCAATAAACTCCCCATACGGTAGTAGGCTTTTGACCACAGGGTGAAAACCACCCTCTATTTCAAAGGCAGCATCTTCTGTAATTTCTGGTCTCTGGAGGTCGAGTTTGTCGATATTGAGTCGGTGGCAGTGTAAGAGGTCAATTTCTGCAATAAGCTTTGAGTATTCTAGCAGCATGGTGCTGTAGTTTTGGAGTTGTCGCATAAAATCATGAAATTTGCTTTCCTCATAGCTAATCAAACTACTTTGGGCATTCAGAATTTTAGATTCAAACTCCTGCAGTTCAGCAGTGGTGTAGCGTTCTGCATTTGTGAGGGTCTGGCGGCGAATAAAAAAATCTGGCACTTGGTCTGCTTTGGCTTTAGAGACCTCTATAAAGTAACCAAAAACTTTGTTGTACTTAATCTTCATGTTGGCAATACCAGTCTCGGTTTTGAGTCTTTCTAGCATTTGGCTAGCAAGTCCTTGAGAGTTTTCCAGTAACTCTCGCAGCTCTGCCAGTTGCTTATCCGACTCTGCCTTAAATATATAACCTTTGTTCGAAAGATTTTTTGGCTCTATATCTATCAGCTCATCTAGTTTGGTAATTACCGGGGCCACTTGGCTACAAATCTCAGGTTTGATTTCTAGTATGCTCTGCACAAATGGCTCCGACAAAATCTGACGACTGCACATTAGAGAGTTTTTTAAATTAACCAGGTCTGCAGGTGTCGACTTAAAGCTTTGCAGTCGTGCTAGCATTCTTGGGATACTTTTAATTTGCCTTAACAAAGATACAAAATCAAAGCTGCCTTGTTCTGCCTGGAGTTTTTCTAACTTAAGCAGTCGTGAGCAAATAGCATGCTTACAGCTAAGAGGGTTGAGAATATGGTCTACCAGCAAGTTCCTGCCCATGTTTGTGTAGGTTTGGTTAATCGTTGCAAATAGTGAGTGCTTAGGCTGGCCATCGAGAGTTTCAAAAATTTCCAGATTACGAATGCTCTCTCGGTTTAAGCGAAACCCAAGTTGGTTTTTGTGGTCAATCGCTGCTGCAAAGCTCTGAATATGCTGACCAATATGCAGTTGTAAATATTGCTTAATTAGTGCAAATCCAGCTTGGGACTTGAGCTCTAAATTAAGTTCAACCAACTGACTTTGCTTGAGTATATCGTAACTATCTTCTTCTAAAACTTTCATATGTAGTTTCCGGCTTTCAATAGTTTGCACCAGCTCTAGATGGCCTTGCATAAGCCTATGGTTGGCGGCATCCAATACTAGCTCGGAGACTTTATAGCAGTCCCAAACATCATGCAGCTGCTTGTAGCTAAAACAGCTACCCTTATATAGTTGTAATTTAGAAATATCAGCAATTAAAAAATCAATCTGCAGTCCATCTGGCGTATTTTTAATTTCGAATTGACACACAGAACAGTTATCGAGTGAATCGACATTTTGACTCAAATTAGTTGCAGCCGTAATCACAGATTTCACTTCGCGCTCAACAATTCCCTTGGCTTTGGGATCAGAGACCTGCTCTGCTATAGCAACTTTGCAGCCCGCCTTAATGAGTTTGTTAATATAGCTATCTGCAGAATGAAAGGGCACACCGCACATTTTTTGATTGCCCGAATTAGATTTTCTTTGGGTCAAAACTATATCCAAAATTTCAGCGGCTTTAATGGCATCTTCATCGAACATTTCGTAAAAATCACCAAGTCTAAAAAACAAAATACAGTCTGGGTATTTGGCTTTTATGCTTTCGTACTGAATTCGCATGGGAGTCTTTTTGGCAGTTTTTGTCTCGCTCATGGGGCCTGGGATTTTACAAATTTTTTAAGATTGCTTATTATTTTTGTAACTTAAATCTATAGCTATATGCAAGTCCAAAGCAAGATCAAAAAACTCGACGATCATTTAATTAATCAAATAGCAGCAGGTGAGGTGGTTGAAAGGCCAGCCTCTGCCTTAAAAGAAATCATAGAGAACTCTATAGACGCAGGCGCCACCGAAGTTACTGTAGAGTTAGAGCACGGCGGTAAAACTTTAATTAGAGTTAGCGACAACGGCCACGGGCTTGCTGAGCACGATTTACCTTTGGTTTTTGAGCGTCACGCAACTTCGAAAATCCAAAATTTAGAAGATTTGCAAAACAACTTACAGCTAGGCTTCCGCGGCGAGGCCTTGGCAGCCATTTCTTCGGTTAGTAATATAGAATTTGCCTCGCGCTCCACAGCTAGCGAGCATGGAGTTTGCTGCAATAACACTGGGCAAATTAGTTCTGTGGCTATGAATGTGGGGACTCGGGTTGTCATTAAGGATTTGTTTTTTAACACCCAGGCCCGCCTGAAGTATTTAAAAACTGACGCAAGTGAGTACAAAAATTGCTTAGATGTTTTTACAAACTACGCCCTGGCACACCCGTCCAAGCAGTTTACTTTGGTGCATAATCACAAGCAAATTTTCCAACTTAAACCAGAGCCTCTGGCTCAGCGAGCCCAAAAACTTTTGGGTCTCAATTTCGAAAGTGACTTTTTAGTAATCTCATACTTTAGCGATAATATCAAAATCAGCGGGTTCATTTGCCGACCACAACAGGCTGTAGCAAAATTGCCTAGTCAGTTTTTCTTTGTAAATGGACGGCCCATTAAGGCGCGTAACTTTAGCCATGCGGTTTTGTCTGGCTATGGTTCTTGGATCTTTGGCTCCGAAAAACCTCAGTTTATCATCTGCATGGAGCTTAGCCCAGAGTCTGTCGACATGAATGTGCACCCGCGCAAGCTAGAGGCTAAATTCCACCTAGAGTCCAAGTTGTATGGACTTTTGCGAAACCTGACTAAGCAAACCCTCCAAAAGCACTCGCTCACGCCTAGTGTCTCTAAATCTGCGAGTTTAGCAAAATTCATACCTTCGCTTAACACAAACGAAACCGAATCAGAATCTAACAGCAACTTTAACCCAAATCCCAGCTCCAGCCCTGATTCTAGCCACACTGCCAGCCCTAGCTCCAGCTCTAGCCCTAGCTTGAACCAACACATGAGCCCCTATACATCGACTAATCGTCGGCAGGGGACATCGCGTTACCTCAACCTCCAAAACCACACGGGAGCTGCTGCAAACTTTCATAGCAAGCAAGCTACAACCCTCCAGGCCACCCAAGATCTGCAAAGTACACCAGATTTGCAAGCAGCCACCCAGCTAGACTTAGCCGCTAACTCTCCAAGTGAGCTCCAGCAAGAGCAGGGGCTTAAGGCTTTATCGCAGGTTCAAAATTCATACATAATTGCCGAGGGCCCAAATGATATTTTTATAATCGACCAGCACGCTGCTCACGAAAGAATCTGCTACGATATTCTTGCCACTAACGCCCAAAAGCAAAGCCCACAGTCACAGCCCTTGCTAGTGCCAAGCCACTTAACACTTAAGCCCAGCCACTTGGAAACGCTTAAGGAGGCCGAGAGTATTTTGGAGAAAATTGGCTTTGAATTCCTCATTAAAGACAACTTGTTAAGTATACATGCAGTACCCAGCAAGCTCAGCAAAATAGACCTAAAAGAGTTAATCACCAACCTGTTGGAGGACCTTAAACAAAACCAAAACTTTGAAAACCTTCAAGAGCTCGAAGAAATTGTAATCAACTTTACAGCCTGCCGTACAGCTATTAAATTTGGGCAAAAGTTAGAGCCTGCCGAAATGCAAGGCTTGCTCGACGATATGCAAGCCCTAGAGCATAAAAAGTACACCTGCCCACATGGCAGACCGGCAATAATTAAGTTGGGTATGCAAGATCTAGAAAAACTCTTTAAAAGAATCCATTAAAGCTTGCAAAAACCCACTTATTGTGTAATATAGCACTACCTTTTGCTATGCACTATTAGGTGCACGGCTTATATATTTAATCCATAGAAGGTATGTCTAAAAAAACTACACAGTTTAAAGATGTTGCAGACTTTTCCAAAATTGAGCTGCAAGCAAACAAATACGAACTCATGCTGCTTTTATCACCTGCAGTCACAGAGGACCAAAGATCTAAATCGGTAAATGAGTTAGTGGCCCAACTAGAGTCACGAGGCGCCAAGGTTTTCCATGTCGATGACTGGAGCAAAAGAGATCTTGCCTTTAATATCAAAGGCCAAGACCAAGCCTACTACATTACCTACTACTTTACATTCTCAGACACAGGGTTTTTATCTGAATTCGAAGAGCTTCTCAAGCTAGACCAGTCAGTCTTACGACACTTGTTAGTTCGCAGAGCAGAAAACTTCGAAATTCAAAAGTTTGAACCTCACGAAACAGACAAAGCCAACAGCAAACCACGTAGCGAACTTGCTACAGAACAAATTGATTATAAAAACATCAAATTGCTCAACAGATACACTTCTCGTTATGGCAAAATTGTTGCTAAGCACTACACAAAAGTTACCCTTAAGCAACAGAAAAAATTAGCTCAAGAAATTAAAAGATCTCGGCACGTTGCACTTATGCCTTTTGTAAAATAACAATCGCGCAGTCAATTACCCAATCATTAGCCGGCTAGATACCTAGCCGGCTATTTGTTTTACTTGCCAAAAATGGTATATTTATGGTAAGATATAGAGAAATAACCCTCCTCTTGCCATGGACCAGGCAACAAACCCTAGTACAGCCTCTAATACAGACCCCAGTAAAGATCAGAATATGGGCTCTAGTATGCGCTCCGACACACTTTCGCACGCAGCTGTGGAATCATCTGCAAATGCAGCCGCCACGCCGTCTGCAACAAGTGCAGGGTCCTCGTCTGCAACAGATGCAGGCCAACCAGAGCAAACTTTGTTTGAATGCCAAGCTCCAGAGTACTTAAGTTACCAAAGGGGAGTTAGCTGGTATTTATTAAGTTTTATTGTTGTAGCTATAATAGCTTATATTGGATTTTTATTGTCAGCTGTTGGGTTTAGTGCTTTGTTGATTTTTGTGACTGGTTTGTTTTTTGCCCATACCTTAAGCCAGCCCAAAGCAGTTTCGGTTAGAATTAGCAATAAGGCTTTTTACATAAACGACCAACAGATAGCCAAAGACAAACTTGAGAGTCTCTGGATAGAAAAAGCTGGAGCCAATATGGGGATTATACATTTGTTTAAAGCCCACTCCACTTTCGCACTTAGGTCTATTCCTTACATCAATCTTGATTCAGAAGACCTAGAGGCTAAACTTTATAAGAACTTTAAGCAAAACAAATCTGACTTTAGCCATGTTCTGATTGATTTAAGTCATCTATTAAAAATATAAAACCCACTCCCCATGAACG
>CAYVIV010000001.1:132976-135332 GCA_964451705.1 uncultured Candidatus Peribacteria bacterium | reverse complement strand
AGCCCCAAATGTGCAAAATCCAGTAGGGTTTACACAGTACAGCTATCTAACTCCGCAGTATACAGCATTGTTTCTAAATCTAGAAAACTCATATTTAAACAACTTTCTACATAGAAAAGCTATTAAAGATGCAGTCAACAAAAAGGAACTTGCCAACAAACTGCCCGGTGAAACTATTATTGGTAAACCATTCTTTCAGTTTGAACAAATAGATGAAATACCAGAAACATCATTTAAAATTATCAAGGAAAATCTCAAATCGTCTAAAGCTCACAATTTATTAAAAGCTGGAGAAAAAATTAAACTTTCTGTGATTGCCCTTAAATACGACAACGAGGAACAAAATCAAAAAATACGCACAGTTCTAAATCATCTCAATGAAAACCTCAGTAAAATCAATATAGAACTAATAGCTCAGCTATATAACATTGAGGTATTCAAACAAATTTTAGTAACAAAAGAATACGACATGGCTATTTTTGGGCATGACTTAGGGGAGAATCTAGACTCCTACAGTTTTTGGCACTCTTCTCAAAGGTTTCAAAACGGTCTTAATATAAGCATGTATTCAAACATACTCACAGACAACCTCTTAGATAATTTAAGACGAGAACAAGACCAAAACAAGAAGATTAGTTTAGCTAAAGAAATCAACAAACAACTTTCTACAGATAACCCTGCAATATTTTTATTTACAACAAAACATCTTTATTATATTGACAATAAGATAAAAAACCGTAAAATTCTAAAGAATTATAGTCACCAAAGTGATATCTTATTTGACATCAATAGTTGGCAATTAGAAAAGTAAATTTTAACTTATTATAAACAATGCAAGTAATACTTAACAAAGACGTTGTAAAAGTAGGGCGAAAGGGACAGTTGGTAAGTGTAAAACCAGGATATTATAGAAATTTCCTAGGGCCACAAGACCTTGCTGTAGCTGCAACTGCCAAACTTAAAATTAAGGCTGCAGAAGTACAGGCACAAATAGAAAAGGAAAATGCAGAGAAAAAAGCAACAGCAACAACTAATATGCAAGCTCTTAACACCAAAACAATTACTGTTAGTGGTAAGTTAAATGCTAAAGGCAAATTGTACAAAAAAGTCTCTAACGAAATGCTAATTCAAGCTATAGAAAAAGACTTTGGTTTTAAACCAGCCGCAGACATGCTGAAGTTTGATAAAAATATTAAAGAAGAAGGTTTGTTTGATATAGTAATCAATCTTGGCTTTGACCAAGTAGCACAAGCTAAAATAAAGGTAACAGGACAAAAAGATAGTGAGTAAAATACTTTGTATAGATCCAGGTAGTAAAAAATCAGGTATAGCTATTAGCGACGGCACTCAGACCGTCGCTTTTTGTCATTCTACAATAGTCACCAACACAGCTTTTGAATCAAAAATAATTGAAGTTATAGAGTCAGAAAAAATTAGTCAAATATTAATTGGCAAGAATTTATATCCAAGCAAGCATTTTGACAGCGAAATATGGGCCAAAAACTATCTAAAAGATATTCCGGTAGCAATTAAATTTATAAACGAAGACTATAGTAGTTTTGAAGCAGAGAACTTAAATCCAAAAATCGACAAAGACATGCTTGCAGCGCAAATTATCCTGCAAAAGTATTTAGACAAAAAAATATAAAAATGGTAGCGGGAGTGGGACTCGAACCCACGACCTCAGGCTTATGAGTCCTGCGCTCTAACCAGCTGAGCTATCCTGCCACGATTTGTACAAATACTCTAAATAATCCGTAAAAACATTGCAAGGGTTTTTTAATCTTTTGTGTAAAATCGAACCCATTTTTGAAAAGCAGGCATAGATACATAGTGATCAATCTTTTCTTGGACGATGGCCTGTTGAAATTTTTCTGAATCAGAAGTCAGATCATCCTCCATAATTACCAAGACCTTTTCGCCAGACTTTGCAAGCCCAAAATTTTGCTTAGCAATCTTTTCTTGATATTCACTCGATGTAAAATAATCAAATTGGGTTTGTAGTTCCTGATTTTCTAAAGTTAAATGTTGATTTTCTAACTCAAATTGTGCTATATAGTTTTCTATCTTATAATTCTTATATTCAGTCACCATAAGACTAGATATCATATATACAGCAATCAAGAGCTCAATTATAAGTACAAATTTACCCTGGCTAAATTTCATAAGAAATATTCAATGAACGAACTAATTTTAAAGCAAAACATATCTAAGTTCAAAACAATCCATATGATTGGTATAGGCGGAATTGGGATGTCTGGTCTCGCTGGTATTTTAAAACAACTAAATCACCAAACAACTGGCTCAAACTTAGTCCAAAATGGCCAAACTCCCAAACTAGAGGCTCTAGGGATTC
>CAYVIV010000001.1:56002-132966 GCA_964451705.1 uncultured Candidatus Peribacteria bacterium | reverse complement strand
TTGGATTTAAAAAAGGTGATTTTCCTATATCAGAAAAACATTCAAGAACAGCAACTGGTCATTTATTCACAAGCAATACCCCACGATCATCCAGAAATCCTAGCTGCAAAAGCCAAAAACATTCCCTGTATTAGCTATCCACAAGCAGTTGGCATGCTAACAAGCAGCTATAAAAACCTAATTGCAATTGCCGGGACACACGGTAAATCGACTACTACTGCAATGCTGATTTGTGTCTTAAAAAAACTCAAGATTGATTTTAGCTGCATTCTAGGCACAAACTTGCAGCAGCTCAATGGTTTAAATTTTCAACTATCAAAAAATTCAAATATTTTTATAATCGAAGCATGCGAGTACATGGATGCCTTTTTAAACTATCATCCTCAGATTAGTTTGGTTACAAATTTGGAAATTGATCATTTTGACTTTTTTAAATCTGAGAAGCAGTACTTAGAAAGTTTTCAAAATTTTGTTGATCAAAGTCAGTATACAATATTAAATACTGACTATGAGCTTAGCCACAAAATCAAAAAAATTGATTCTAAATATAGTAGTCAAGACGCTGGAGAAATTAAACTCAATGTCTATGGCAAACATAACCAAAGCAATGCTCTTGGCTGCAAGCTGGTCTGTGAACAGCTAGGGATTTCAGAGGCAGATTTTGCGAGAGCTATCCTAGACTTTAAAGGCTCTGCGAGACGGCAGGAACTAGTACTCGAAAGTGATAACCAAAAAATCTTTTCTGACTACGGACACCATCCAAACGAAATCAAAGCAACACTACAGGGCTTTAAGCAGCAATTCCCAAACTCTAAAATATGTCTTATATATCAACCTCATCAATATAGCCGCACACTCAAACTGCTAGATATGTTTGTTGATTGCTTTGCTGACTGTGACAAGCTGGTTATTCCAGATATCTATAAAGCCAGAGATAGTCAAGAAGATATTGAAAATATGCCAGTAGAAAAATTTGTAGCAACTATCAAGCATCCAAATGTAGTTAATGCAAATGGTTTGCAAAATCTAAAAGCAAACTTCTACGAATTAACAAAAGATTACCCAGTTGTAGTAGTTATGGGGGCGGGGGATATAAACAGCATTTTTGAAAAACTCAAAAGCTCAAAAACATAACACTCTGAAAACTCAAAAACTCAGAAAACTCAGAAAACTCTAAAAATCACTAGGAGCAAAATCTAAATATATCTTACATCATAGCCATCCTTTGTATCTAAAACTGTAAAGCCTAATTTTTCAATTTTTCTGCGTAAAGCATCTGCCTGCTTAAAATCTCGATTCTCACGAGCCTTTTGTCTGCGGTCTAGCATTTCTGAGACTTCTGGGTTTAAAGCCACTGCATCGAGCTTTAAGACAGCGAGAACACTATCTATTTTTGCAAACGCGCCCAGGAGTTCTAAACAATCTGATTCTTGCATTTTAAATGCATCTATTTTCGCGTTGATTTCACTACAAAACTCATAAACGCTCGCTAGAGCTGCCGAAATATCTAAATCTTCTGATAATGCTGCGGAAAAACCATCTAAACATTTAGTAGATAATTCTTTTGCCTGCACATCATCTGTACCAAAATTCTTAACTGCTAGTAAAGAGTTTAATCTATCAACAGTATTTTGAATATTAGAAAGTGATTTTTTAGCATATTCAAGTGCCTCAATGTCGTATTCATGATCTGCTCTATAATGAGTCATTGTCAAAAAGAAACGTAAAACCTGAGGACTATAATCTTCCAAAATCTCCTCTACATGAAAGTAATTCTTTAAAGACTTTGACATTTTTTCGCCCTTAATGTTTAACATGCCATTGTGCATCCAGTGGTTAACGTATTTATTATCGAAACATGCTTCGAACTGGGCTATTTCGCACTCGTGATGTGGGAATAGTAGGTCAGAGCCACCGCCATGAATATCGATAGTATCTCCATTAAACAGACTATATACCATAGCAGAACACTCTAGGTGCCATCCGGGTCGGCCATCTGCAATTTGTTCTAATGGATCCATCCAGGCAGGTTCATTATCTTTTTTAAATTTCCACAAGACAAAATCTTCTGGAGCTTTTTTTAAAGCATTAATATCAATTCGAGCGCCAGCTAGTTGTTCTTCTAGCTTGCGTTTGGCTAGTTTTCCATAATTTTCAAATTTCGCTATCTCAAAGTAAATACCATCATTTTCAATTTCGTATGCAATGCCTTTTTGTAGCAAAACTCTAGTCATCGCCAAAATCGCATCTATGTATTCCGTGGCTAGAATGTATTGAGTATCACTGTGTACACGCAACAAATCAAAACACTTTCTATAAATTGCAATATATTTTCTAGAAACATCCTTAAAATCGATTCCAAGCTCATTAGCCTTATTAATAGTTTTATCGTCAATGTCCGTGAAGTTAGTTACAAATTTAACTTTAAAACCCTTAAACAACAAAAAACGCCTTAATAAATCAAATCTTAACATGCTACAAGCATGACCAACATGAGCAGTATCGTAAGGTGTGGCACCACAAACATATATAGAAATAGATTCAGGGTTCACTGGGACAAAATCTTTAACTTGCGCATCTAGGGCGTCGTATAGTCGCATTTAAAAAATATTAATGATTAAATTGGAGGCAATATAAACTAAAAAATCTACCAAAAACAAAGCTAGAATTGGAGAAAAATCAATCCCAGCAATTGCAGGAATAAATCGTCTACAAAACAATAACAGCGGATCGGTAACGTCTGAAACAAAATACGTTAAACTATTAGCCTTAGTTGGCACCCAAGAGAGTATGATTCTAAAAAAAATCAAAAAACTATATATCTGGCCAACTGTTCTTACAAAAAACAATAATTCTTTTTCCATAAAAAGTATTAAAACGTAAAGATTATATATTTTTCTTTTCTGACAAGCAAATTAGAAAAAAAAGACTTGAAGGTGAGTGCATACTCACCTATAATCTAAACAAGATTTAACAAACATAATTATGCAAGCACAATTAAGTCTAAACTTCATCCCAGGTTTGGGAAGACACACAATATCTGCATTGGCCATGTATGGCATTCAAACAATTGGCGACTTTGCCAAATTCGATCAAGAAGAAATTGCAGAGCTACTTGGCAACAGCGGTATTAAATATTGGCGCTTTGCACGCAAAGTTATATAAAGGCTAAATGTGAGCTATTTACCCTTAGGTTTCCTTAACAAATAACCCCCACTAACTAATGAAAACAAAACTAAAAGCATATTTGAGGGTCCGGTTTCAGAAGTTATGAGCCCAGTTAAATCTGGACCTCCAACTGCCGCCGCATTTGCATCTAAATAGGTACCTGTAGCATCGACTCCAGGGTCTGCGGAACCATAATACGAAGTCGAACCTGGTCTACCCACATCGATAGCTACTACTTGAGAACCAGCAGATGTATTACCATCTAAATCAACGGCAAATACCTGCACAAAATATCTCATGTTATTTGCTAGATTTGGGATAAACCAAACTGCCTCGTCTGTTGCAGTTTCTACCTGTAATTCTAAATTATTAGGGTCTATTCCGTATTTAATAGAGTAAAAAGCAATACCTAGATCGTCGCTAGAAGCATCCCATGCTAAATCTATACGCTTGTCTCCGACCTGAAATATAATGTTGGTAGGAGCAGTTGGTGGGTTGCCAAAAACATTAGCTTGAGCAAAATCAGGAATAATAAAACCTGGATCCAAATTAGAATCAGCACCATCTGTGACTACTTGTTCACTTGGGGCTTCGATAACATTTAAAGGTTCTTGGATTACAAAAGAGTTAGAACTTCCTAGTTTATCAACGACAACTACACTTACTTCATATGTATCTGGCAGCAAAGGAGCTGCTGAGGAAGCTGAAAATCTTTTTTCCGAAGCATCTATTGCTGTAAGATTAGTTTGCAAACCATTTACTATAATAGAGGCTGAAGAAACTTCTGAGTCGAAAACTAAGTTAGTTGTAAAAACCTGGCCTGCAATAACGGGCTGTGGTGCGAAAGTAAAACTAGTTAAATTTGCAGACATAGAATCTATAGAAATATTAATTGCCTGCGAAGTTGCGTTGTCAGTTTTGACAACAAAACTATAGTCACCATCAGCTAAAGGCGATGTTGTGTACGTAAATGCTCCATCGGCATTCGAAGACGTTGTATCTAGCAAGCTATTGCCCTCTAAAATCTCAACCTGGACACCTACATCTGTAGTTCCTTCGAAAACCACTCTATTGTTATTTGTAATACCAGGAGTCGGGGAGCTTAAAGTAATTTGTGATTGAGCTTGCTCTTGCTCTTGAGTGACCATGATTTTAATGGCAGCTTCGATAGTTTCATCGTTGATATCGAAAACTCGTAAAATTTGCTCTCCTGTGTTGGAAAACCTAATAGAAGTATTAAACTGGTGGCTACCAGCATGATCTTCTTCAAAACTAAAGTTAGTAGGTACTGTCGCATTCTCGTCGTCTAAGACCTCAAAAGCAATTTCTCCTAAGTAGTCTGTATCTAGTTCTTCCAATGCATCGATAGCTTCTAAGGTAAAGGAAATTTCTTCGAAGACTGCAACTGTCTCAGGGAAATCGACAAATCTAAAGCGAGGGTTTTCGATACCAGCAATAATTTCTGGTTCTTCTTCTGCATTTGCTTGTGCCAGCAAGTCTTCATTGCCACCTACTGCATTGTTAGCAGCAAATAAGTTCTGGAAGAAGCCTGCGTTTTCAACATGGAAAGTATCCGATGCCAGCAATTTTTTGCTTTCTGTAGAGACTGCTATTAGGTAGTAGTTGCCTGGCTGTGATAAGAACAGTGACTTTAAGTCAATGCTTTTTTGGTAAGTTTCGGTTTTTTCGAAAGCAAAGGAATCAATCGGAAGTTTTAAGGAGCCAGGTGTTAATAGAAAAATATCGACAATTCCTTCTACATCCGCAACGTTAATCTCGACCTCGACTGCAGAGCCTAGCTTGGTGTCGTGAGAAATAATCTCAAAATTCGCTAAAGCAGCAACACTATTTGAAATTAATAGCAAAAAGCAAAATAATTTTATAAATCTTGGTAACAAGTGTGTCAAAGTAAAAAGTTTACAATCAATATATTTATAACAAAAAAAAAGATATAACTAAATTACAAAGCAAAATACTTTAGCACATATCCTTGCGAAAATACGGGTTTTATGTTAAAATTTAGAGATTAACTAAGTTCAAATGGAAAAAATTGTTGGAACACTCCAAAAAGACAACAATCCAGTAGAAATTAAAATCGAATTGCCTACCAATGCATATTTTATGTCTGGGATTAGGGATTTTACTCTAAGTCTTATAGAAAACATGACAGATTTCTCTAGCCAGTGGGCTTATAGGTTTCAATCAGTTGTCGATGAGTTGGCTAATAATGCAATTGAACATGGCTCTAAAGCCAACGACAAGATTCTTGTGACATTTTATACAGTTGCCGATAAAGAAATCCGAATTACAGTAGAGGACCATGGTAATCCACAAAAACCAACAACTGCTGCCGAAATCATGAAGATTTTAGAGACTAATAAAAACAAAGAGAAAAAAGAGTTTAGTATTCGAGGGCGAGGGTTGGCCTTTATAGTGGAAAAATGGACAGATGAACTCATTGTTGAAGATAGACCTAACGGAGGTTTAAAGTTTACAGTAGTTAAACACTTAAACGATGATAGCTTTAAAACCTTAGAGCAGAGTGACGACCCTAAAAATATAGTAATTTAATCTATTTACATGGCAGAAATAAAATATTCCATTTCGGATCTTATAGATGATCCTAGCAAAAAAATTAAAGTCGTTACCCTAGACGGACAGTTAGATGAATCTAACGTGGATAACTTTGCTCCAAAAATATATGAAATGATTAGCAGCATGGACAAGGGCACTAGCGTTATTTTTGACTTGCAAAACCTCAGCTACCTTAATTCCAAGTCGATTGGATATATTGCTGATTTCTACAATCAAGTAACTGCCAAAGGTGGTAAAATTGTTATCACCAAAGCAGCTAGTAATATTAAAGATATCTTAAATGTAGTTGGAATCGACCAAATGATTCCACTAACACAAACAATGCAAGAAGCTAAACTAATGGCCTAATGAGCACATTCTCAATTGGAATATGTGCACTATTGGCTGCTGTTCCAGCCATAATTTGGAGTGCCATCTTCCTGAAAAGACGTGATAAAAACTTTAAAACCTATATTTGGGTCTTTTTAGGGGGAACCCTCACCGTCTTACCAATTCTAGCTTATCAGTACGTTTATTTGTCGCTAATTGGCGATAATCCAGACTTAGATTTTGTGGCTAAAATTAAAGGCATTATTACAGGTAACTACTGGATTGTCTTGCTGTATGCCTTTGTCGGAATCACAGAAGAAATAGTAAAGTTTTATATAGTCAAAATCCTCGATAAAAGACATCCAGAGATTATTACAACAATTAACGATGCCCTGAAAATGGGTATTCTATCGGCATTAGGATTTGCCTTTAGTGAGAATATTATTTATTTTGTCCGGATTCTCAATAGCATGGGAACAGAGGGTTTAATTGCTCCATTTATATTTAGATCTGTATTTACAGTTTGTGCCCACCTGATCTTTTCTGGAATTTTTGCCTATTATTACGGAGTCTCCAAGTTCTCAAAAGACTTTGTAGACTTTAAAAAGTGGCAAGGTCAAAAGGTTTCTATCTTGGATTATGCTTCGCATAGACGTAAATATATAGGGATTGGTTTGGCACTTTCGCTCGGTTTGCATGCCTTCTTTAATACTATGCTCTCAATTAGCCTGCCTAATAACATTAATATTCTGATTGTTATATTCCAGGTAATTCTCATGTTCTTATTCCTAAGACATTTGTTAGGTCAAAAAACAGGTAACTTAACCTTTATTCTCGCAGACAAGTATAAATCAACCATGGACAGCAAAGATGAAGACGTAGTTTTAGAACTAATTGGCGTCTGGTTTAAACAAAAAAAATACAAACAGGTCTACGAAATTTGCGAACGCCTAGAACGCCGCGACCCCGATAACAACGTAGTTAAAATCTTTAAGTCCAAAGCCTTCGACGCTTTACAAGAAGAAAACTAAAGCAGGTCAACCAACACACAGTTAAGCTACAGCTAAGCTACAGTTAAGCTTAGATACCAAGGGTATAACCTAAGTAAGCTAAGTACGATACAAACAAGGCTAAAAACAAGAAGCCTGTTTTCTTAGATAGGTGGAATTTTTTAGCGGCAAAGATTATCGATACAAGCAGTAAGAGCTTAATAAGAATCAAAAATATCAAGTCTAGATTCAGGGCTGGAGCATTAAAAACCATGCCTCCAAACATAGTCGAAACACCAAGGATAAACAGGACATTAAAAATGTTCGAGCCTATAATGTTACCAAAAACTAAAGCGACTTCATCTCTTTTAACAGCCAAGTATGCTGTCATAAGTTCTGGTGCCGAGGTAGAAAAAGCCACCATAGATACACCCAAAAACTTATGACTAACACCAAGTTTATCGGAAAGTGCTATTACAGAGTCAATTAACATATGGGCACCGGCACCTAGCAAAGCAACACCAGCTACAAATAAAACTGTGGCTTTAACAAGGCCAAATTTAGGGGTGGTGTACTGAGTCTCAAAGAAACCTTCTTTATAGGTTGCTAGAATCCAGAGAAAAACTGCAAACACAAGTAAAAAAATCATACCATCTCCGGTACTTAATACATTTGTGCTAACGGAGTTAAACAAACTATCGTTGGCTAAGATAAATAACATAAGTCCAGATACTAGTCCAAAAGGTATCTCTCGAGCAAGAAGCCTAGGGTTTACAACAATCGGACGAAAACACAAGACTGAACCTAGTACTAACAAGTTATTAAAAATAGACGAACCAATTACATCGGAAAAGGCAACGTCGTAAACCCCCTTTAAGTTACTGGAGATATTAATTGCTAATTCTGGAGCAGATGTTCCGAGCGCCACCAAAGTTAAACCAACAATTACAGAGTTTAAAGAATACTTATGTGCAACTGCCAAAGAAGAGTCTATAATGTAGCTAGAACCATAGAACAATAAGAAGAGTCCAACTGCAAAATATAAAAATTCCATAAAAACTATATTAATCTAAAAATTATAGCATAATTTTAAATTATAAGCTAGTATTCGCGTAGTTAATTTTAGAATATGCAGAAGAATCTAAAAATAGCCGTAGTGGCAGATTGGCTAACAAATCAAGGTGGAGCTGAGAAAGTTGTTGCAGATATATTAACTGCCTTTCCAAATGCAGATTTATATACAAGCATCTACAACGCAAAAGCTATGCCGCAATTTGCTAAATACAAACCTAAAACTAGCTTTATTCAGCACTTGCCGTTTGCTAAGACCAAACATCAGTTGTATTTGAGTCTCATGCCGTATGCTTTTGAAAACTTTGATTTATCTGCATACGACATTGTAATTTCTTCAAGTTTTGCTTGTAGTAAAGGTGTCATAACCAAGGTCGAAACTCTGCATATTTGCTATTGTCACACTCCTATGCGTTATGTTTGGGGCAATTATATTGATTTTATTAATAAGTATAAATTCCCCAAAGTACTCAAGCTATTTACCAAATTCCCATTACACAAAATAAGGATCTGGGATTATTTAGCAGCCCAAAGGGTTGATAAGTTTATCGCTAATTCTAGCTATATTCAAAAACGCATCCAAAAATTCTATGGTGCCAAATCAGTAGTTTTGAATCCAGGGATCCCAAAAGCTCAATTTAGCAACGATAAAAATCCAGAGAAAAGTAGTTACTACCTAGCTGTGGGTAGATTGAAATCCCACAAACATTTTGAATTGATTGTTAAAGCCTTTAATAAAACTCAAAAAAATCTAGTCATAATTGGCACAGGCGAAATGCTACCAGTACTCAAACAACTCAACACCAGTCCCAATACAAAGTTGCTTGGGTTTGTGAGTAGAAAAACTCTTGAAAACTATTTTGCTCACGCCAAGGCCTTTATTTTCCCACAAATTGAGGATTTTGGCATAGTCCAAGCCGAGGCCCAAAGCTATGGAGTCCCAGTAATAGCCTATAATAAAGGGGGGATTCGTGATAGTCTCATAGATGGCAAAACAGGGATTCTCTTTGATGAACAAACTGTAAACTGCCTCAATCAGGCAATCGAAAAACTAGATAGGATTGACTTTGACAGACAATACATTAAAAATCATGCTAAAGAGTTTGAAAGCCAAAAATTTATCGAAAAATTTAAAAAAATAGTAAATACTGCCTATGTCGCGCATAAAGAAATTTATAATTGATCTTCGACCACTCCAAAGCTACAAATATGGAGGCGTTCAGACAGTGAATAGATTGTTTATAGATGAGATTGTTAAAAAATTAAAATCCGACCAAGAAATCGTCTTTTTTAGTAGTGGTTTCAAAAAACCCAAAATTCATTTGGACAAACTCGCAAGCTATCTAAAAAAAAGCAACATTAGACACAAACACCTAAAAGTCCCAAATATACTGCTGAATTTAAGCTTGGCATTCTTTAACTGGCCTAAAATTGACAAATTAGCCTATAAAAAGTTGAATTTTAAGTCGAAAAGGCGTAACCAGCAAAAAATTTCATACTTGTGCCTAGATATTCGCCCCTTTGCTCTGAGTAAAATTAGTCAAAGTTTTATATATTTTCATGACTTAGCCTTTAAATACTGTAAAAACAGCCTGTCGGCACGGGCAAGACTATACTTTTGGCTTATAAGACCAAAAAACATATATAAAAAAGCCAGACTTGTGCTAAGCAACTCAGACTATAGTAGGAGGATTTTAGTTAAAAATTATGGTAAGAAAGCCATTAAAATTGTGTATCCAAGCATAAACAAGCCAGAGGCGATTCATCCGGACTATAAAATCAAAAACAAAACTAGGCAGATCCTTTGCATACAAACACTGCAAAAGCGTAAGAACTTAGAGTTAATCTACAAAATTGCGCAGGCAAATTTGGATCATAAGTTTAAAATCATTGGTTCTGGGCAAAGTTGCTTTAAATCAGCCAAGAAACTTCAACTCACAAATATAGAGTTTTTATCTAATATTAGTGACCAGGAAAAATTCAAATTAATACAAGAATCCAAAGCACTCTTGTATACATCTAAATTCGAGGGCTTTGGGCTACCAATTTACGAGGCTCTAGTCCACAAAACTCCTGTTATTTGTCTAAAAATACAGCCTTACAAACAACTCTTTCATAAGATTGGACTCAACTACATTCAAGAGCTTAAGGACTATAAGATTCCAAACGATCTCATTAAACCCAAAAATCCATACAAGTATAATTTGCGACTTTGTGGGCAACAATTATATAAGATGCTTGTAAAAAATAGATAAATGTGTTAAAATTAAAAGATTTAACACTGAATCTATGTCGAATAGGAAATTTGAAAACCGTATATTAGGAGGCTTTGTGGCATTCTTACTTGTGGTTTTTGGTGTTAAGAGTATAGATACCCTTAATCCCAATTTATTTAAAGGGGCGCTGAGCCCAAATTACTACGGTAATATGCAAATGGTCGAACGACCATTAATTAGAGCGACTGAATATGTAAAACATATTAAGGTCGATTGCGACAACCGTGATGAATACCAATCTACTAACTGCTACTATAGGTTACCCCTAGGTTTTCAGATAATGGATAATACACGCATGGAGATAGATAACGAAAAATCAGACTTTTGTTACCAAGACCAATTAAACCTAGTTTCTTGCCCAAGCATATACCTAAAAAATGCAGGTTCAGAAAAAATTTATATTTGGGAAACAGGTGTCCGTTTTAAAACACAGTCCAAAATTAATATAAAAGCCCAAAGAACAGACAGGTATAATAGCTACGACTTTTCGGACTTTGATAATTTCCAAAGACCAGGCCGCAGTAGATACACCATGGTACCAAACAACCGGACACTAGATACTGGTAACTTACGCTGCCAAGATTATTTTTACGATGTTAGAAAAACCAACCTAAGATGTGGGAAAATCACAGTTCTTAGAGAAATGGGAATTTTCACAGGTCAGAAAAATCAAAACACACGTATTCCAGAACAATTTAGGCTGCCAAAAGCTAACTTAGATCATACCTTAAAGCGTGCTGAATTCTTTGTCTTAGCAGACCGTATGCTAAACCAAAGCCAGTACCTGCGTACACAGGCCAACTTGAGCTTGCTAGAACAATTTAAGGATCTAGACATTAGCCAAATTTACCTAAAAGAAAACACCTGGTGGACTCAAGCTGCTGCCAGACTCATAGAAAAAGGTATTATGAAAGGGTACAGCGACTCCAGCCTGAGGCCATTTGATATAGTATCCGAGGCAGAATTTGCCAAAGTTATAGCAAATATCCGTGGAGCAAATGTTTCAGATGCTGCATCTGGTCCTTGGTATAGTCGAATCGTTGACTTTTGGAGACAACGAGGAACCTACATAGAACCTATGCGACACATCCAAAGATCGACTGCTGTAGACCTAATGTACGAAGTGCTCTTTCTCTAAAAACATTAATCCAGCAATTGCCAAAGCTGCAAACCGCTTTTTGTAAAGCGGTTTTTTGCAAAAAGCATAGACTATATGTCTATGCCTAGCTATTATTTGGGTAATCGCATTTTTGCGCTATACCTATTAAAATATATAAAATTTAACCATGCAACATGCAATCAAATAATCGTAGATTGCTCGGTATACTTGGGGCCATTGTGGTACCAATAGCTATAATTATCGGGCTATACACAAACACAGGAGACATGTTCAAAGGCTACCTAACCTTTGATGTCACAGCACCAGCTGCCGATGGAACACAAGACTTTAGTAACGCTGAAGACTACATAAGAACAAGCATTGGCGAGGAGCGTTTCGAGGTCGACTCGATGGAACTTAAAGCTGGTGCCGAAGGAGGCAACTTTGCTCTATTCTTTAGAGGAGAAGCACCAGATGAATTAGACAATCCTCTCTTTGATAACCAAAACGATTGTAGGGAAAGCAATGGCTTTGAAAGCGGAAACTTAGAAGACCAATACGATACACTAATTGCTTTATTAGCAGATAGAACAGATCCAGATGAGATTGCAAATTTTCTAGCAATCAAAAATTTCTACGAAACTATTACAAGTGACAACCGGTCAGCGTTAATTGAGGGCAATTTAGGCTTAGATCTAACAAGTGGAGACGCAGCGGTCACTCCTTTTATAAGCTACGAAGATATCCAAAAAGTGATATTAATCAATCATTTTGCCTATCAAACAGGTTGCAGTGCTAGTATAGACAGCATTCCAGCGTATTGGCACGATGTAGACGGTACACCAACACTAGTTAGCACAAACGACCTAGTAAAACTATTCGAAACCCGATATGAAACACAAGAACATATAGTCACAAACAGCAATCTATCCTCAACAGCAAGTCTAAACAACCTGACTAGTAACAAAAATATAATTGCCTCTAGCCTAGATTTATCAGGTCAGATCGAGCCCACAATCTTCCTTGGTAACAGTGACGACCAAACTAACTTTGATGCAATCAGTACAGACTTGAACCCAGCAGGTCGAGGAGCGGCCACAGACGCTCTTGACTTTACCCAAGGTGAAACTCAAGATGATATACTTGCGGCCGTAAACACCGAAATTAGCGAATATCGAGATGCTATTGAAGAACTTACTGACTATGTAGACTCAGACCTTGTACAAGGAAGTGAGTTAAAAGGCGGTACTAAACTAACTAATAACATAGCTGCGACAGCTGATCTAGCAACAGACCCAGCCCCTCAACTTACACAAGCTATCACAGCAGTCGAAGACAGCGAAACAGCCAACATCCTCACAGATGGTGCTAATGTGGCTATCGAAGCTATTCTTGGTTTTAGCCTAGCAACACCAGGCATAACAGAGGCCAACACTACTGCCTACGTTGGTCAACTGGCCATTAGGTACGGTACACTACATGATGATGAAGTAGCAGCACCACCAGCACCACCAGTATCCGACCCGCAGCGTCTAGCTCTTGGAATAGATGCAGGGGCAGCCCTAGCTGCTGTTACAGAAGCAAAAGCAGCTGTAATCAATGGTGACGATGCAACATTTACAACCCTGGCAACAGCCCAAATTGAGTACTTAGCCATCCTTGAAAACCAAAACGAAATTGTAGATGGCCTAACACCAATCCTCGATACCGGAAAAGAGCAATTAAACAGCCTTGCAGAAATTATAAAATTTACTTTAACAGCCAAAGAGCAAACTTTCACAGCTAGGGCAGCAGGAGCTGTATTCACACAAAAGGCCGAAGCACAACGTGCTGCTGTTTCTGGTGAAGCAACAACAAAAAGGAACACAGTCGCAGATAATATACTAGGTGGTGGTGGAGCAACTTTTAACACTCACATTGATAACACCACAAACATCCCAGGAGAACTAGGTCATCCCAATATTCAAGCAGTAGACGCAGATGCCATGGACTCTATTAAAGCCTCTCTAGAGGAATATGTTGGCCTGCTAGATGCTTTATTGGTAGCCTCTGAAGATGGTGCACCAGAAAGGCACGCAGAAAGCCTTATAGCCAGAACATACCAAGAAATAAATAGAGTTAAAGAGGGTATTAAACTACGCTTACACCAAGATTTCCAAATTGTAAATAGCGAGCCAAGCCTAGCAATAGACTTTCGAGCAGGCAGCGAGATAAATGGCGCTTTCCCCGAGCAACTTGTTATAAAATCTGACATTAAAGATGGCATAGTAGATTTAGCACTTATACAAGTAGAATCAACTAATGACTTAATACCAGCAGTGCCACTAGATACAAACTTTATCAAATCACTATCTAACCTAACTCCAGGCATCCTAGGAACCAGTGGTAGCAATGCAGTTAGCGCAGGTGGAAGTACACAGGCACTTAGCATAGGTGCTAACCTAGTCACCAAATACCACACTGAGATTCAAGACCATAACTTTAGTTCTACTATAAATCTAGCTGAGTTAAACGCTGACGCAAGAAATTTTAGGGGCAATGTTAACACTGATTTAAGAATTAATCCAAATCAACCTCAGGTCCTACTAGTTCGAGTTGCTTCAGACCAAACTGATGATTTCGAACATAACTATATAGAGAATTCAAAAAACAAACATTTAGAACAAAAAGTATTCATCTATATTTTCCGCGACAACATTGATACAACTGAAGCACTAGTAGATGCTTCAGTTACAGATGGGGATAAAGATAATTATACTCCAAACGAAAATATAATAATCACCACAATTCCACAACAGCCACAACAGGGTGACCTAACTCTGCCAGCAAGAGATGTTACAGAGGCTTATCAGTATGGTCTCAAACCGTCTGACAATGGGAAAACTTGTGCAGTCACAGATGATGACAATGAACTGACAATACTAGGAGCAGTTGTTACTATTAACGAAAATGGTAGTATAACCACAACTAATCCAGTACCAGGTGGTCTAGAGCCTGGAGAGTACAATATATGTATTTCAATTTATGATGATCAGTTTGAAAACACAAACACAACCATCACAATAATCGAAGCAGATGAAGATGCCGATGCCGATGCAGATGGAGCTCTTGAAAATCAAGAAACATCCATAGATAGTCAAGCAGTTACAATTAATCCAAAAAACTACAGTATTCAACTAACAGGCACGAACCTAACAACCACTGCCTCAGACTACAAAATTGTTACAGGAGAGGCAGGAAGCCTAGTAGTACATGCAACTGCCAACTCGGCCACACTAACAACAGATGGGGATCTTACGCTCATATTTAACTCAAAGAGCAATCATTTGCTACCTTGCCTAGAAAATAGCAGTTGCCCTCCTTACAAATTAGCTTACAAAAATGAGCTAACTGGAGTAATTTTGAACGTCAACAAACTTGCTATTAGCAGCCCACTTAACGCATCTGTAATTAATGAAGAAAATCCTACAGTAGAATTTGAATGCCTTGCAGGTATTAGCACCCTATATGAAGTAACAGTTACCAATCAAGCTACAGGAGAAAGCAATTCCTACCAAAAAGCTTGTACAGGTGACTCTGCAAGCATTAATAATATCGACAGTCTAGAAAAATCTACTGGCTACAATGTAGATGTAAGTATGATAGTAGATGGACAAGAAATTATTAATCAGTACACAAGCATTAATTTCAGTACATCTAACACATATTTACTATCAGCAAGCCAGGTAGCACTTCTACCATTTAGTTGTGGACGAACATATCCTGATTATAAAAATCAAGATGGTCACACAATTGCTGGAGACAAAAATGTTGTCATCACAGGTGCAACAACAGCCTGTAACACAACTAACCCATTCCCAAATGCAACAATTGGTGCCAACTACAAAATAAAAATAGAGGGTACTACTAACGATCAAGCTGTACCACTATCTGTAATCAACAATGGCTACTCTGCCAATAGTCTAGTGATTCCTACGGCAACAGAGCAAACAACCAAACATATAGTAGTCTTGATTCCAACTAGCAACGGTTATCAGGAGGTTCAAACCGCATCGACAGTACTAGTGAAAACATCTAACAGCGGAACAGATACTCAAACTAGAGGTGGAAATGATACTATAGAAGACTATGTAGATGTAAGCATTGGCAACACTATAGAGTCTGGAGAGCTAATTGATTTCGACATTAATATAGATGAGGAAATAGATATTTACTTCCTACAAGTATCCTATGCCGGCAATCAAGATGATAGAGACACTAGAAGAGAGAATAAGAGGTCTATGTATATATATTGCCAAGATGACTTAACCGAATTCCTCGAAGGTCGTAGAGCTCAAAACAGAATGGACCGATATTGTGAAGATCACTACCAAAGAAGTCTGCTACAAGGTCCAGACAGCCTAGAAGTTGAAGATTTTGATACTTCAGGCATAGAAGTAGAGGGAGATTATGACATTATTATAGATCTAATCTACGATGCCAACTCAGTTTCAGGAGAATTAGCTGAGATTGACTCAAACACAGCATATGCAGACGCTCACGGTGTACAACTACAAATTGGTGAAATCGTTATAGAAAATGCCTTTGAACTAGAAAACAATAACTACGGTGGTCATGCAGTAGGCTATGGAACACTTATGGGCTTTAACCCAATGAGTCCAGTTGTACAAGTTAACACACAACAATGTTCGACAGTCTTTGCAGACCTAGCAGGAAGACAAGAGCTCTGTGCAGACATTATGTACCTTTACGAAAGAAATCTTTACCGAGGTGTCCAAATGGGCAATAACGTTGTCTCTGGAGCTTACCAACAAGCAGTAAGAGCACATTTATTCTCTTTGGTTTACCAATTACTACAAACCACCCAAAATCTTCCACCAGTCCAAGTTAACCATGGTGCACTAATTGGATACTATTCAGACATAAATCAAAACATAGTCTCTAATCCATCCAATCAATGGTGGCTAACTCCTTTATACAGTTTAACTGGTTACAGATACATTCAAGGAGACGCACAATACAATGCTAATCCATTTGCCCCAGTAACACAGGCGGAGGCAGCCAAGCTAATTGGTATGGCAACAGGACTAATTCCACAACAACTCGCGGCAAACAATCCATGGTATGCAGATGTTGTAGCTCAATACATTATGTATGGACTTAACATTAACCCAACAGCTCCAGCTAATATGGGAGACATAATCCTACTATTATCTAGAAGCATGCAAATTATGGAAAACCCAAGCTTGTATGCAGCAAACAATCCATACATGGGACAACAATCCTATGCAGCTCGTGGCCTAAACCAACAAATGTACCCTCAAGGTCAAATGTACAGTACAGCCCACACACAATATAGCGGGTATTACCCGGCGTATTAATAGGCAAAACCTGACGGTAAGCCTAAAAATATAAACCAAAAACTTCAAAGCTCCCAGCATAAAAACCTGGGAGCTTTTTGAATCCTAAAAGCATAAACTACCAAACAACAGAAACATTATTCCAGTATAGTAATCAGATCCAAAAGCTTCAAAAAAAACAGTAAAAAAAGGCAGACAAGTTTTTAGCGATTTTGCAAAGCAAAGCTTTTTATCTTCATGAAAAAATGATATAGTATAAAGTTAAATTAGCCAAAAACAATGACTAAACAGCGAAAATATTCAATCCTAGCCATAGTTGCAGTATTTGCAATTTTTATTAGTAGTATAAGCCTAAACAAAAACATAGAAAGTAATTTGCTCAAAGGCTTTCTTAGTGTGCCAGATCAACAGGCATTTACAGAGCGGCTTGTAAGTACAACTGCTTTTGAATCAAAGTTTGATACCTGCCCAAACCCGATGGCAGTAGCTACAAATTCTGCAGGTGATCTCAATAAACAAAAAGAGGTCATTAACACCTTACTCTCCAACAACACTGACAGCAATGCAATTGACAAGTTCTTTCAAATTGTAGACTTATACAACAACCAAACCACTACCATATCTATCGATGAACTAGTAGATACAGGAGAGAATGATGAAGATGGTAATCCAATAACGGAAGTTATTACCCGGGAGATAGTTAGTCCTTTATTACACGATGATTTTGAACTAGAAACCATTCAACAAGGAGCAGGTTTTATTGTCTATGAAGATATTCAAAAACTTAGTTTAATATACAATGCTGCAATTGAATCTGCTTGTAGTGGTGATGATAATGAACCTAGCAGAAATGCCAATTTAATCAATGACCTAGAAAGTACAAAAGAAGACCTGTACTTTAGCCTAAATTACAAGGAGCTCAATACTATAACCGCTAACAACAATAGCTTTATAAGTCAGCAAGATCTCAGCCTACCAGCTGGCGCTGTAGATGCTGCAGATATTAACTTTGTAAACAGTGATATTGGCAGCAAAGTAAGCTTATTTGATATTTCTCAAACTAATCTTTTAATTCAAAGTAATCAGTCTAATTATAATTACCAATCAATACTTTTAGAAGTAGACCCACAAACAATCACAGCCTTATTAGCAAAAAACCTTCTTGAAGCAATAGATTTTAGTAGCCAGCAATCTGGTACTCAGCTTAATATACGATTTCAAGCAGCAGCAGCTGGTGCGGCAGCAGGGGATGCTGCAGCCGCTACTGACACAGATATCAATGTTATTCATAAAACAGCTAGCAAAAATGTGAGAACATTTAGCAAACAAATTGTTGATATTACCAGCCTGCAAAATGTTGAGCTAGACTTTAGAAAAGATTATTTACTTGCAATCGAAATTGAAAGTCAGGTGCCACCTGGTGAATCAAACTTTGCCGATGGGCCTGCTGGTAATAAAAACAGAAGCAAAATTCTCATAATACATGTAAAAGACAGACTACAAGCTGCCCAGGCGGCACTAAGTGCCCAGGCAGCAAGCCAAGATACAGTAAGAGCAAGGGATAACAATACAGTATTATTTGAATTATCAGCTAATGCAGAATTTATAAACAATCTCCCAGAAAACCTAGAGCTCAGGCAAGAAACTATTAAACTGGAATTAAGCAAAGCAGGTTCCAATAAAAAAATTATAGTAGATCTAATTGCTGTAACACCAGGTAGCCTTTTATTCGAAGCCAATAATAATACTGCAAACCTAGAAAATGGCACATATGATGCAAGTATCATAGTCTTTGAAACACAAAAACTCGAAACTAACAAAACATTCGAAATCAGAAATGTAGTCAGTGACGGCGACGACGACGGTGGCGATAGCGACGATGAATCAGACAGTGATATACAGGTAGATGCCCAACTAGTAAGTCTGCTATCTGCTGACAATGTTAGTCTAGAAATCACTGGTGAAAATCTCCCAGAACAGGCCAATAAATATATTTTCACCTTAAACGATGAAATCATAACCCGGCCTAGCTCTGTACAAGTCGATGACACCCAGGAAACTGCCACACTCAACCTAGGTGACATGCTTGCTTGCCATAACAGTAGTTGCAGTGCTATCAAACTAAATATCCTAAATGCTGAAAATGAACTAGAACTAGAAACAGACGTCTTATTAGAAATTGCCAAACAAGATTTATTAGTAGAAGGAGGCAATACCGACCTAATTCAAGGTAGTTTTATATGCTTGGAAGCTGTAGATAAGTATCAAGTTCAAATTTCAAACATTGAGACTCAACAAAAGCTAAACATTATCACACCATGTAAGACAATAAGTCAGAATGACTTAAGCCTCAATCTTAATAGCTTTGATATAGAAAACACTTTTAGCCCAGGCTTTTATACCTTTAAAATTCTCAGTGATAACTCTAGTATAAGCCAACACGAAAGTAGAACAATAGAAATCAAAGCAGATAAAGAACTACGAGCAGAAAAACTAAAAAATAACATTTTCAAGTGTTCTAATAACAACACTGCAGTCGCAGGTAGTAAAATTAGCTGTGAAACATCAATATTATCTGATCAACTTATTAATAGAGAAATTCTGATATTCATAGAAGGCACCGAGCCACATCTTGGCCGGCGTCTAATTAGAACTAACACAAACACAGGCACAGTCCTTAAGGCAACTGGAATTCTTGTGCCAGACGAAACAAACAGCCAACCTAGTATCCTGTTAGTAGACCGTAATTCATTATCTGAGACCAATCCAGACATTTTCCGTACTAGTTCCTTTATAGATATTATCGACCCTAGCGACCGAAATGAAGATGGAATTACTACAGGTTCAGACAAGCTTGACGCAGAAATAACTCCCGAGTTCGAAATAGGCGACAACATAAACTTTGATATAGAAGTCCCAAATTTCATGAATCTAGGCCTCTTACAACTCTCATACCAAGGTCATAGCTCCGATAGAAATACCAGAGGACAAAAAGGTGCCCTCTACACATATTGCTCACAGGATTTCGTGAGAACAGTCAGTAAAAACTTTGTCCGCAAAGCGTGTAATCGCTTTACAAGAGAAGCAGAACTACAAGGACCAGACCTAGTAATGATAGAAAATTACAATACATCCAAGATCCAAACACCAGGCACCTACAATCTAAAAATTGTTGGCATTAACCTAAGCCCAGAAGGCAAAATCATTAAATATGTAGAGATTATAGAAAAAGCCTTTAGAGCTCAGCCAAAAATCTACATGCAAGGCAGCTCGCTTGGTATGGGCTTCCCATATTATTCTGGCCAAGGCACAGGTGGACCATTTGCTAAATTCTTTAAAAACAAACATCAAAACACACCACCACCCAATCCAAAATGTATGGTCTTGTATACTGATATGAATATGAACAATCCAATTTGCAACGACCTAGTCTACCTGCATGAACTTGGAGTCTACAAAGGACAGTTTGCAAATGCCAAACAGGTTTCTAACTACGACAAAGCTGCTACCAATGCGCATTTATTTAGCTTTACAGAAAAACTACTTGAGGTAACTCAAAAATTACCGCTATTTGAACCCAACGCAGATGAGCTAATTGCCTATATAAATGATATAGATGCAGAAGTTATAGCAAATGCAAATAACCACTGGTGGTTGGTACCTGCATACTCGCTCCTAAAATTTGGAGTTATTTCTCCAGATGCCAACGGTAATCTAAATGCCTACCAGCCACTAAGACAAATACAAGCAGCACAAACATTACTAATCGCTGCAAAACTTTTAGAACCACAAGCAGACCTAAGTACTCAAGAGGCAGTTTCTAGCAGAGTTAGAGCAATACAAGAAAAGTTCCAAGAACTCAGCCTAACAATAAATCCAGAAGCTAATGCCACTATAGGAGACCTAGTAGCAATGACAGCTAGACTAATTAGAGCAGCACGCAATCCATACTTATTCCAAACTCAAAACACACAAAACCGCGTCTATCAAAACTACAACTACACAACTGGCTACAACCTACCACAATACACACCAGCATATAGAGAGTTTTAAGTTTGGGCGGGCGCGCCTGCGCGGCGCGCCGCCCTTACCACTCACTGTACCTTAATTGAATAATAAATGCCTGGCCTACGGAATTTCCAATTCCTAAGCTTTTATATTGACAAAATTAAAGTTTAAAGCTAAAGTAGCATCTTAATTTAAATTAACCACCCAAAAATGTTTACAAAAATTAAGAAAATATTAAGTGTCTTTACAATGTTTGCGTTGCTTATACCTAACTTTGTAAGTGCATCTGAGTTTGCTACAAACTCAAACATAAAAGTTTACCCAGATTCTGAAATCGTTAACTTTTTAACGACTAAGGATAACACAGAAACTAGAGAAATTATCATTGAAAACACAGGTGCTACCACAGAAAAGGTAATGGTTGTATCCAATGTAAGTGCTCCATTTTCTATTAGTAATTCAAGTCCAATTGTGTTACTAGCACAATCAACTAAAACCCTAGCAATTAGCTACCATGCTACAGGCGAAGGGGAGTTTAGTGATTTACTACAACTACAACTAGAATCCACTGGAGAGCTAAAAACTATCCAACTTAGAGGATTTACAAAAAAGAAACTTACAAACGAAGGTCTACAGTTTTCTACAAACAAAGTAAAGTTAGAGAAAACTCCAGTTGGTTCTGTTTCTGAAACTAGTATTCAACTTACAAACACAAATGATTACGATGTAAAACTTTCTACAAACCAAGTTCCATCTGGAGCAATTAGTTTGAAAGAGAGAATTCCTGGCACTATTAAAGCCGGGGAAACTCTAGAAATTACATTTGTCTTTAAACCAAAAAAGAAAAAGCTTAGCAAAGCAACACTTGCTATAACTACTACAGACTACAAGAAGAGCTATTTATTTACTCAAATTACAGGATCATCTCAAGGTGCACAGGCAAATACTGAGTATGGACAAATCGAAGTTTCTCAATCTACTCTTGATTTAGGAGCAAACCTAGTAGGTACTCAAGTTATGCAACAGGTTCAAGTTAAAAACCTAAGCAATAAGCCAGTAACATTTGAAGCTAAAAGAAAGTATCAAATGCCTGCAAAACTAAAACAAGGTGATTTCAAAATTACATATCCAACAACTCTTGCAGCTAATCAAGTTGCTAATATAAAAATTACTTTTAATGCAACTTCGCTTGGTACTAAGAGTCAAACAATTATCCTAAAAAATAACTCAACAAATCAAGCTAACTTAGCATTTAACTTGCAAGCACGTGGTGTAAGCTCTGCTTCTCAGATTCAAAGACCAGAAGCACCTGCACAATTTAGAGCAGCAAGACTTAGTGCTAAAGCCAAAAAACAGATTGCAACAAGTAACCTTAAAGCTGAATTAGGTTTCACAAAATCATTTGACGTTATTAATACAGACAGAAACGAAAAAGTTCAGTTTGGTGTGAACCTAACTAACTTAACTCAGTACAAAGATTTAGAAGTGAAAATTGTAAACAAAAAAGCTAAGACTACTGTCTACAATAAAAAATACAATAATGTCTTATCTCAAAATCAAACAATTACTTGGAATGGTAAAAACACATTAGGCGATAAAGTTTCTGCTGGTGAGTATTCAGTTGCAATTACTTTATACGACACAGCAAACAACAAGACTGTTCTTAATGACACAGTAACAGTACAAAGACTTTACATGCCAAAAACAACAGTTAAGAAAACTCCATCAACTCCAAAGGCTACTACACAAAAGTTTAAAACTACATATGTAGTGCCTGCGAATGTTTTAGAGAGAAAACAAGTAATTGATGAATCATTAATTACACAGTTATCTGTAAATCCAAAAGTACTTACAAATACTGCCAAAACATTTATCTCTTTTAATTCAAAAAACAAAGCTACTGTTACTGCTGAAATAGTTCAAGACTCTAAAGTAGTTAAAACTATCTTCAAAAATCGCGTCGTTACAGGTGGCTTTCATTACGAAGTAGGGGAGTTTACTAGTCGCAATCTAACAGACGGTGAATATCAGATTAGAGTGACTGCAGTTACCCCAACAAGTATAGATGCAGATATGACAAGTTTTTATATAAGTCACAACGAATATTCCTCAAATATTTATGAGACGCAAATAGCATCACTCGTAAGAGACTATAAAGAATCTACAAAAGGCCAGTTGGCCTTTTTAGGTTTTAGCTCAAGAGCAAAATATACATGTGGAAAATTTTTAGATATACCAGCCGATAGCTACCTATGCCAGGCAGCTGATTTTGCTTTGGACAAAAAAATCATTTCTGAATCTCAGTATTACAGACCAAATAATGTTTTAAAAAGATCCGAAGCTGTAGCTCTAATTGTAAAAACTAATAATTTAAAATTAGAAAACTACAATCCAGAATTAGACGAACAGTTTGGATTCTATGACCTGCAACCACAGGCTTGGTACATGCCCTACATGGCAACTTTATTCAAAAGCCCAGTCTATAAGAATACTAATGCCAACAAGGTCGGTAGAACGCTTTTAAAGGGTTACAAGGATGATAGTTTTAGACCTAACCAGGCAGTATCTCGAGCTGAGTTCTACAAGTTGTTTATAGAAAGCATTAACCACAGTGGTCACACTCAACTAAACACAAGTATAGACTATTACGTTCAAGACAAACCATTTAAAGACACTCCTTTAAATGCACAAAGCCAGTGGTACCTACCATATGCTCAAATTGTAAAAAACCTAGCTAATGGTACTGACTTCGCTAAAAAATACTTTTTAGCTAAAAACCTCAATAGCTTGCAAGCTGAATATAATCCTGCACAAAAAATCACACGACAAGAAATTATAGAATTTCTATACCTAGCCTCCAGTAAAGGGCTTGTAACCTTCTACTAAGAACTCAGGCATCTAGTTACTTAGATGCTTTTTTAAAATCATTCTTAGATTTAAAACGCAAAGTCATCGCCGTACCCTCAAAGCCATATTCCTCGCGGATGGCATTTTCTATATAACGCTTATAACTAAAGTGTAGGTCTTTGGGCTTATTGACAAAGATATTAAAAGTCGGAGGGCAGGTATCAACCTGTTGAATAAAATTAAAGCGAATGCCCATCTTAGGTGGGTGCTTATCAATTGTGCGCTCTAAAAAGTAGTTAAGCTCACGCGTTGGTAACATTTTGCGGCGCTCCTTATTAATATCAATAGCTAAATCTAGAATTTTAGTGACATTGGTACCAGTGAGTGCCGAGGTGAAAATAACAGGTGCATAGTAAGCATAGGGCATTCTAGACTGCAAAAGCTTAACCCACATATTCTTTTTTTCCGGTGGAATCAAATCTGCCTTGTTCAAGACAATCACCAAACCCTTCTTAGCCTCTAAAATATACTCTGAGACCCTTAAGTCTTGCTTAGCAAGCTGTTGGGTCACATCTATGACTAAAACCCCTACATCGGTATATTCTAAAGCCTTAAGGCTCCTAATTACTGAAAACTTTTCCAATCTATCAAATCTCAACTTGCCTTGCTTACGAATACCAGCAGTATCGGTAAGCATAAAGTTAGTTTCTTGATACTTAAAAGGTAAACTAACACTATCACGGGTTGTACCCGGAATATCCGAAACTATAACCTTCTGGCTGCCCATTAAACTATTCATAAGTGAAGATTTTCCAACATTTGGTCTGCCCAAAAAACAAATACTGTTGGCTCTATCGAAAGTCTCTGTGGACTTTGGTAATTTGAGAGCGTTTAGTTGCTTGTTCAAAGCTTGATTTAGCTCGACAACGCCACGATTTTGAATCGCAGATAAACTCAAAGGTTCTCCAAACCCAAGCTCAAAACAACTATAAAAATACTCGTCGACCTTTCTATCTGCCTTAGAACCCACTAACAAAACAGGTTTGCCTGATTGCCGCAAAATTTTTGCTGCTAAAAAATCATCGCTAGAAACAGGTCTTGATAAATCTATAACAAACAAAATTAAATCCGACTCGTTAATAGCAATTTCTGTCTGAGTACGAATGTCTGATTCTAAGTCTTCATTAGAACCAAAATCGAGTCCCGCGGTATCTACAAGCAAAAACTGACGACTCTTGAGACTAACTAATTCAAAGACTCTATCGCGAGTTGTACCCGCTTTATCAAAGGTTATTGCTGACTTTTTGCCAACAATCCTATTAAACAAAGTAGATTTACCAGTATTGGGTTTTCCTATAATAGCTACCGAAGCCAGCATATACCAAATTAATTTATTGCAAGCTTACACCCAAATTTGCTTTTTGTATAGTAAAATCTATAAAAAAATGCTATAATTAAAACAAGAAATCCCCAAAAATGACCAAAATCATCAAATTATTCATATTCACAGCTCTTTTCCTCGGCTTAAGCCAATCAGTTTTTGCCCAGGACTTTTCTGTCCTTCCCAAAACCGACCAATCCAGAGCTAATTGCCTAAAGAAATTAAGAAGCTTCGACACAGCCTACCAAAACACTAGCAATGATGGTGGTGAAAACCTCACAAGTCACCAATATAATAGCTATAAGCGCTTTGCATGGGCTTTAACAAAAGTGAATCAAGAGTTAACAGAAGCAGATTTATTGGGCTGTGCCATAGTCACTGGAAGGATTCGATTGTATATGTGGAAACCATTTGTGGTTTATTTAATTAAAAATCTAAGTGTACTCGCCGGAGTACTATCTATGCTCTTTATTGTTTTGGGTGGTTATCAATACTTCTTGGCCATGGTCCAAGGAGAAGACACCAAAGCCAAAGCTACAGTCAAAAATGCAATTTTTGGTTTAATAATAGCATTATGTAGCTGGATGATTGTAGACTTAGTGCAAACACTTGTTTCATATTAATATTATGCTTAAAAAACTAAAAAAACTCGCCCTCAAAACTCTAGAGAAACTAGAGGCTAGTACTGCAGAAAAGACTGCAGCACCAGCTAAAATCAAGGCACCAAAGTCAACTAAGAAAAAGGACTCCACAAGGATTGTCCAAATTCCTATGAACGATGTTGCCAAAGCCTCTCTAGTAATCATTGGGTTATTTGCAGCAGCCTTTGTTTTTTATGAAGTACGTGATATTGCCTTTATTCTATTTTTCTCCTATCTATTTGCAGCAGCACTTGTGCCATCTGTAAAAAAACTCCAAAAATACAAAATTCCCAAGGGAGTCTCTGTCTTGATTATATATGTTGTATTAATTACAGCACTTTCGTTAATGGTTGGTAACCTAATACCAATTCTGTCTATGGAGCTTGTAGACCTAGCCTTCCACGCACAACAGCTACTTAGCCAGTTTAGTGATGGATCTATAGAACTGCCGCGGTTCTTACAAACCTTCCAACCTGCTATTCAAGAAAGTTTTTCCAATCTATCTAATACTCAAATTACAAGTTCGCTCCAAAAAAACCTGCTCACAGCCGGAGGCAATTTGAGCTCTATTGCAGGTAATGCTGTCGATTTGATAATTAGTATTTCTAATGGTTTAGCGAATGCGATTTTGGTTTTGGTTTTAACCTACTTTATGACAGTTGACCACGAAAGCATAGAACGCTTTATAATTTCATTATTTCCACTCAAGTACCAAACCTATATAGAAAACCGATCACAGCGAATTAAATCTAAGGTCGGTAATTGGCTTAAAGGCCAAGTACTACAAATGCTAGCAGTAGGTACTCTAACCTATATTGGACTTGTGGCCTTGGATATTAAGTATGCATTTACGCTGGCCTTATTTGCTGGGTTTACAGAGTTAGTACCAGTTGTCGGGCCAATTTTAGCCTGGGTAACTACATTACCAATTGCCTTTAACATGGGCTGGTCTGCTGTCGTTGCAGTCAGTATTTTATACTTTATTATCCAAAGACTAGAAAACAACTTGCTGGTGCCTATGATTATGAAAAAGGCCACTGGGCTGCACCCAATCGTCGTAATTACAGCAATGATTTTAGGTTACAAATTTCAAGGAGTTTTAGGAATGATTATTTCGATTCCACTTGCCGGTATTGTTGGTATGTTTTTACACGATTACCTTGTAAAAACGCATCATATTCCCGAAGACACAGAGGGTTAAACTCTGGTCGGATATCATTCATATGAAACTTGAGCATATTAGGCTCAATGCAAATACCAGAAGCAACTGTGCTAGAAGCTACAGGGGAGTCTTGAGAGTAGGCTCTAAGCGACTTTAATTTATTAGCAGTTCTATGAGCCTTAAATAGCTGTAAATGCCTTAAAACAGGGTTTAAAAGCTTTAAAACAGCTGAATACCATGGCTTAGACAAGCTATAAACAGATTTAAGAGTAGCCTTGGAGCTATTTAACTTATTAAAACCACCTAAAATTGCCTTAAAACTTGTCTCAAAAGCAAGGGAGTTAAGCCAGTGCTCTAAATAAATATCGTTTTTTAATCTTATAGCAGATAAATCGAGAGCCTTGGTGCTAATCCAAAAGCTTGGACAGACTTTAGGTAACAAGGCTTTGGATTTTAAGTAAAACATAACTCTTAAACGTGCTACAAATAGCAATTGGGGATCACATATAATAAAAAAATCTATATCTGAGTCCTGATTGCAAGTCTTAAGAGCAATACTATTGCAAATACTAAAGGCCACTATACCTGGACAGCTTTTTAAAAACTTTGATATTTGTTGAGCTTCTTGTGTAAGTTTCTTGTAATTTACTTCATCAAATAACTGCAAATCATCTAAATTAAAGCAAGTTAAGGCAATTTGTCCCTGAAAGCTTTGGATTTTTGAGTCTTTGCGCATATAATCTAAGAAAGCCTTGTTCAAACAACTACTAGGTACTAAGTATCCAAAAAAGTTACGAAAAAATAGAGCTTTAATATCAGATTCAAATTTCATACATGAGATATGCTAGATAGTAAAACAATACAAAAAATACTCAAAAATATCGAGAAAAAACCTGGCGTCTACCAGTTTATTAACGAAGATCAACAGATTATCTATGTCGGCAAGGCCAAAAACCTTAAAAACAGAGTCTCTAGCTATTTTGCCAAGTCTACCAAGCATTCAGTCAAGAACCTGGTAATGCTTAAAAAAATTCAAGATATCAAAACAACAGTTGTCGATACTGAGTTAGAAGCCTACCTGTTGGAAACTAACTTAATTAAAGAACTCCGGCCAAAGTACAATATTCTCATGAAAGACGACAAAAACTTCTGCTATTTAAAAATCACCAAAGAACCAACACCAAAACTTTACATAGTCCGCAAAATACTCAAAGACAAGGCAATTTATATTGGTCCCAAAACTAGCAATCTGGCTATTACCCAACCTATATCTATACTTAATAAAGTCTTAAACCTTGGCAATTGCCAGCTACATGTGGAAATACTCAAGAAAAACGCTGCCTCAAAGGCTCAGTTAGCTAAAAGTATCTGCCAAATAAAACAGTTAGATACAAGCCATAGTCCTTGTATAAGCGATTTATCTGTAGAGGAGCAGAATGAAATCATAGAATTCATAATTGACTTGTTTAAAGGCAAATACCAGCAAATCCAAGCACATGTTTCTATGCTTATGCAAAAAGCCGCCGAAGACAAAAATTTTGAGTCTGCAGCTAAACTACGTGACACCTTATTCTACCTGCAAAAGCTTTCCGAGAAGCAAAAAATCACCTCTACCAAACTAGATGATAACCTAGATGTTATTAGCTGCGTGCCTTGCAGCAATACTGTCTTAATCCATTTGCTAAAAATTCGAGCTGGTAAACTCATAGAAACCAGCCACCACATTATGGCAAGCAAACTCAGCCAGCTAACAGATGGGCAAATATTATCATCCTTTGTGAGCCAGTATTACAGTGCCTCGGCAGACTTTCCGAAAGAAATCATCACAGACATTAGCTTAGACAACACAAAACAGCTTAAAGACTTACTATATGAACTGTCTGCTAAAAATATATCTATTACGAATCCAGCTAGAGGTAATAAGCTTAATTTGTTAAATTTATCTAAAAAAAATGCCAAGCTGCTTGCAGAGTCACAAGAGAGAAAACAACTGCAAACAGACCCAAAACAAGCCGAAATAGTTTTGAAAATGCTTAAAAAAGACCTAAAACTCACAAAACTGCCAAAACGCATTGAGTGTTACGATATTTCACATCTGGGCGGCAGCAATACAGTAGCCAGTATGGTGGTTTTTGAAAATGGACAAGCCAAAAAACAAGATTATAGGCAGTTTAACATCAAATCCTTAGTAGATAATAAAATAGATGATTTTGCATCAATAAACGAAGTGCTTTTAAGAAGGCTCAAATATCTTTGCAAGTTAGACAGTTCCTATAGATCTAAGTACCAAGATGAAAGCACCAGCATAAGGAAAGATAAGAAACAAATAGCCGAGTTAAAATTTGAATTTATCAAAACACATCAAATAAAAATCATAAAAATAGATAACCCAACAAAAAAGCTAGCTGTCTTAAAGCAACTTATCTATAAAACCATCGAAAAACACAAACTTAAAAAAGTCTACTATCCCGCTAAACTAACAGAGCAATTGGTTGATTTAGGCTTTAAAGCAGTCAAATCGGAGCATAAACATGCCTTATACAGCTATCAAATCAATAAAGATACTTCGTTTGCAAAGGTTCCAGATCTGATTGTCATAGATGGCGGCAAAGGCCAACTATCTGCTGCACTCAAAGCTCAAAAGCAACTCGGAACGCAAATTGAATTTATTAGCATTGCCAAACGTCTAGAGGAAATCTTTAAAGCAGACAAAACTAGAGTTTTGCTTGCAAATAGCTCAAAGTCATTACAGCTAATTCAAAGACTACGTAACGAAGCCCATCGCTTTGCAATTAGTAAGAACAGACAAAAACGACTTAAACAATTCCAACTAGACTAGTAACTATAGCCATAGTTAGCACGGTAACCATTGTAGTAACGATTGTAATAACTATTATAGTAATTATTATAGTAGTTATATCTGCGTTTTTGATAACGTAGATAGTCAGATCGGTTATTAAAAGCAATATTTGGGTTGGTATAAAAAGGTAAAAATCTGTAGTTTACAAGCCCATTCTCACGAATCTGCACAGGTACATTAGGTGAAGGAGTTAGACTATAAGTCCGACTATATCCACAAGAGTAGTATCCACATCGATATGAATTAAGATTCACAGTCCTATCTGGAACAAGCGCTGCCAAAGTAGTGGCTGGAAACAAAAGAAAGATAAGTGCTGAAACTATGAATTTATACATATTGTTGATTAATTACCAAGATTCTATCACAATCCCGAGTTCTGTCAAGCAATATCTATAAAAGGCACAGTTAAAAACACTATATGGTGCCGAAGGAGGGAATCGAACCCTCACTCAGTTGCCTGAACGGGTTTTTGAGACCCGCGCGTCTACCAATTCCGCCACTTCGGCATAAAGTGTCTAAAAGTAAAATAAAAATAGCAAAAAGAAAGATTATTGTCTATGATAATTTAAAAAAAACTATGATATATAAATTTGCAATTTTTTTAGCATTAATAAGTAGTCTCATCTTTAATGACTACAATAGTAGCTTTGGTGCTCTTGGCTTATTTACTGCGATGTGCCTAGCAAGTTTTAAAGTTAATTATCTAGAAAAAAAGCATATCATTGCTATTGCCTTATTTGTGATAAGTTTTCTTTATTCACAAATTCCAAGCCAATCTCTAGAACAAAGCCTACTTTATCTAGCAGCAGTACTGGGGCCAGCAGTCTTTTTTATAAAAGACAGTTGCAAACAAAAACTATTCAAAGCACTAAGCATTTTAATGTTTGGCTTAGCAATTTATCAATATTTTAACTTTGATTTTGGCTTTGGGACTTATATGAACATCTTTGACCCCAGACAAATATACCCTAATTCATTAGCAAGCCTAATGCTGTTAATTACACCATTTATTCAAGGACCATTGGTCCTGCTAAATATTATCACAATCTTTTTAAGCAAATCTAGAATTGCCTTGGCCTTGATATTAGCTTTTATGGGAGTGAAAATTTACTTTTCTAAATCATTTAAAGCTCAGTCTAAAAAGTATCTACTGTTTCTTGGAGTAGTTAGTATGCTTGGAATTGCTATCTTATCTTCTATGTTCTCTGACAACTACCAACACAAACTCCAGCAAGCCCAAGGGATATCTAGTGCGACCCATCGTCTAGAATTCTTTCGCAACACTCCAAAACTCTTTGATTTAAAACAAAGCCTGGTTGGTACAGGTGCTGAAAGCTTTCAGTATTTGTATCCACAGGTACAAACAATACCCCTCAATAAATCTATACATGCCCATAATTTATTACTCGACATTGGTCTGGAACATGGTTTTTTAATACTAGCTGTCTGCATATACATTTTTTGGGGATATTTACGCCAACTACCACGTGCAAGCATACTGGCCTTAGTACCTTTTACGCTACATAACATGTTAGATCTAAACATTAATTTTGGACTGAGTATTTTTGTGCTCATAGTACTCATTAGCCAAAAAGCTCCAGACAGCAAAGCTAAACTTAATAATATACAAAAAACTGCCACAGTATTGCTAACAACCATTGCAGTTTTGAGCCTGGTAATTATTAGGTATCCTCAGTATGCAAGCAGTAGCCTTGTGGCTCATAAAGACTATTTAGTCCAAGAAGGCAAACTCAGCCAACACATACAACAAAACCCCATAGACACGCCTGTGCTTTACGCCTTAGCACAAAGCACGCAAGACCCAGCACTTAGCCTAAGAGTCTTTAAACAAGACCCTTGGACATTAGAACATTTAGAATTAGTCCTAAAGTTAAATCCAGATATGCAAATTGACACACTTCAAGTTGACTCACAGTGGCTTAAAAACTATAAAGACTGGTATTTAAGGCACGTGAAATACAATACAGACTATATTAACTATAAATCCAGCTACCAAACATTAGAAAATATTTTTAGCGACACTCAGCTTAAAGACCTAGAATATTTAGAGCAAATTAAGCAGGCCCATGCAGAGTTTTTAAAAAACTATCCGCAGCAATAAGCAGGTTTTTGGCATTTTCAAAACTAACTAACTCTAGGGCATCCTGGAATGGCAACCATTTGAAATCCTGATGTTCATGTGAAATTTTAACTTGAGTCTCAAAGGCTTCCACCAAGAAAAAGTCGACCTTTTTATAATGCGCAACAGCATCTTGACGATAGTAATAAGATAATTCATGAAAGAACCCATCGATTAGCTGAATCTTATTTAGTCCAGTTTCTTCCGTTAGTTCTCGCAGTGCACAGGCAACAGTGCTCTCATTCTCCTCTATATGACCTTTAGCAAAATCCCAGTGTCCTTGGGGGTATTGAAGCAGTAAATATTCTACTTTATCATTTAATTGGTGGTAAACCACGGTGCCACAAGAGTGATGATTAACAGTTTGCATTTTTATTCAAGGATATATCCATAACAGTGTACAGTGTGGATGATTGGTTTATCAAGAGACTTGGCTAAAAGTTGCCTAAGCCTAGAAATATGTACATCTACTGTTCTGGTTGCCATAGCGTAATTCGCGCCCCAGACATGCTCCAATAGTTCTACCTTCGACACACTACGTCCAGCATGTAGCATAAGATATGACAGAAGCTCGTACTCAAGATTTTTTAAAGCTAACTCTCTTGAATTAACACTAATAGTACGCTTAAAACAATCTAAAGATAGATCCTTATATTTAAGAAAGCGAGTTTGTACGGTAGATCTTAAAATATCTAGCAATTTGCACAGCTTCTCCAAAGGTGTAGACAAAGAATAGTAATACATATTCGACTGAAGTGCCAAATTGCATACAGACTCACGAAATTTAGAATCAATTAACAAGACCTTAATACTACCATGTCTAGGCATTTTCGAGATTTTCTCAATAAGTTTTAGACTATCTCCCAAAGCAAAAGGCAAAAACACAAAGAAAATGGATAACTGCAGCCAGACAGCCTGCCTAATAGTCACAAAATCCTGAGAAGTTAGTGTGATTTGAGAGAAAAAACCTTCCAAAACACCAAAGACAGCTGTATCAAAAAAATCTATATATAGTCCAAGGATTTTAAACATTTAAGTTGTTAATCTAAAAATAGATTAGCCTATATGTCAAAGTTGTCAAAAGCATAACAAATAAATAGTTCAAATTGGCTTCTGCTAGCTAAAGACCTAAGTTAAAACCTGTTGTTAGAATATGTCAACACCAGACTGGTTTAGACATCGAAAACCTAAGTCACTAGCAATACTAGATAAGTAGGCTATGTAGGCCTTCTAAAGCTTCGGCACCACGCCCTTTGATTCCAACAGATCTTTCTAAGGCTTGCTCGTAGCTTTTAACAGTTAAGACTCCAAAACCAATAGGGCGCATGGAATCTAAAGAAACCTGAAGTAATTTTTCGTATACATTGTCTTGAATCACATGATTATGGTAAGTTTTGCCTTCTATTACACAACCATATACTACATAACCAGCATATTCTGGGTTTGTTTTTGTTAAACTAGCTACTTTGAAAATTATTTCCAAGGAACCCGTAACTCTATAATAATCTACTTCGTAGCCATATTTTTGGTTAGCTTCCTTAAACTTTTCCAGTAAACCATCAATTACATCTTTATAATAATCCGAATAAACTACTGCTATTTTTTTCATTTTGTATGGTTAATTAATCTTTCTACATATCTGGCTATCATGTCTATTTCGACATTTACCATATCTCCTGGCTTTAAATCCTTTAAATTAGTTCTTTCTAAGGTTTCTGGAATTAAGTAAACACTAAAACTATCGTCATCAAGCTCACAAGACGTTAAAGCGACACCATTTAAGGTAATAGATCCTTTAGAAGCCACCAAGTGGCTGTAATCTGGATTTAACTCAAAAGTCCATTTATCTGCATTGACCTCTAGCAATTTAGCACAAAAATCTACATGGCCACTTACTAAGTGCCCACAAATATAGTCATTAAGTCTCAAACTTTGCTCCAAATTCACAGTCTCTCCAGCTTTTAAAAGGCCAAGGTTGGTACGAGATAGGGATTCATCTAAGACATCGAAACTCAAATTTTCTGATGTTTTGGAAACTACTGTCAAACAGACACCATTAACAGCTATCGAGTCACCAAGTTGGCTTTCTTTAGCAATAGCAGGACAACAAAACACAAAAGTTGTTGTAGACTTTGTATGATCTTTTTGACTTTGTTTTGACTCTAAACTTGCTAAGTTTCGAATAATTCCATTAAACACCTTTAAGAGTTAAAATCAATTATGTATAATCTAATTAAATTTAGCCTGCAAATCAATGAAAAAACTTTTATCTATACTTCTTATAAGCATTTTAATGCTTAGCATTGGAGGATGTCGCAAAAAACAAGTCATTCAAGAAAACAAAGCACCAGTTACCTTAAGCTACTACAAACTTTATGAAAACCAAGAAAATCTCAACCCACTATTCACTGAATTTCGCAAGCAATTTCCTTATGTGACAGTAAACTATAGGAAGTTTACAGATCCAGACAAGTACTACGAAACCATACTTAACGAATTTGCAGAAGGCAGGGGACCAGATGTATTTTCTGTACCAAACTGGTGGGTAAAACCTAATTACTTAAAACTCTCACCCGCTCCAAACTCCATAGTCACTCCAGAAATATACAAGAATCTATTCCTAGACATTGCCGCCAAAGACAATATTATCCTAGATACTAATGACAAACAACACATATATGGTGTGCCACTAAGCATAGATACACTAGCTGTTTATTATAACAAAGCCCACTTTGAGGCTGCTATTCCAGAAAGAGGCAAACCTGCTGCTACCTGGAATCAAATGCAGTCCGATGCCAGAGTTATGAATTTTAAACAGGGCAACACCCTAATTCGTAGCTTAACAGCACTAGGAGATCCAAGCTCTAACAGTAAAGAAATAGATATATTCTATACTCGACTACTACAAAATGGGGTTAATTTCTATAATAAAGATTACAGCACAGCCAGCTTTGCAAAAAATTCTAAGACAGAAAACCTAGTCAAATTTCAACTAAGTTTTGCAGATGAGACTAGTCCCAACTACTCCACTAATCAAAACATTGTCGATCCAGAGTCTGCTAACAAAGAGGTCGAAGCCTTTTTAACTGGCAAAACATCGATGATTTTTGGCTACAGCCACTTGTACAAAGACCTTTTAAAGCTGCATCAGGCATATAAAAGAGCAGGTAAAACTGTTATAGATGCTTCGGACATTAGAATTAATCCAATTCCGCAAGAAAGCATAGAGGCAGACTCAGACAAAGTGGCATACGCAAACTATTTCTCGGAAGTAGTCTCTAAGAACTCCCAAAATAAATTTGAAGCCTGGGCTCTGATCTCTCAAATGGTTTCTAAGCCCAATCTAGAAAAACTCTACAAAAACAATTTTAAACCAACCAGTAGACGCGATATGATTAGCAAACAACGCTCAAACCGAGTATATGCAGCCTTTGTCAACCAACTAGGAATTGCCAAAAGCTTAGTAATTGCCGATGATCACAAATATAGAGAGTATTTTGCACAAATGTTTGAAGAACTTATTTTAGATCCTGAATATAAATTTAGAGCAAGACAAAAACTCAGCAGTACCCAGGCTCTAATAAACCAAGTACTTTCTACTAAAAAACTAAATCAGATCATTGCTGGAGAAAAAGAATAAACTCACAATTTTTTTTGGAATCACACTTGGGTTACTAACATTCAATAAATTCATTGTAACTAGTAATCCAAGTTTTTATTTAGGCAAATTTAATTACTTTCAAGCAGATAAAATCAATTTGTTTGCAATTTTTGCAGTTGTATCAAGCTTGCTAATCATAATGCTGCTCAAAAAAACTCACTCTCAATCTAACTTAGACAGCCTTGAGACTCACAAACTCAAGCTGCTGATTTTGGCATTTATAACGCTGAGTTTTTTAAATCCAGTCTTTCTGCTCAACATTCCCATCACACTGGCTATCTGCAAGCTTGGAACTAAGCAATTACAAACCGTTAAAAAAATCTTACTTTACTTTATCATCCTTCAATTAACAGTTGGAGCTTTGCAAGTGCTCTTAGCTAGTTCATTAGGACTGCAGTTATTAGGGGAGTCCCAAGTAAGTACACAGATACCTGGCAGTTCTTATATTAATTTCTATGGCTATAAAATTCTCAGAGGTTATGGAACTTTTGCACATCCCAATATATTTGGGGCATATTTGGCACTGTGTGCTTTGGAATACAAGTTTTTGTCTTATTTTATCCCAGTCAGCCTAAGTTTGTCTGCTGCAATTGCCAACCTATGCTCGCATAGCAAAAAAAGCCTAAAGAAGCTTAAATATTGGCTCCCATTAATACTAATTTTGATTCTAAAAAACCCACTTTTCAACCTAAGTAGCTACAGCCAAAGGCTCCAAGAGCTTTCTGCACCATTATCAAACATAGGCAGCTCTAGCTTAAAACCCTGGTTAGATACACCAACTCATAATATATTCATTGAAAGCCTGCAGATCAATCCAATCTTTGTCGTCGCCTTAGTCTTAATTTTATACGTCCTATATAAACACGACAAAAAGCTGGCTATCTTGATGCTTGTACTTGCTTGTTTTGATCATTATCTAATATCTAGCAACCAAGGGATTTTGCTTTGGAGTCTAGTTTTGATTTTCAAAAAACCGACTGCGTCCATTGAGGAAGGTCGCAGTTAACATAACAGGTTTACCAGCTAACTGCAGTTCTAAAATCTGCAGACTGCCAGTTTGACAACCTACATATACAGACTTATTTTCAACCAAAAATTCTCCTGGCTTCAGCTTTTTCTCTGACAAAGCAAGTTTGTGCATTGTAATCAAATGCTCTGAAAAATTAAAAAAGAGTTTCGGCCAAATCTCAAAGGCTCTATACAAATTGTATATTTGTAAGGCAGTCATAGTTTTGAAATCAACTTGAGCTTCGGACTTTTGAATCTTAGTGCAAAAACTCACATGAGACTCATCTTGCGGTTTTGCTAGCAAATCACCGTTTTTAATTCTCTCTAAAGACTCTAATAATAATTTTGCTCCCAGCCAGGCTAAATCATCTCGTACCTTAATAAATCCAGAAGTCTCATCTATAAAGTAAGTTTTTTCTGCAAACACAGGGCCAGCATCGAGTTTAAGCACCATTTGTTGCAAACTAATGCCTGTACTCGAGTCCCCATTCCGCAAAGCCGCCTGAATAGGTGAGGCCCCACGATATTTAGGTAGTAGCGAACCATGAATGTTTAAGGTTTCGAACCTTGGCAAGTCTATGACTGGCTGTTTTAACAAAACACCGTAGTCACAAACTATCAAAAAATCTACTGTCTCAGGCTTTAAAATTTCTAAAATCTGCTTGGAATTGGCAGCCTCGAAAATTTGCAAACCCAAAGTTTTTGCTAAGCTAAAAACAGGGGTCGGGGTCAAAGTCTTCTTGCGTCCACTAGGTGCATGAGGTTGGGTAACTACCATTTCTATAGTAAACCTTGCATCTTTTACAAGCAATTCAAGGACTCTTGCTGCAAATGGTCCAGAGCCCATATAACAAATATTCAACATCAGCTTTACAAGTTAATCAAATAAAGGTAAAATCTTAGACTTAATACATAGCCAATCATACAAGCATGCAGGAACTTATTCAAGAATTCCAAGAAATTATTAAAACAAATCAAAAATTTGTTGTGATTTCGCATAATAAACCAGATGGCGATACGCTTGGCTCTAACCTAGCACTTTCTAAGGTTTTGCGTAGACTTGGCAAAACAGTTACTAGTGCCTGCCACGATAAAGTTTCTGATACTATGTTGTTTCTACCAAATATAGAATCTATAGTCCAAGAATTTGTGCTCGAGGAATATGACTGTGTAATTGTCGTAGATACTGCTGCGAAGCACTTGGTAAGCTTTTTCGAAAAATATCCAGAACTTGAACGTACTCAAAAGCCCATTGTCACAATAGATCACCATGCCTCCAGCCAACCATTTGGAACCTTGAATATTATAGATCCAAAGGCAACCTCTACCACAAGTTTACTAATGCAAATACTAGAGACACTCAACTATGAAATTGATAGCGAAATGGCAACCTGCCTGCTAAACGGTATTTACACAGACACAGGTAGCTTTATGCACTCCAATACTAATACATTAGTGCTAAGACAAGCCTCTAAACTCACAAAACTTGGGGCTGACAGGCATGCAATTCAGAAAAATAATTTTAAAAAAACTAATTACAAAAAACTTAAACTTATGGGCGAGGTACTCTCTAATATAGATATAACTCAAGAGGGAGTTGTCCAAAGTGGAGTGTCGCAGTTTACTTTTAAAAAATATAATGCCACTACAGACGATTTATCTGGCGTTGCTGACATGATTTGCTCCATACCTAACACAGACTATACAATTTTATTTACAGAGGAGCAGTCGGGCAAAATTAAAGCCTCACTGAGAACCCGCAAAGATGAAATTAATGTTGCTAAGGTCGCAGAAAACTTTGGCGGTGGCGGCCACACCAAAGCTGCAGGTTTTCGAGTAGCAGGTAGATTACAAAAGAAAACATCTTGGGACTTTAATCAATTGCCAAAAAATTAGCCTTAGCATATATTTAAGTAAATAAATGCTATCTATGTTAAAAAAACCAATCACTTATTTATCAGCTATAAGTCTAGTTAGTCTAGCCGGACTTTTAACAATGATTCATAAATTCGAACCCTGTGATGGGTATTCTGCAGCAAACTTTTGTGCCAACCTTAACACACAAATTATTGCAATTTTTCAAGTAAATTTGTTCATTTTCAGTATTAGCCTTGTAAGCCTACTCATATATTTATTTAAAATACTTAAATATAAAAATTACTATTCTGCACTGGGATCTAGCCTGAGGCAGGGGATACTAATTGCAATTTTTATTCAATATATTCTAACAAGCAAAATACTTGGCATAATAGAGAATTGGAACATTGGTCTTATGCTGCTAATTCTAATGACAGTTGAACTAATCTTTAAAGAAAAAAACTAGAGAAGCTCAATTTTGTTCAATGGCCAAAATCTTATCCAGGCCCTACCTTTAATTTGATCTCGCGCCACAAAGGCAGCTAAAGATTCAGTTGAACATGGCTGAATGCTTGATTTATGAAAGCAGTTTCTCGAGTCAGTACTTTGTAAGCGGTTATCACCCATAACAAAATAGTGATCCTCTGGCACTGTGTAAATCGCATCTGTGGGACCACTTGGCAGTAAGGTGTTACCTATATTTTTCTCAGACAAATAAGGTTCTTCTAACTCTACAAACTCACCATCTTGTTTTTTATAAACATAACCATCCTTAATGCGAATAGTCTCGCCTGGGACAGCAACAATTCTTTTAACATAAAACTTTTGCGTTACAGCAGATGGGGCGAAAATAATAATGTCATCACTTTTGGGTGCACCTATTTCAAAATCACCTACGCGCAAATACCCAAAAATATTGACAACCATCCGATCTCCATATGCCATTAAACACTCACCAGAACGACTGTTTAATGTGTTACACATAGAAGGTCCATATACCTTAAAGGGAATCACTACATATGCTCGAATAAGCAATGCTGCCAGCATTACAATTAGTAAATCTAAAAAAAATTCAACCCAACTTTTCAAAAAACTATATTAAATTGATATAAAACACTATAAAATGTAAGGGTAATTGACTAAAAACACAAACTTTTTTATGAAACTAAATAACTTTTTATTTCGCAAATACCTAGAAGAAGACGAACAGATAGTCAATGTGATACATCACCATTTAGACAGTCTTTTAAAACCATTTGCCATAAACTTTATAATATTAATAGTTATACCTAGTATTGGTTTTTGGTATTTTGCTAATCTATCATTTTTATGGCTAGGATTGATGGCAATAGGAACTTTTAGAATTATTGCCAAATTATACACCTGGCACTACAATGCACTACTTGTAACCAACCTAAACTTAATCAATATTGAGTGGAATGGTTTGTTTAGAATGCTTTCCGAAAGAATTGATTATAATCAGATAGAAAGTTTTTCCTACGAAATAGCAGGAGTTTTTCATACCCTCAATAATATTGGTACAATCACAATCATTAAACTTTCTGGAAATGCTAAGGAAATTAATGGTATTTATAATCCTAAAAGAGCCTGCCATATTCTCATGGAATTCCAAAGTAAACATTCTGTATCTAATGTTCATAAAGAACATGAAAACCTAAAAGGTATGATTACAAACATGCTACAAAGGCATATTAATGAAAATGGTGTCTCCTTAATTGACGATTTAGATTGAAATTTCCCAGGAATTACACTTAAATAAATTAAATACCAATAAATAAAAAGCATGCAAGATAAATACGATGTCGTGGTGGGTCTGGAAATCCACTGCCAAATGAATACAAAAACCAAGTTATTTTGTGGTTGCAGCAATGATTCTCAGTCAGCTAAGCCAAACACCAACACCTGCCCTGTTTGCATGGGCTTTCCTGGGCAGCTACCAGTAGTTAATAAAGCAGCTATAACTAAAGGTATTAAAGCAGGACTAGCTTTGGGCTGTGAAATTTCTGAGGTCTCAGTTTTCGATAGAAAAAGTTATTTCTACCCTGATAGTCCTAAGGGCTACCAAATCACACAGCAATTTCGTCCCATTACAAAGAAAGGCAATGTTAGCATAGAAACAGAAAACGGAGCTAAAGATGTGGGCATTCACCATATGCATTTAGAAGGTGATGCCGGTAAACTCACTCACGAGTCAACTGGCTCATTAGTCGATTTTAATCGCTGTGACACTCCACTTATGGAAATTGTCTCCGATCCAGACATGAATAGTGTCAGCGAAGCCTCGGCATATGCCAGGGAAGTCCAAAGAATAATACGATACACAAAAGCTTCCGATGCAGATATGGAAAAAGGCATGATGCGTTTTGATATCAATGTATCCCTCAAACCCAAGGGCCAGGCAGAACTAGGTACCAAGGTCGAAGTTAAAAACTTGAACTCCTTCTCTTCTTTAGAAAAAGCCCTCGCCTACGAAATCAAACGCCAAGCCAAGGAATTAGATGCCGGTAACGAAATTTATCAAGAAACCAGAGGCTACGACGATGCTAAACAAATCACAGTCGGCCAAAGATCCAAAGAGTCCGCACAGGACTACAGATATTTTCCTGAGCCAGATATTCCACCACTTACACACAGCAAAGAGCTAGTCGAAGAAATTAGGCAAGAGTTAGGGGAACTGCCAATGCAAAAAAGGCAAAAGTACAGAGAATATGGGATTAGCGCAGATGAAGTCTTTACACTTTCCAACACACTCGAAATGGCAGAGTATTTTGAAGAGGCTCTCGAGATTTCTGATGACCCAAAAAAAACCTGTTCGCTTTTAACTACAGTCTTACTAAAAAAACTCGCAGACCAAAACCTAGACATTAGTGAGTCTCCGGTCTCAGCCAAAAATCTCGGTACTATAGTCAAACTCATTAATGAAGAGGTTATTTCCTTTAATATTGCCAAGGGTAAACTTATGCAACTAGCCTTGGAGACAGGTGAGAATGTCGAAACGCTTATTGAAAAACACAATCTAAAACAAGTTATAGACGAAGGCCTGCTCGAGAGCGTCTGCCAAAAAGCTATAGACAGCAACCAAAAAGCTGCAGACGATGTGCGCCAAGGCAACCACAAAGCTATAGGTGCTTTAGTTGGTTTTTGCATGAAGGAGTCCAAAGGTCAGCTAAATCCTGCACATATTTCTAAAAAACTAATGCAAATGCTTGCAGAAAAATAGACTTTCGTCCAAAATAATGCTATAATTAACAAAAGAATTAAAAACTTATTATGCTTACAAACGTATATACCTTAGAACAAATTTTTCAAGCATTATTATACCTTGGTGGGGTTTTAAGTTTATTCTTCTTAAGTTTAGTTCTTTTTAAAGTTTACCAGATTCTAAAAGATATTAGAAAAATTAGCCATTCGACAGGGGATATAACATCTAGAGTGCATAGTATTGTTACCGGACCAATTGATATGCTTTTATCTATAGTAGGCAAGCTTACGCCAATTATAGAAAAGTCTATTCGTGATTATATACACAAGGCCAGAAGCAAATCTAGTTCAGACTCTGACACAGGTTCTAAATCTGCTTCGAAGTCTAGCAAGAAAAAACTCAAGAATTAATTACAGCATGAAATATCTATTTCTAGATACTACTCTCAAAAGCAACTCTCTGCTAAAAATCACCGATAAAGCACAAATCAATTACATTATAAATGTACTGCGTTTTCAAAAAAACCAACAAGTAGTAGTCCTCGATGGCTTTGGTAAATATTGCCAGGCCACTATTACTATGGCTCACAAAAAAGAGGTCGCACTCCAACTAGAAACCATTCAAGAATCCAGCTACAATCCTAAGCGCTTAAACCTCTACTTTGCGATTCCCAATAAATTACCAAAGCTAGAGCTTATACTAAAAATGGGCACCGAACTTGGAGTTAACAATTTTTACCCAATTATCACCGAATACACTCAAGTTCACAGTCTTGGCAAGCTAGAGAGGCTTAATCAGATTATAAAATCCGCTGCTAGCCAATCCGAAAGCAGATTTCTACCTATTCTCCACACTACAAGCACCCTCAAGCAAATCGATCCCAAAAAGCATTATTTAGCCTGCGTTGTAGGCAATAATCAAAAGTTAATCACGCAAATAGATAGTTTAGAAGAAATTAACATTTTAATAGGACCAGAAGGTGGCTTTAGCCAACAAGATCTCGAGTTTATGCAAACTCTCAAACATACAAAAGTCAGCCTAGGTAAAAAAATACTCAGATTAGAAACAGCATGTCTACTTGCACTTGGTATAAGCAGCCTGAACAATCCTATACAAGAAACAAACTAGTTCTACCAGAAAAAACACAATAGGGAACACAACAACTGCCTTGAAAATCCTAAAAATACGTTTTGGTTGTCTTAAGAGTCTATATAACCACTCTAAGCCTAGATTTCGCAAAAATCTCGGTGCTCTTGTAACTTTATTAGATAAATAATCTAAGGCCCCACCACAAGCAATTAAGAGCTTGGAAGCTTGCAAATCAGTCAAGTTATCCAGAATCCATTTTTCTTGCTTTACAGCTCCCAAAGCCACTAAAACCACCTGAGGTTTAAGCTCATTAATTTGACTCAAGATTTTTTGGGTCGACTTTGCATTCACAGCTCCATCGAAGTGTCCAACTATCCGAGCCTTAGGAAACTTTTGCTGTATAAGCTTGGCGTTGCCTTTGGCACCACCGAGCAAGTAAAAACTTGCCCTAGAGTTAGTGAGTAAAGACTCCACCAAGTCTGTTCCAGTTAAACGCTGAACTTTAAAGCCAAACAATCTCAAACCTAGGTATAAACCAAAACCATCTATAATGTTAAAACTGGTGTTTTGCAAAACAGATCTAAAAGCCTTATTGTGGACAGCCTCAACATACATTTCTGGATTTGGTGTCGCTATAAAACTAGTATATTTTGCCTCTTTAATTCTCTCCAAACATAGCTGCAATAAGTCGTCTGCCGATTTATTAAAAATTGGCGCTTTGTGGAAATACAACATTTATTTATTCAAAATTAAAATCATATTATGAGAGTTTTTTTGTGATGGTAAATACTGCTGTTTGTCTACAAATAGTATATCACAAGCTCTAAACTTACTACAAAAAACCAAAAACTTCAACTCCCAAAAGCCAAAAGCATGGTAATACCTAGCTGTTTGGCCAAATTTGATATTTAAGTCCCTTCTTGCAAACAAACTCTTTTTAGCAGCTTGTTTGAAATTCTTAGCATAGCGTGGCTGCCACAAATTCCATACAGAGACACAAGCAGTCGCATTTGGCTTAAGACAGTCATAAATAGCATTCAAAAAAGCTAATCTATTCCAAAATCCATGTATATGATGTAAACAGGCCACAGAAAAAATACTATCAAATGAATTAGCTCCTAAATTAGCATCTAAAAAGTTACTACAAACAAAAGTTTTCTGACAGTTTACCGAGGCTAAGTTTTGCTTGGCTTGGACTAACATTTCCGAAGATATATCCAAAGCTGTATAGGCGATACCTGGCTTGTTTAAAGATAAAAGCAACCGACCATTACCACAACCTATATCGAGTATATTTGAATTTGGCGCTGCAATTTTGTTATATAAATCAAACTCTAACCAAGGCTTATTTCTGGATTTAGAAAATTTACTAGCGATCTGATTATAACTTTCGTTAACAACTTTGTGTAAAACCATGTTTGTAAAACTAAGTGCATTAATTATAAAATTAAAAAGCCAATTTGACAAATACAAAGCTAAAAACATAAAATAACTGCAAAAAGAAACTATGAACTACGAATTACGTAAAAACTACGAACAACTCGCCAAAGAGGTGATTATAGCAATCTATGAATTCATAGAGATGGCAGGGGCCGAAATGCTAGATAAACGCACGCTCGAAAAACTACGCAACAAACTCACAAAAAAACATAAGCTAACCCCACCTCGCAATATTGAGCTAGTAGCCGCTTATAACAAACTGGTAGACAGTGGAGCTTTAGCAGCCAACCAGCAGGTACTCAATTTTATTACCAAGCGTAGAGTACGTACTCTTTCTGGAATAGCCAATATTACTGTTATGCTCAAGGAATTTGGCTGTCCGGGCAAATGCATTTACTGTCCAACACAACCAGGCATGCCTAAAAGTTATTTCTCCAACCAACCAGCTATGCTTAGAGCTGTCCGTAATGATTTCGATGCATATACTCAAGTCAAAGCTCGTTTGAATGGATTAAAAACACAAGGGCATGACACCAGCAAAATTGACATTCGCACGGCAGGGGGGACTTGGTCATCCTATCTGCATGATTATCAGCTACATTTTATAAAATCAATCTACTACGCCCTCAACCAAGGGCCAGGGGACATTGAAGAACTAGCAGTTGCCAACCAAAACATAAGCCAGGCTAAACTAGAGGACTTAATTCATGAGAATCAAACAGCAAACTCTCGCTGTGTTGGCCTTTGGGTCGAAACCCGGCCAGACTGGGTGACCAAAGAAGAAATTCTGCGTCTGCGAGACTATGGTGTGACCGGTATAGAACTTGGCATCCAAACCACAGATGACAAAGTAAATGAATTTAGCGAAAGAGGCCACGACCTCAAAACATCGGTGGCTGCCACCAAGCTCTGCCGCGATGCTGGCCTGAAAATTTGCCATCATATAATGCCAAACCTACCTAAATCCACTCTAGAATCAGACCTGCAAACTATTCACGACTGTTTTGAAAAAGATATTCTCAATCCAGACTACATTAAAATCTATCCATGTATGGTAGTGCCATATACCAAGCTGGCTAAAATGGTAGAGGCAGACCCGAGCATCTACAAAGCATATACAGACCCAGAATTATTTGAACTCCTAGCTGCTACAAAGAAAATTGTCCCAGAATATTGCAGGATCATCCGTATATTACGTGATTTCCCATCGGACCTAGTTTTAAAGGGTTCCAAAACCCTAAACATGCGACAACTACTTAAAGATAAAAAGGTCGAATGTAAATGCATTCGCTGTCGAGAAATTAAAGACCAAGCATTTGATATAAAAAATACTGAAATCCAAAGCTACAAATACCAAAGTAACCAGGCAACAGAGTACTTTATATCTGTTGTAGAGCCTCAATTAGACAAATTAATTGGCTTAGTACGACTGCGCTGCCTTAATAATTCTGATGTTTTTATTCCAGAGCTCAAAGATGCTGCCATTGTTCGAGAACTACATGTCTATGGCAAGCAAGAAAGCTTATCCAAAACCAAACTCAACTCCAAAAGCCAACACCTTGGCCTAGGCACAAAACTTATGCAAGCCGCAGAGGCACAAGCTAAGCTGGAAGGATATAAAAAAATTGCTGTGATTTCTGCTATTGGCACTCGAGAATACTATAAAAAACTTGGCTATCATTTAGACGGTAGCTACATGCTCAAAGAACTCTAAAGTAAAAAACAAAACAAGTAATCTAGCACCCCAAATTGGCTTATTAAAGCCAGATAACTTTACAAAAATAAAAAAAGACGTGCAAAATTTGACGGCTTGTGGTATAATTTAGTTAATTTCAAAATAACCCCCTCACAAATGGTCGTACCATCACGCCCAAATCAAGGCCCATACTATCTTGAAACAAATGGTAGTCAAAGCATTACAGACTTTCGAGCACTCTACAAATTGCGCTCTGATCTCGAGGTTACAAATACTCAAAAGGCAAACCTTAGCCATGAACTGCAAGAAAGTATTAAGTCAAATTATAGAACTATAAAACTAGACCAACTTAGACACACCCAAGACCCATATGAAAAGTATAAGTTTCCAGCAAGCATTACATCTCTTGAAGACAAACACACCTACCTAAAGTACCTATATTGCTTGCACTACCAAGGGGGTACTCAAAATTACAGTCTAGGTGAAGATCTAAGTTTAGAGCAGTGGAGTAATGCAGACGACTTTAGAGAGGGGTCAGCATATAGCAAAGTTGTAGATAATCAGCTCGATCCAGACAAGATTGGGCAAATGAAAACCTATATCGCAACCAATAAGCCAGATACTAGCAGTGACAGCTTTATCACATTAGATTCAGGTGACACGACTGGGGACACAGACTTTAATAATGGTGATTGTGAAACAGAACTCATCAAATTATTAGAAACAGAGGCTGTCACTCAAAATGAACTAGTCAGAATACCTAACAAAGGCATGGCTCTACTAGCTAAGATGCTATTTGAACCAAGTATGTTAGCTTACCTTGCATTTAGAAAAACTGATGATAATGCATATGAACTTATTAATTTTCAAGAGCAAGACAAACCGCAAGTCTATCGAATTGATGGTAGTAACACAGGAAAATCTTGGACTTCAATAGATACATCAACATTGTATAAACCTCTTGATGATAAAGACTTACAAGGCAAAGTCAGCACTATCAAAACGCATTATGATACTCATAGAGAGACAGTAAGAGCAAATGTTGAGACTGTAAACCCACAACCCACTCTAGAACAGATTGAAAATACAGATGACTCTACAGTTTTAGTGCCGTCAACCCATCAACAAACACAAGAAGAAACTGATGCACAAAGTGCAAAAAGACCTAAATTAAGTGCTGCTCAAATTAAAGAACGTATAGAGATACTCAAAAAACGAGGTCAAAAAAGTATGTTAATTTCGACACTAGAATTTCTAGGTATGCTGGATCGCCAAAAAATATACTACATACTAGCTTCTGATAGTTCTGTACCAACAACCAAACTTAGTGTGGGAGCCTTTGCAATATTCTCTGCAGTCTTAACTCGGGCTAAACACATTGTAACTTTCAATAAAGACTATGCAAGATTCGAACAAGGTGAACAGGTAGCAGATCACAAGGTAGCTGCACCAAACACACAAACAATCGAGACAGTTGAAACCATCACAGCAACACAACAACCTACAAATCGTAAACAAACAGAGGTCCACAATGATAAACAACATAAGTTCACAATAGCTGCTGGTCTAAACATACCAGCATCAAATGCCTTGTATGTTGCAGAAAACAGCACTATTACAACTGGTAAAGATGAAATTGATAAATTGAAGCTATTAAATGCTGCAACAAATGGAAACAAACTTAAAAAAGACATAGATTACACAGTAACAATTCAAGATAGCTTAGCTACAATTACACTTAAACAAAGGGCTATTCTAACAAATCAAACAATTCCACCGGCAACATCGATTTTTGGTCAGGCTACCTACGCCAGGATCAAACACTTAGAGAATTATAACTTTAAAAAATAAATATATATCATGAATGACAACAAACCTACAACTAGAGAAAAAGCTAGTTCACAAGTGCCAGCTACAATAGATAGGTCTAGGCTGATTACGGAATTTCAACTCGCAAACACGACAGAAGCTATTAGTGGGTACCGACAAATGTTAGAATCTATGCTAGAAGTTTACGGACGCGCAAGCAATAAAAGGCAGATGTTAAAAGATGAAATGTTCCAAAGCCTTCAAAGCTGGCTAAAAAGTCAACTTAGCCTGAACCAAAACACAGGGGTGGCAGAACAGTTAGCCGCACCAGTTAAAACAAAGATATCTGCAATGATAGAAAGCTTAGTAAACAACGAACATGATAAGTTTGAAGAGTTATTTAGAGAAACCGCACAACTAATTAATAGTAACTTGTTTAAAAACCAAGTTAGCCTAATCTTTGAAGATAAGCACAAACAAGAAATGCAAAAAAGTGCAATTGCTAGCTTGCAAAGTAATCAAAGAAAAAAAACAATTGCCCTGAATATACTAGAAAAACTAGTTGCGCCCAGACAGTATCAACAAATCAAAAAGGCTCTTGATACTAGTAAAAACTATGGTGAAATCAACTCTCTTATAAATAATGCAATTGCAAATAGTCAGCTTAAAGTACCAGGTGTAGATAGTTTGGAGGATATTAACTATATGGTAGATGACGTATTTCTAGATGAAAACAAAGATCAAAGTACATTTGGTAAAATATCTAGACAGCTAGGACTGGATAAAATCACAGGTTTATCTAGACTTCCACTATCCATCAGGTCTGCAAAAATATTTGCAACTGCTGCTACTAAGATAGGCATCGAGAAAAGACATCTAAGACAAATACAACACTTTACCTTAGACACACTGTTACGCAATATCAAGAATGATAACGTAATGTCCAAAGTACCAGCACAGACAAAGGCTAACTTAATGAAATTAAAAAGATTCCTCTCCGAAAGTAGAGTCAGCACCTTCCAAACTGAGTTTATTGCAGCAATTAATTCTAATGACAAACTTAGTGAAACAGCCAAACAAGAATTAAAACTAATGGCAAGAGACCTAAAATCACTACCACTAGAACTCTTAATTTTAGCAACATTTGACAACGTATCAGGAGTCACAAAGTATGATTTTATTGGACAACGACTAATAACATTCTACAGAGCTGCCAGGATCTGGCCACGCTTTATGAAAGGCCACTTGTTTCAAGCATCTCACGTAAATGCTGGTAGAACACTAGCCTATGCCAGTTCAGAGACAATTAGGAATGCTACAACTACTGAGAAAGCATTTAATCAAACGAAAAAACTAGTAAGTAAAATTCCAGATATAGATAATCTGCAAAGCAGTAATCTAAACAGCAAAGATATCAATAAAAAAATGGGACAGTTTAGCCAGTACATTGAAGACTTTAACCAAAAAGCTTTAAGCCAAGAAAAACACTTACTAGAAAAACTATCTCAGGCTGCAGACGAAACATCTCGCACGAAAATTAGTGAAGAACTAACAAATCATAGAGCGGCCCATGCAAAAGCCCAGTCTCATTTTAGTTCCTACACTGCTGCCTTCGATGAAGCCAGTAGATTGAAAACTTCTGGAACAAGCCTATCTAAAACAGTAGCTGGGCAACAAACAGATACTTTGCTAAAAACTACAGCAGAAGACATGGATAAGATCAGTAGTCAGCAAGTGACCAAATCACAAGTTCGCAAAACAGGTGAAGAAATTGTCGAAGAGATTCGTTATGGTGCAATCAAGAGAGTAGGAATGGCAGGGGTAGTTGGAGGTGTAGTGGGACTACCACATTTACTAGATGCCACTAGTGGCAATTCATCTATCTCTAAAATAGGAGTCAGTGTTGGAGAAACAGTCGGAATGTTTGTACCAGTTCTAGGTACCATACTTACCTTTACTCAAGTCTTTCGTGGCCAAACATTAGCTGGAGACAAGCTAAGTGGCTGGGAACGAGTAACTACGGCAGGTTTTGGTTTATTACAACTTGGTACAGATGTCTTAACTTTATTTGGAGGAGTTGGAGTAGGTTTAAGAGCTGCACTCGTTGGATCTAAACTAGGTACAGGAGCTGCCAAAGTCGCCCATGCAAGTTCTAAAGCCCCTATATTAGCCAGAGTAGGGAATAAAATTGGGCATATAATAGGTAATAGAGTAAATACAGCAAATAAACTATATGATAAAGCAAATGATCTCAATAAATTAGTAGACGCCTCACAGCCACTAACAGCACTTGCAAGAACTAAAGAAACCTTTAAACAAGGTTGGAGGGGATTCACAGAGGGGAGTAGTCATTTTGGTAAAAACCTCCAAGGCTTCAATAGACTAGGTAGGGCCTGGACTCATCCAAGAGCCTATATTAATGCACCAAATGTCTTTCATGCAGCAGCATTCCTACCTGCAGCAGCATCTAGTGTGTTAGGTCTAGGTTACAGAATCCCCAGAGCTATTTACAGAGCTAGTAAAACAGCACTTGAACCAATTATGAAAGGTATTAGAGTCGTGCGTAGAGGCATAAACAATAAAGTAGCAACAGCCTTAACTGCGGGGCTAGGAGTCAACAAAGCCGCTGTGCAAGCTGGTGCTAAAGCCTTTGAGAAGTTTCAAGATGTAAACGCACAAGTAGTTGCTTTAACACACCGCCGAGCACAAATAGAAAGACAGTTGCTAGCTATATTTAAGAAACCTAATGGAACGCCTTACACAAACTATGAGACTCTAGCAAAGGCATTAAACATGAATAATAGAAAATTAAGTAAGCATGCAAATCAAGACTTTAAAGCACTTAGAAACAATAATTTAGGGTTGATAAACGAAGCTAAGGAACTAACTGCAACTGTTTTAAAACATCGTAAAGACTTAACAAAGCTTTCGAATATTGCAAATAAGGATGAACTAAAAGTATTTACTCACCTAGCAAAAAACAATACTACGAGCAATTATGCTAAGCTTGCAGACAAATTGATTAACAGTGGAAGCGTAGGTCTCAAAGTTCTAAATGCAGCAGAAAAAACTCTCCTAACAACCCTAGGCATATCTATAGGTCTTCCTTTGATAAATCACGGTACCTTTAGCGGAACATGGAAGGCAGCAGGTAATGCAGCAACAGGAACATTAGATGCAGCCTATGAAAGTGGTAAATATGCCTTTAGTGGAGAAAGAAAAGAGCAACGTAAAAGATGGTACGAACGTGTAGATGAAGTTAGCAGTAATGTATCTAAACTCAATCTCTTTAAAAGAAGGTTACTACAAATGAATATAAATGAGCTAGCTAAACTGTACTTTAAAGGCCTTAATAATAGAAGTCTAGAAGCTGAACTTCTATCTGTAATTAGCATGAGGGGTTATAGCGAACAGCAACTACAAAATGCATATTATGCAACAGGTCATAAAACACAACTCTAATAACTAACAAAATTTTATAATGAAACAAAGTAATCTCATCATTCTTCAAACCATCATATCCTTAGCTATATTTTATTTCTTAGGAATCCAGGGGCTCGAATATTACCCTGAATATAGTAACTATATAGTAATTGCTTTAAGCCTATTAGCTCTTAGAGTGCTAGTTATAAATATTAAAGAATTCTACCATTTAATAAAAAGTTAGTCAGCAAGAGCCAAGAGTCAATAGACCACAACTCATATAAAACAGGGTTGTGGTTTTTTTGATCTTATTGAATTTTGTGCAAAACCTTCTCAAGTTTGACCCGCAATGTTATACCGCACAATGTATCTTGTGCGAACTAACACTAGTAGTTAAAGCCAATCTATAGCTACCCCGGTTTTAATCTGGCATAATATCATTTAAACTCTTATGGCGACCTCCTATATTCGATTCTAAGAGCTTTTTATAAATTTAATGAGCATAGATACCTTTATATTAAAAGCTAAATTTAGATTTTTAAATTTTCATATGTGTATAGGCCAAATTTATCTCTAATTTAGATTTTTTTAATTTTGCCCAACCTTCATAAATTTTTACAAATTTGCCTGCCAAAAAATTTTATTTGCAAAAATTTTTAATTCCCCTAGTTTGCAATCAGCTAGAGTCCCCCTCACCCCGCTTGACAAAAGATATAAATATAAAATAACTAGTAATCTATCTCCGATATTGAAACCTGGTAGTTTTGCACAATTCTGGCATGTTCACGTGTGCCAGCATAGTGCTGCATAACATACTCCGCAGCCTTGGCTGCTGCCTTCACAAGTTTGGTGTCGGCCAGGCTTGCCATCTTTAAATCTGGAATTCCTGATTGACGCACTCCATAGACCTCTCCTGGACCACGGAGCTCTAAATCGATCTCTGAAAGTTTAAAACCATCATCGTACTGAACCATGGCTTGCATACGTTTTCTTGTAGTTTGTGAGTAGGTTTCTGGAAACAAAAAACAATAACTTTGGTGGACTCCTCTACCAACTCGACCACGCAATTGATGCAACTGTGCGAGACCAAATCTTTCACAGGCTTCAATGACCATAATCGAAGCATTAGGGATATCGATACCAACCTCTATAACGGTAGTTGCTACCAAAATATCTAGTTCATTATTTTTAAACTGCAACATTATCTCATCTTTTTGATCTTGTTTTAATCTTCCATGCACTAAACCAATACGCCTGTTTGGAAATACAATATCTCGTAAGCGCTCATATTCCTGTACTACAGATTTGGCCGCAATAGCATCTGAAGGGTCTATTAAAGGACATACCACAAATGCTTGACGACCTTTTGTTAGTTGATCTTCTATCCACAAATAAGCTTCCTTCCTTTTGGAACTTGGCACACAACGCGTAATGATTGGGCTACGGCCCATAGGTTTTTCGTCTAAAATCGATAATTCCTGATCGCCATATAAAGTTAAGGCTAATGTTCGTGGAATTGGTGTGGCTGTCATAGAAAGCATGTGAGGTTTTCCAAATTTCTTAAACACAGACCTTTGATTGACACCAAAGCGATGTTGCTCATCGACAACAGCCAAACCTAAATTAACAAATTCTATACCATCTTGAATTACCGCATGCGTGCCAACTACCAGGTCTACTGTTTTGGTAGCAAGGCCAGATGCAACTAGTTGCTTTTGCTTTTTTGTTAACGAGCCCGTCAATAATTGAATATTTATGCCAAATGGTTGTAGGGTTTTTATTAAGTTTTTGTAATGTTGTTTTGCTAATATTTCGGTGGGGGCCATAAAAACACCCTGGTAACCAGACTTGATGACCACAAGCAGACAAATACATGCCACCAAAGTTTTACCTGCACCCACATCTCCTTCTAGCAATCGATTCATAATTCGTGGGGAGGAAATATCTTGTAAAATTTCTTTGATAGTACGCAACTGAGCATTAGTCAATTCAAATGGTAATTTAGACTTAAATTCCTCTATTAAATCATAATCAATGTCTACTAATTTCGAAACCTCCTGCGTGTCTTGCTGAAACTGCAACTTTCTATTGAGGACACCTAACTGAATTGCAAACATTTCATCGAATCCCAGTCTTTTTCTTGCTTTTAACAAATCCTCTTGTGAGTCTGGAAAATGAACCTGATTTACAGCCTCGCCAAGAGTCATAAGTTTATTCTCAGATTTAATCTCCTCTGGTAGGGGATCTTCTATCATGTTTGTCAAATACAATAATGGCTGAATTTTTTCTCGCAACCATTTGGAATTAATCTTAGAGTTCTCATGATACACGGGTACTACCCTGCCCGAATGGATTAAGTCTACTCCAGCCTTAGGAATTTCGTGGCGTGGGCTCAGCATCTTGCCTCTTGAGCCAGACCATTTTATTTTTCCAGTTAAAATAACCTCCATATCATTTTTAAAAATCCTAGAAAGATATTGCTGGTTAAACCACATAACATCTACCTCCCCTGTTTCGTCGTAAAACACGGCATTTAACATAAATTTACCATTTCGTGTGCGTCCAGAACGCAGTTGCTTGAGTTTCCCAGAGACACTACGAGCCTCCAAGCCATTTAAATCTGTAACACTAGCCATTTTAGTCTCATCACTATAACGCCAAGGAAAATTAAAGAGCAAATCATGCACAGTATTAATACCCATTCCAGAAAGTGCATCTAGATGACCACGAGTAGTTCTAATAGAATCTTTTAAAGACGCATTTAACATAAGTAAAAACTATTCAATTGTTAAATCCAAAAATTTAAGTTTACCAACCTGCAGGACTAGCTTTTGACCTGCTTTAAAACTCATAGAGACATCCATAATCTTATCACCTTCATACACCTTCACCGCACCTTGAGCTATTAACCTTCGGGCTTGAGAACCACTGGTTACCAGTGATGACAACTGCAAAATCTCTAGAATTGTGTGCTCAGGTTTAGCAACAAATTTAGGCATATCTTCGGGCAGGCCTTTATTTTGAAAAATTTCCTTAAATCCTGCTCGAGCTTTTTGAGCCGCCTTCTCACCGTGAAAATTTGCAACAATATGCTCTGCTAAATCCATTTTGACATTACGTGGGTTCTCCCCAGCATCCAAACGAGAAAACAAAGCCTGCAATTCCTTACGTGAGTACCGCGACAAAGCATTGGCATACGTTTGGATTGCCGAATCTGGGATGCTCATTAATTTACCGAATTTATCATCAACAGTGTCATCCATTGCTATATAATTCCCCTGAGATTGGCTCATTAAAAGTTTACCATCTGTCCCAAGCAACATGTGCATACTAATTACATTCTGAGGCTTTAGTCCCCTATCTTTCTGCAAAGGTCTAGCTTGCAGCTCATTAAATGTTTGATCTGTACCAATAACTGTTAAATCTGACTGCATTTCTACAGAGTCATAACCTTGCAAAATAGGATAAATAAGCTCATGCAAACCAATCTCTCGTCCATCCTCAATTCTTTTTTGAAACATATCTCGCTCTAACATACGCGCAACAGTGCTGGATGATAAAAGCCGTAAAAACTCTTCGACAGGCATTTTAGAGTACCACTTATCATTATAAAAAACCTTAAGCTTCGACTTATCTAAAATCATAGTTACCTGCTGAATATAGTTTTTAGCCATATCCATGACCTCTTGCTTGGTCCTCATAGTTCGAGACTCAGACTTATCTGTAGGATCTCCAAACATAGCAGTGAAAGAACCAATTAAAAACTGGATTTCGTGTCCCCTCTGCTGAAATTGCCGAAGTTTTTCATAGTTAACAGCATGCCCAAGCGTAAGAGATCTTTTAGTTGGGTCAACTCCATGTTTGACCTTCAACTTTTTACCTTCTATCAAGTCCGCCATTAAATCATCGTAGACTATCACATCCGAAACTCCACGAGCTAAAATATCTGTATAATCTTGGTACCTATCCCTTCGCGCAGTTGCCTCTTTTGATAGCTTAATTGTAGATTCCGGATCTGAATTAGTTAAAGTTTCAATCTGAATAGTTTTAAAATTAAAAAATTTAGACAAATCTTCTTTAAATTCATTCAAGAGTTTAGCATTTGCAATCTCATCGTTAAGAGACTCGATTCTAAATAGTACATTTTTTGTACGAGGTCTAATCTTCTGTCCTTCAGACTGCTTATAAACCCAGTCCAAACACATAATATCAACATTATCTGCCATTACTACAGAATCATGTGTTACTTTATCAGACTTGCTTTGGCCAAGTTTTTTAAAACTATCTGTGGGATTAGATTTTCTAATCAAAATATCCCCATCTATACGATCCACATCGTAAGCACCAATTGGCGTTAAAGTATGTAAACTAAAATAGTTATAAAAATCTATAATAGGATGGTGCAAAATTAAATCTTTTTTCTTTTCTACAATCAAATCGACCATCTTTTTTGTCGAAACCGAAGCGTGGGCCAAACCAATTTGTTCTAATACATCCTGGTAAATTTGAATTTGTTTATCTTCAGATATAGATTTATGACCTCGCAATCTAGAAAAAACTTCGTTTAAACCATCATACAGCTCATGTTGCATATCTTGCTTGAATTCCAGCCCCTCCACATAGACAAAGTTTGAGTGCAAATTCGAAATAGAGTCAAATATCTGTGAGCTTACTGAAATCTTCATAAACTAAATTTAAATCACAAAAATTATAATCTACCCATGCTCACATCACAAGTTCTTTGACAAAAGCAAAAACTAGTATAAAATCGAGTTATGCAATTCAAAATAGATTTTGACAATCACGGAGTAAGAATAGATAAGTTTCTGACAGCCAATACAGATATCACCAGAAGTCGAGTCCAAAAAGCTATAGAACTAGGTCTTACAACCGTAAATGGAGAACAAATAAGCAAAAACTTCAAATTAACCGAAGGTGATTTAATAGAGTTTGAAGCATTTAAACCAGAGTCCATTATAAAAGCCATGCCAGGAGAACTAGAAGTTGTTTTTGAAAACGATGATTTTTTTGTCATAAACAAGCCACAAGGAATAACTGTACACCCCTCTATTAGTAAATTAGAGGAAAAAACCCTGATTAACATTCTCTTGCACCACAACAAACAGCTCTCTACAGTTGGCGCTCCATTAAGACCTGGATTAGTTCATCGTATCGATAAAGATACTTCTGGACTCTTGCTGATTGCTAAAAATGACAAAACACACTATGAACTCCAAAAAATATTTGCCGAACGCAAAATAGACAAACATTACCGCTGCCTGGTTTTTGGTATCCCCAAAAGTACAAGTGGCACAATAGATGCGCCACTCATGCAAAGTCCTATTGACCCAACTAAAGTGCAAATTTCTATCTCACAAAAAGCTAAAAATGCTATTACTCACTTTAAACTATTAGAAAGTTTTAAAAACCCAAATTTTTCAGATGCCTTTAGCACACTAGATATCAAGATAGAAACCGGACGTACACATCAAATTCGGGTACACCTACGATCGATTGGCCTGCCTATCTGTGGCGACAGCAAGTATGGCAACAAAAAAGATAACCAAGCCCTAATAAAATACTACAATATCGACAAACAGATTCTACAAGCCTACAAACTCGAGTTTGAATTATTTGGCGAAAAATATAGTTTTGAGCTCCCAGAACCTCAAAGCATTTTAGACATCAAAAAAGACCATCTATAAGATGATCTATAATTCTAAAATCTGACAAAAGCTAAGCTAGCAAATTAAGCTACAGCTACTACTTCTAAAACAGAAATTGGCTGACGGTGACTCTTGTTTCTTCTGTAACGCTTTTTAGCATGCATTTTATAAACACGGACTTTATCAGTTTTTTTGTTTTCTAAAACTTTAAAAGTTACTTTAGCACCACTTAAAACAGGTGTACCAATCTTGATATCTTTGGCATCTGCATCGAACTGTAGCAAAACTGTATCTACATCGAATTTAGAACCTTCTTCATGAGAAACCTGATTAACAGTGATTTTATCACCTTTTTGGACTTTAAACTGCTGACCAGCTAACTCTACAACACAGTACATTATAATATATTAAAAACTAAGTATCGCAATTCTAGTCTGTTTTTTTAGAAAAATCAAGAAATTTATCGCTTAAAAGCTCAAAAACCTCTGTAAAAATTTTATTTAACTCTAAAAACTCATCATCCGCAAACCTAGATAAAACAAAGTCCGACAAAGACATAACTCTTTGCTCATTCTCTATCCCAAATCTTAGACGTGCAAAAGCCTTCGAACCTAAACGCAAAACTATATCACGCATGCCATTGTGTGTGCCAGGCCCACCTTCATCCTTAAAGCGTATTTTGCCAAAGTTTAAATCTATATCGTCGAACACTATGCATAAATCCTTGTTTATATCTAAATTATAAAAATTGACCAAAGCCAAAACTGCCTCGCCAGACAAGTTCATAAAAGTATTTGGTTTAGCCAAAATAACCTTATGACCATCTATAAATCCTTCCGATACAAGGGCCTTAAATTTAGATTTCTCTAAAAATTCAGGGAAACTTAATTTCTCTTGCAAATAGTCCAAAAACAAAAAACCTACATTATGACGTGTCTTATTATACTGCAAACCTGGATTTCCTAGTCCAACTATTAATTTCATAATCAATCCCCTCGATAAATAATATCTTTTTCAGCTATGCGTATTATATCACCAAGTTTAATATTTTGCTTCTTTAAAAACTTATAAACCTCCATTTTCTTTAAAACATCATAAACTCTAGCCATAGCTTCGTGATTAGCAAAATCAGTCATAACTACAATTTGCTCTAATCTTTTACCTGTCACCTTGAAAATTTGAGCTGAGTATGGCTCTTGGGTGTATTTGTCTAAAATTTTCTGCTCCCCAATCACTTCTACATTAATCAGTCTTGGGTCTGCTGTTTGTGGTGTATAAATTACATGTTCACTTACAACTTGCTGCGGCAACGTTTCCTCTGCATTTACAGTCTTTACAACCTGAGACAGTCTAGCAACTACTTGCTTTAACCCCTGTTGAGTGACTGCTGATATAACTAAATACTCTATATCCGGAAACTTTTGCTTAAATGATTCTAACTGTTGTGCAACCAACTCCTCGCCCAAAACATCAGCTTTATTGAAAACCACCAACATAGGGCGTTTTAGTAAATTAGCATCAAATTTCTTTAATTCATCTAAAATAGTCTCATAGTCCTCTATAAAATTGTCTAAAGATATATCTACCAGATGTACAAATACATTTGAACGCTTAATATGACGTAAAAATTGATAACCAAGGCCCTTGCCATCACTGGCACCTTTAATTAATCCCGGGACATCACAAATTACAAAAGAATCATTTGCATCCAATCCAAACCTCTGAGTATCTACCACACCTAAATTAGGAACTATAGTTGTAAATGGATAATCTGCAATCTTTGGCTTAGCATCTGAGATAACCGATATAAGGGTTGATTTACCAGCAGAAGGTACTCCAATTATACTGACATCTGCTACTAGCTCCAACTCCAAACGTAAATCTAAAGAAATACCAGGTTCTCCAAGCTCAGCAAAATTTGGTGCCTGACGTACCGAAGACTTAAAATGCTCATTGCCAAAGCCTCCCCTACCCCCATGACAAACAATAAAATCTTCAGAAGCTGAAACAACATCCACAACAAGTTCACCTGTAATCGCATTATAGACTTTAGTTCCCAAAGGTACATCTAAAATACTGCTCTCCCCCCTAGCACCATGCCGGCTATTTTTACCTCCAGCTCCTCCATTACCTGCCTTATAAAACTTACTCGATCTATAGGTATGTAAAGTGTTTAGATTTGGGTTACCTCGAAAGATTACATCTCCCCCATCGCCTCCATCTCCACCATCGGGACCACCTTTAGCATTATAAATCACGCGCCTAAAGCTGCATAAGCCTCCGCCACCATTACCTGCAGATACGTTGATTTTTACTTCGTCACAAAACATATACTTGAATTTAACTAAAGCAATTCTAGCATTTCTTATAAAAAAGCCAAGTTATAATTGTTAAAGGCGCAAAAAGCGATTATACTCTAGGTGAAATAGATAGGGATTATGCAAAAGCTCTCGACAAGTATTATCATAAATCCAGACAGTAGTTTAGTGAATCCAGCTTTATGGCCTGTTTGCTATATATCAGACCTAGAAAACCAACTATCCTATAAAGCAGACATTAGCCAAATTTCAACATTACTTACATATCAAGGAATTCTCCAAGACCAAAAAACCACTCTAAATACAAATTCTGAAGAGTTAAAAAAAATTAGCAAAATAATTAACAGAAAAATAGTTAAGATCCCTCTCAAAACAATACAAGAATTTATGCTAGAGTCAGTAAACCTAATGCTCTTTCTAAACTCAGATGGTGGTAGCCAACAGCTTTCCGACAACATAGAACACATATGCAAACAAACCAAAACAGCCAATGGTAGTATATATTCATTTATTGGACATGCTGCTTGTGGCAGCTCTGGCCTAGGTTTCTTTTTAAGTGACATCGGGCATAGATTTGCACTCAGTAGCTCAACTGTTGGCCTATCTCTGAATCAAATTGAACAGCTATTTGTTGAAAAACAAAACCAACTAAAGTACCAATATGAACATTACACCGATATGAATACAGTAGTTACAAAACGTATATCTAAAATAACAGAAATTATAACCAGTGCTGCTCTACTACAATATAGAGAGACACTCTTACAGGAAGTCCAAAAACAAATGCCATCAAGTCACAATACGTATAGCTGCGTTACATTAAATGCTAGTCAAATTCAGGAGTTCCAGCTGGCGGCAATTAGCACTGAACATTACACAAGCTTGTCAAATAATTTCGACACCCAAGCTGTAGAGGCAATCTTACAAATTCCTGAAGTTGAAAATTTTTTAAATCAAGAAATAGTAACCTATCACTAATGCAAACCATATTAAAAAAGTTTAATGCATCTGCATTACTTATAACCGATAAACATGATATTTTTCATTTAACAGGCTTCCAGGCTAGCTTTGCCTTCTTAATTGTCTTGAAAAACAAAAGTTATTTATTTACAGACTCTCGCTACCAAAACCCCGCTCAAAAATTAGCCAGCGAGGAATTAACTGTGATTATAGCTGAGGATCTCCCCAGGCAAATTCAAACAATTCAAGCAAAACATAAAATTAAAACAGTAGTTTTCCAAGATAACAACCTTAGCTATGCCAAGTACAGAGCTTTTAAACGTATGTTTAAATCTGCCAGTTTTATTGCGGACAAATCTATGATTTCCAGCCAAAGAGCCATCAAATCTGCTGCAGCAATTAAGAAGCTGGCAAAAGCTCAAGCTATTAATGAACTAACCCTAAAATCCACACTTAAACATCTTAAACCTGGAATCACAGAAATTCAACTTCGCAACATAATGCTCATCGAAGCTCTCAAGCATGGTGCCGAAGGCTTTAGTTTCGAACCAATTATTGGCTTTGGCAAAAACTCCGCCAACGTCCACCACAGTCCCGGTCATACCAAACTCAAAAAAGATCATCTAGTCCTAATTGATATGGGGGTTCAAGTTGATAACTATCACTCAGATATGACTCGGTGTTTTTTGCCTAAGTCTGCAAGCCCACTGCAAATCCAAACCTACGAAACATTATTGGCAGCACAGTCAGCTAGCATAGAGGCTATCCAAACTGGAGTTGCATGCAAAAAACTAGATGATATCTGTAGACAAGTTTTAAAAGCAAATCCACACGCAGAAACATTTACTCATGCACTAGGACACGGGATTGGCCTAGAAGTACATGAATCACCGACCATTAGCAGTAAATCACCAACAAAAAACCAATTAGAGAAAAATATGGTCATTACTATAGAGCCAGGAATTTACATTAAAGACAAATTTGGGATTAGAATAGAAGATATGCTAGTGGTAAGCGACAAAGGCTCAAAAAACTTAACAAATTTCCCCAAGGCAATCAAAGATTCATACTGGAGTCCTTGACAAGAAAACTCATCTCATTAAACTAACTAAGTATTTAATATAAATATATCATGTGTGGTATTTTTGGTTTTATCGGTATAGACACAGATCCAGGACAAATAGTCTTAGATGGACTTAAAAAATTAGAGTACAGAGGCTATGATTCTTTTGGAATTGCCATAACTACAAAGCAAGAATTTATCATTCACAAACAAACAGGAGAGATAGAACACTCTACAAACCCATTTGCTAATGCAGAAACTAATTTTGCAATTGGACACTCTCGCTGGGCGACCCATGGAGGCGTTACAAAAGAAAACGCCCATCCTCATGTTTCTAATAACAAGCAGATTATGCTTGTCCACAATGGGATTTTTGAAAATTATTTAGAAATCAAAAAACAACTAGAAGCCAAAGGCTATAGTTTCTACAGTCAAACTGACTCCGAGGTCGCAGCTGTCTTATTGGAAGACCTCACAAAAACTCTCAACCCACTTGAAGCACTGGCTCAACTCAACAAAACTCTTAAAGGTAGGTATGCCATGGTTATTAAATTTTTAAACGACAACAACCTCTATGCAATACGTAATGGCTCCCCGATTATTATTGGCAACAATCTTGAAAATAAACAAATATATATCGCGTCTGATATACCAGCCTTCTTAAATCATACAAATAACGTTACATATTTAGACGACAATCAACTAGCTGTGCTAACCCTCAATGGCCAAGAAATAAGCACAAGGTTCTTTGATTTAAAATCCCTACAACAAATCGAAAAAAGACAAATCCAAGTAGAACTAGATGCCCAGGAGGCAGAGCTTGGAGAGTTTGATCACTTTATGATTAAAGAAATCATGGAGCAAAAAGACTCACTCCTAAGAGCCATCAACCAAACAAATCAAAGACTCGAAGAGCTAGCCGAAATAATTAAAAATGCAGAAGATGTATATTTTGTAGGTTGTGGCACTACTGGTGTTGTGGCTATGTGCGCACGCTACTTATTTGCCAGGATTGCCAAGAAAAAAGTTCATTTTGAATATGGGTCAGAGTTCAGCCACCTCAAAGAACTGCTACAAGAAAACTCAGTAATTATCGGTATTAGCCAAAGTGGCGAAACCATAGACACCCTGGAGGCAATCGAAATGGGCAAAAGCATGAATTGTAAAACTGCCTGCATTACCAATGTCGACCAGTCTACAATTGCTCGCACTGCCGAGCTAACAATCTTACTAAATGCAGGTATAGAAAAGGCAGTTGCATCTACCAAAGCTACTAGCTCACAAATTGCAATTTTAATTTTACTTGCCTACGCCACAATCAATAAGACTAATGCAGCAAAACAGCTGCTCAAAGATACATCTGGTAAAATCAACGATATGCTAAATCCTAGGTATGAAAACCACCTACTCAAGCTATCTGCCAAAATTAAAGACAGCAAGGACATTTTTATTATAGGCAAGGGTATAAATTTTCCAGTCGCAAAAGAGTCTGCTATTAAACTGCAAGAAATCACCTATATTCATGCCGAGGCCTTTGCAGGCGGCGAACTCAAACACGGACCTTTAGCTTTGATCTCTGAGGGAACTCCAGTAATAGTTCTAGCTACAAAAGATCAAAACTATAGCGATATAATCTCCAATGCCACAGAGATCAAATCCAGAGGAGGCTTTATAATCGGAATCAGCTCTGAAAACCACCCTGTATTTGATACTTGGCTAAAAGTTCCAGAAAGCACAGTCGACACTGCCATAATTAACCTAATACCAGTCCAACTGCTGAGCTACTTTATAGGTATTCTTAAAAACAACAATCCAGACAAACCTAGAAACCTAGCAAAAAGCGTGACTGTAAAATAAACACGCAAATAAACCATTACATAGATGCAAAAACAAGCGGATTTATTTTTCAAATAAAAAATGTTAAAATAAAATCAAATAAATAAATTTCAATGTATATTTGTGCAACCATTGGCCCGCAAGTTGGTGATAAACAAAGCTTAGAAAAATTAATGCAGGCAGGCGCCAATACATTTAGACTCAACTTTAGCTGGGGCACCCACGAGGAATATGTACAAATAATCAAAGATATCCGAGAGGTAGCTGCAGAAAACAAGCTGCAAGTATATATTTTACAAGATTTGCAAGGCCCAAAACTTAGGGTTAGCAATTTAACACAAACAGTTAATCTCAAACCGGAGCAAGAAATACAATTTGCTTATGACAATCCAAGCTTGCCCAATTTAAAAGCTAAGGGTCTATACAAGCAAGAAAATATAGGTCAGTTTATATTAATTAAAGACGGCAGCATTCGCCTACAGATAATCGATGTTAAAGACAATACTATCACCTGCAAAGCACTGTCTACTGGCAGCTTTAAAAATCGTAACGGCGCCAACGCTCCAGGAATTAATTTAGAACTAGAACCTTTAAGTTCCAAAGACAAAGCAGATCTTGAATTTGGTCTAAAGCACAATCTCGATATGATTTCTCTGAGCTTTATTCACAATGAGCAAGACATAATCCAACTGAAAAATATTCTAGCAGGCCAAGCCAAGGTGGTAGCTAAAATAGAAACTCAAGCCGCTGTAAATCAAATTGAAGACATTCTCAAACATGCTGATTTATGCATGATTGCCCGTGGGGATCTTGGGGTAGAACTTGGACTAGAAAACCTACCGCAAGCTCAAGAATTAATTCAAAAAACTGGAGTTAAACTTAATGTCCCCGTTCTAATTGCAACAGAAGTTCTCAAAACTATGCTCGAAAACAAAACTCCATCTAGAGCAGAGTGCAATGATATCTACGAGTCAATTATGGATGGAGCTAAAGGTTTTATACTCACAAACGAAACGGTTATTGGGCAGAATCCTTTTATAGCAATTAAAACCCTTAAAGAACTTTGCGATAGTTATTCCCAGCAAAAATAGCCATAGCCAAGGCATCACAGGCATCATCTATGGCATTTAAGTCTGGGGTTTTTAAAATCTTTTTCACCATAAACTCTACCGCCTGCTTATCCGCACTGCCATTGCCAGTAATCGCAGATTTGACAGTAGTTGGAGCTACCTGCAAAAAATCAATAGAGTGATTATATAGTTCCAGGTTAATAACTCCCCTAGCCTCTGCTACTTGCATGGCAGTAGCAACGTTTTTAGCAAAAAAAAGTTTTTCCACACAGGCTAATTCTGGTTTGTGTTGCTTGATAATTTGCTTTAAGTCACTTTGAATTTCTGCTAAACGACTATAAAAATCTTGATTAGGGTTTGTCTTTATAATTCCAGAACCTAAATATTCAAATTCACGAGCAGCGAAACTAACTACTCCAAAACCAACACGGTCAAATCCAGGGTCCAAACCAAGAATAATCATTTAAAAAAATATAAATTAATGCTAAATTAAAGATATCTAAAATAAAAAATTCATGCCAGCAAAAAGGCTCCACAAAACTCCGATTTTAATTCTAATAGTCGGTATACTTGTCTTTGGGAGCTCGGTTGTTTTCAAGCAAAACACACAAGCATCTAAAGTCGACCTAAACAGCTTAGAGATATCCAAACAATCTAGTAATAAACAGTTTAAAAAAGAAGACTTATTAAATCAAATTCAGTCAGAAAGCACTGATTACAAACAAGAAATGCAAACTGGGATTAACTATTTTCAAAAACAAGAATTTAGACTAGCTGTTTCACACTTTGTAAAAGCAAACAAACTTAACAAAACTGAGTCCTTGCCATATATTTTATCGGCAGAAGCATATTTGAATCTTGATAAACCAGAACTAGCAGAAAAAAATTTATATGCAGCAAGTTTTAAAGATAACTACGGGCTTTATGGCAAGTTAATCGAGGCTCAATATTACATTTATAGTAGAAAAAATGCCAAAGCCATAGAAAGCCTAAACTCTCTAAGTCCTCAATATGCCGATGTGCAGTTTTTACAAGCTATATTTTACCTTAACACTCATCAAATTGAACAGGCCAGACTAGTCTTTAAAAATTTAAGTCAAAATCAAGTTAATAACCCGTACTACTACCTAGCAAATGTGTTTTTAGAAAACCACGAGCTCTATTTAACTTTTAGAGACTCCCCTGTCGGGTTCTTGCAAGTTCTATTTGCCAAGCAACTATTAAACTTTAACCAAATTGTTACAGCACGTGCACTTACTTACACAGCCCTCAAAGAAAATAATTTATTTCGCGATGCCTGGCTAACTCTAGGTTATAGTTTTTTAAAAGCCAAAGAAAATCTAAAAGCCTTTCAAACCTTAGAAAAAACCAGAAAATTAGACCCTTATCATAGTCAAACTCATTTATACCTAGGAATTACTCATTTCAAAATAAATAATTTCAACTCTGCAATTCGCCACCTCAATCTAGCACTTAACTATGAAACCAAGGATCCTAATTTAGCTCAAGAATTTTTAGGGCATAGTTATTTTGCTAGTCAAAATTTTGAAAATGCTAGTAATAACTATAAAAACCTCATTAATAATCAACACATAAATCCATATATTTTAGCAAATTTGTGCCAAATATATTTAAAAGAATCTGATTTTAAACAAGCAACTAGTTTACTGCAATTATTCAAAGATAACTTTGGTTTTCATGACTTATACTCATATAATCTAGCGCATTTATATTTACTCACAAAAAATTTCCCCAAGTCTATCCAATACCTTGAAAATACACTCAAGATCAATCCAATTTCTAGTGAGGCCTATTATCTACTTGCTCAAAATCACAAATTACTCAACAATCCTAATTCTTATAAGGCAAATCTAAATAAAGCCTTGGCTTTAGCATCTGCAAATAAAGATATCAAGCTCTACCAAAAAATTATAAAAGAAATACAAGAATGAATATAATCCTATTTATTATTGGAGCGTGCTTTGGCAGCTTTGCTCAATGTATCCAAAGCAGAATGCTCACAGACAAAAAAGGCCTGATCTGCAAACGCTCACAATGCCCTACTTGTAAAAACACCCTAAAGGCTCTGGACCTCATTCCGCTCATAAGTTTTATAATGTACAAAGGTAAATGTAGGTACTGCCTAAATAAAATTTCTTGGCAGTATCCCCTAGTAGAGTTAGTATTTGCAGTAGCAACTGTCTTGCTAGCAACGAGCATAGGCTTTTATGCAACCTTGGTCTTAATCCCTCTGCTCACAGTCTTGCTAGCGCTTGCCCTACAGGATTTAAAAAAAATGTATGTAGATAGTTTTCTGCTATATTTATTTACATTTATAAGTTTTTTATATGGACTTTTCTTTTTTGAATATTCAATTCTAAACATACTAGTTTGGGGCTTAGTAGGTTATGTGTTCTTTTATTTACAAGAATTGATTTCTGCCAAAAAATGGGTTGGCTCTGCCGACGCTTTTGTGGGTATGGCGATTGGATTTTTATTTGCTGGATTTCAGACCCTGGAAACAATTATTATTAGTTACTGGATTGCAACTCTTGTGCTTGTACCTTACTACCTAATTAAAAAAAGAAGCCTTAAAGGGATTAAATTTGGGTTTATCCCCTATCTTGCTTTATCAATTTACATTCAGCTGCTAATTTGATAGCGTTATTAAGTCATAAAACAATTATATGAAATTTTTAATACTAGCTGGAGGACATGGATCTCGATTATGGCCCCTTTCGACGACAAAACAGCCCAAACAGTTTCAAAAATTTATTAACGACAAAACTCTACTGCAACTAACCTATGACAGACACAATTTTACTAAAGCAGAAAATATTTTTGTCGCTACAAACAAGCAATACCTGGAGATAGTCAAACAACAGTTACCAGAATTACCAAGTCAAAATATTATAATAGAACCAGAAAAAAAAGATAGTGGCCCTGCTCTCGCATTTGCCATGCAAATACTGCAAAAGAAATTTGGAGACCAGGAAACAGTTTCCATTTCACCAGCTGATCATATTATCTCCAATAGCAAAGAGTATGCCGAGAAAGTTCAGTTAGGACATGAACTAGTAGCAAAACATAGTAAGTTTGCCATAGTAGAGGTTAAAGCAAAATCTGCAAATCCCAATTTAGGCTACGCCAAAATTAAAGATTTATTTTGCACACAAAACAACACCTCTGTATACACTTTAGATAAGTTCATAGAAAAACCGAGCATAGAAAAAGCAAGAGAATTCCTCAAATCATATAAGTACATGTGGAATACCGGGTATTTTATCTGGAGGCTTGCAGACTTTTTCAGTGAACTAGAAAAACATGCACCCAAACTCTATGAAACTACAAAATCAATAGATATGCAGAGTTTAGAACAAAGCTACAGTAAATATACAGCAATCTCAATTGACTATGCCTTAATTGAAAAAGTTAACCCAGAGCAAATTTTAATTATCCCAGCCGATCTAGATTGGAGCGATATTGGAACCTGGCAAAGCCTACATGAACAACTAGCACACTCCCAGGAACAAAACCTAACACAAGGTGCTACAATGACACTTGAAAGCAATGGCAATATAATCATAAATAATGATAAAACCAAAACTATAACTGTACTTGGAGTCGACAATCTAAGTGTTATTTGTACAGGTGATAAAATACTAGTAATGCCTAAGGACAACTCTAAGTTACTGAAAGAATTTATTAATCAAAACCCCGATGTCAAATAAAGTCGTTCTAATTAGCCTAGATGGACTAGGGATAGCAGAAAAAACACCCTACAATGCTGTCTTACAAGCTAACGCTCCCCTGCTTCATAAACACCTCAATAACTCGGAGCTCACACAACTACAGGCAAGTGGTGAGGCTGTTGGGCTACCTGCAGGTACCATGGGAGGCTCTGAAGTTGGACACTATACCATGGGCGCTGGTCGAGTTGTCGCACAGTCATTGCTGAGAATTAATCAAGATATTGAAAGTGGCAAATTTTACGAACACCCCAGTCTTAATCAAGATTTATCTAAACTCGATTCCGACCTGCATTTAATATGTATGATTTCTGATGCAGGAGTCCATGCAGATATTCAGCACATTCCAGCAGTTTTGCAGCTCTGCAAAAAATATCCAAATATCAAGAATATACATCTACATGCCATTAGTGATGGTCGCGATGTTCCTGCAAAAAGCTTACCAAAATACCTGAAAATGATCCAAGAATATTGCCAAGCAGGCTCCAGGCTTACGCTCAGCACATTAATTGGACGCTTTTATGCTATGGATAGAGACCACAACCAAGAACGCACACAGCAAGCTTATGACTTAATTTTTAGCCCAGAATCCAATCTACAAGATACAATTCAAACTGATAATTTTCTAGAATCAGTAGAAAATCAATACCAAAACAATTTAGATAGTGACTACTATCTAAAAGCCATCGCCAGTAAAAATTATACAGGCGTTCAGCAAGATGACATATTTATATTTCTAAACTTTAGAACCGATAGAGCTGCTCAACTATCTAATCTAATTGTCAAAACTCATAAGTTATTCAGCTTTGGCTCATACTGTATCGATGCCACAAATTTATTTGAAAATCCAGTAGTTCAAAATAATTTGAGTCAGGTACTTGATGCAAATCAAAAAACTCAACTAAGAATTGCCGAGACAGAAAAGTTCGCTCATGTGACGTTCTTTTTTAACAGCCAAAACAAAGATTTTCCAGAAACCGAACACAGAATCAAAGTAGATTCTAAAAAAATTGTAAATTTCAAAGATGATCCAGCCATGAGTGCTGCACAAATTACTCAAAAAACATTAGCAGCAGTTACTGAAAATAATCCAGACTTTATCTTAATCAACTATGCAAATGCAGATTTGGTTGGACACAGTGGTGATTTTGAAGCTACAAAAAAAGCCGTAGAAACTATAGATCAACAACTTCAAACCTTAGTGCCTAAATTACTAGAGCACAATTACTGCGTACTGATTACAGCCGACCACGGCAATGCAGAGCAAATGCAAAATCCAGATGGTAGTGCATGCCCATCACACACTACTAACCCAGTGCCTTTTTTTATAGTCAGTAAGGAGAAATATGAGCTAATAAAACAAGGGAGTCTGGCAGACATTGCACCAACTATCCTAGATATAATGCAAATTCCAATACCAGAGCAAATGACAGGCTCAAGCCTGATTATAAAATAATCAATTATATGGAAATACAATACAAACAAAAACCATGGGGGCGTGAAATTTGGTTTGCACAAAACCAAAACTATGCAGGCAAAATTTTAGAAGTAAAAAAAGGTCACCGTCTCAGCCTACAATATCATGAAAGAAAAATAGAAACTATGTACCTACATAGCGGTAAAATTAAAATGATTTTCGGTAAAGATGTCAACACACTAGAGCAAAAAGTCTTGCAAGCAGGCCAAAAATTCGAGATCATACCCCCAACTATACATCGCGTTGAAGCTTTAGAAGATTCAGAAATTTTTGAGGTCTCCACACCAGAACTAGATGATATAGTAAAATTAGAAGATGATTACGGACGCAGTGGCAAAGGTAATAACTTTAGCACTGACACTCAACTTCACCAGCAAAACTTTTCATAAATTATTATTTAAAATCAAATTACATGAGGAACTTCTTTAACTGGAAGCTGCCAACAATACTAATTAGTGCACTTCTGATACTCGTAGTTAGTATCCCACAAAACCTACAACCAAGCTTTATGCCAGGGGTTATTAAAGATATGAAGATAAATCTTGGGCTAGATCTACAGGGTGGCTCGCAATTGGACTATGCTATTGACCTAAGAAAAGTCGCCATAGAGGATCAAAAAGATGTTATAGAGGGAGTCCAAGAAGTTATTAATAAGCGTGTTAACAAACTAGGTGTCTCAGAACCTAATATCTATAGTTCAAAAATTGGAGAGCAAAACCATATAATAGTAGAGTTAGCTGGAGTTAAAGACCTCGACGAAGCAAAAAAAAGAGTTGGCAAAACCATCCAACTGGAATTCAAAGAGGAAAATGATGTTATATCAGAGGAGCAAAAGCAGGCTATTGGTCAAACTGCAGCTAACACCTTAATAACAGTTCTAGAAGCACCAGAAGATTTTCATATAATTGGAGATACAGAAGCTAAAGCCAATCAAGATAAAATATCTTTTGAATCAGTAGATTTTCAATTCGCAGACGAGATTAAAAACGAGGAAATTAGTGCCATTTTATTCAATCTTAAAGATCAGGAAATTTATCCAAGCTTAATAGAGGCGGACTTAGGCTTAGTTTTTAACAATGGTAAATTCCAAGAACAAAAAGGTTATTTTATTTTAAAGCTACTAGAAAAACAAACAGTAGACAGAGAAATTACCACAGATAAAGAGGTAAAAGCATCACAAATTTTAATTGCTTACAACGATATAGACGCAAATATTGAAAGAACCCAAACCGAAGCAAAGGATTTAGCCAACGAGGTCTTAGCCAAACTCAACTCTGGAGAAGTCACGTTTGAAGATGCTGTTACACAGTATTCAGACGATCCAGAATTCAAAGAAAAATCAGGACTGCTACCTAATAACATTAAAAACTATGGCCCTTACGAAAAGGCTACCATAGACTCTGCATTAGGACTCAACGAAGTAAATCAAATTTCACAAAATATTGTTGAAACATCAAAGGGTCTCCAAATTCTCAGAGCTCAAGAAATTATTGAGTCTACTACCGAAGTCACAGCAGAAGACCAGATCAAATATGAAAAAATATTTTTCTCAACTAAACCAGATGAATGGAAAGACACTGCCCTCAACGGCCAATTCTTTAAAAGAGCAGCAGTTGCCTTTGATCAATTTGCTCGACCTATGGTTACTATAGAGTTCGACGCAGAAGGCGCTGAGCTTTTCGAAGAGTTAACCGAAACCAATAAAGGCAAACGTATTGCAATCTTTGTTGGTGGTATTTTGAGATCTGCCCCAGAAGTTAATGAGAAAATCTCTGGAGGTGTCGCTCAAATAAATGGTTCGTTTGATATAGACGAAGCAAACCTACTCGCAAGAGATCTTAACACAGGTGCTATCCCCGCCCCTATTTCGCTCACAGGCCAATATACAATTGGACCAAACCTAGGGGCCAAAAGTCTACAACAATCACTAATAGCCAGTAGCATTGGTTTACTACTACTCTTAGTATATATGATTTATACATACAGAGTACCTGGTGTGCTCGCCAGTGCTGCTTTAATTGCGTATTCAGTACTTTTACTCTTTGTAATCAAAGTCGCCTTACCGAGCATTCTTAGCCTGCTCATAGCATTGTTAGCATATTTTGCAGTTTGCAGTTGGATTGTAAACTCAAAAGAAAAATTCGTAGAAAAGTCCCTAAGTTTTATAGTGGCAACCTTTGGACTGTTCTTTCTAACCTTCTTGCTATCTGCCCCAGTCACATTAACACTAGCTGGAGTTGCTGGTATTATCCTTTCTATTGGAATGGCGGTCGATGCCAATGTCTTAATCTTTGAAAGAATTAAAGAAGAAGTAGCAAACAACAGGCCATATGCCAGTGCGGTTAAAGAAGGTTTCCAAAAAGCTTGGTCTTCTATTCGAGACTCTAACTATTCATCACTAATTACTTGTGGAATTCTATACTACTTTGGATCATCTATTATTAGAGGCTTTGCATTAAATCTTGCGGCCGGTATTTTAATCTCCATGTTTTCTGCAATAGTTATTTCACAAACCTTGCTAATGGGAATCAAAAACAATAAAGTCATCGACAATAAAAAGATGATGGGCCTTAAACTCAAAAAGCGTAAAACTATTAGTTTCAGCAAGCTTGGCAAAAAACTCAGTATTGTCTCGGCAGTCCTAATTCTTGTAACTTTTGGTTCACTTATGACCAAAGGCCTAAACACAGGTTTGGACTTTAAAGGAGGTAGCTTGATTGAATTAGAAACTCAAGTGGTAACACCAGAACTAACTGAAGAGATTAAAACTATAATGCAAGAATTTGCAGTGGAAAACTCATTTGATAAAGCCACAGTCTTTGCAGCAGGTGAAAATGCAATTCAAATTAAAACCAACTATCTCTCAGAAACTCAACATCTAGCCTTAATAGACCAAATTCAAACAACTACAGAGCTAGAATTTACAGAAAATAGATTTGAATCAATAGGACCATTAATTTCTAACAGTTTAAAGAACAAAGCAATCATATCACTACTCATTGCTCTTGCTGCAATTATTCTCTACATTGCAGTTGCCTTTAGGGAAATTCCAAAACAATACAATCCATGGAAGTTTGGCTTTGCCGCATTCGGTGCTCTACTGCACGATGTAATTATTGTACTTGGAATATTTAGCCTCTTGCAGTTCGAAATTGACACTCTGTTCGTAACTGCCTTACTGACTATAATAGGTTTTAGTGTTCACGATACAATTGTAGTTTTTGATAGAATTAGAGAAAACCTCAAACAAATGGATACAACAAGCCTCTCAAAAGTTTGCGACACATCACTTACTCAAACCTTATCTCGTTCATTACACACATCTATATCCACATTAATTACCTTACTTGCCTTAGTGTTGCTTGGGTCGCAAAACATCTTTCACTTTGCACTAGCTCTCACATTGGGTATTGCAGTTGGTACTTACTCATCGCTGTTTATAGCTACCCCAATTCTAAATTGGCTTAATAGAAAGTAAAGATATTAAAAAGACCTAGGCTCTCCTAGGTCTTTTTTTTAGTTTCTACATACTATAACTGCATTTTGTTAGGATAAACTCAAACTAATTAACAAAATCATTTAAATCCTCCATCAACTCATCTATTTCAATACCATGTAACTTTGCACCTTGTTCGATAGTTTCTAAATAGGAATTTGCACAACCAACACAAGAAATACCATAATCAAAAAATACCTCCAATACTTCTGGGTGACGCTGAATAACATCGTTAATTATCTCGTCTTTTTTAATTTTCATGCTTATAATAAGAAAAAACTATGTACTACCTTATTAGCTTACCAACATTAAAAAGTCCAGTCAAAAATGAGTTTGTCTACCAGCAGGCAAGCGCTAACAGTGACACAAGTAGTAAAAACCTGAATCCTGGAGACCTAGTAAAAGTACCACTTAAGAATAAGGAGTACCTAGGCATAGTTTTAAACAAAACCCGCAAACCCAAATTTAGTTGCAGAGCAGTTATCTCAATTGTTTATGCAGATTTTTTAAGCAAGGATCAACTAGAGACTGCAGCTTTTATTGCCAAGTATTTTTTGTGTCAGTTGGCTCAAGTTATAAATCTAATGCTGCCACCGCAGCTAGACACACCAAAATCCTTAAAAATGCTAGCTGAAAACCGCTTAAGCCCCAAAGAAAACCAAAATAAATTAAAAGCATTAAATAAACTCCACAAAGTTCAAAAAGAAGTTTATGAAAACATTCTCAAACAACCCAGCAAAATACATTTAATTCATGGTGTAACTGGCAGCGGCAAAACAGAAATCTACTTACAGCTTGCAAAACAATATTTAGTCCAAAACAAACAGGTACTGATTTTAATACCAGAAATCAGTTTAACACCTCAAATCCAGGCAAAGTTCACTCAACACTTTGGTGATGACAATGTGGTCATCTACAATTCAAGCTTAAATAAAACCCAAAAACTCCAAGCCTTCTTAGATATTAAAAATAACAACAAACAAATAGCCATTGGCGCTAGATCAAGTTGTTTTTTACCTTTTACTCAACTAGGACTAGTTATTATGGACGAAGAACACGACAGTGCCTTTAAACAAGAAAGCACACCCAAGTATCACACAAAAACAATATTCCAACATTTAGTCAAAACTCATAGTGCCCTAGGCATACTGGGCTCTGCAACACCAAGCCTAGAAAGCTACCATGCTGCTACAAAGGGTATAATCCAATATCATAGTATAAAAGATAAAGCCTTTAAACAAGAGGCTCCAGAAATAGAAATTATCAATATGAGCGATCAACTTAAATTTGGCAACTATCCTATTAGTGATACATTAGAAAATCAACTCCAAGCTAACTTAAAAGCCAAAAAACAAGCTATCATTCTATGTAACAAAAGAGGTTTTGCCAGTTACCAACAATGTCGGGACTGTGGTTTTGTCGACAAGTGCCCAAATTGCGATATCTCCTTTACCTTGCACAAACATAGCAACCCAACTCTCAAATGCCACTACTGTGATAACAAAAAGCTAGCGCCAAGTACTTGCCATGAATGTGGATCGATCGAGCTCAGCAATAAAGGCCTAGGCGTCCAGCAAATTCAAGAGGAGTTAGCACTTAAATTCCCACAGGCCAATATAGTTCGGGTTGATTCTGATAGCATGGGGAGAAAAGATTCATACTATCAATTGCACCAAAAACTTCTAGATGCAAGTATAGACATAATTATAGGCACTCAAATTGTCGCCACTGGCCTAAGTTTTGAAAATGTTGGCTTGGTTGCTGTTATTAATTTAGACACTCAGCTAAACATCCCAGACTTTAGATCATTAGAAAAAACATTATTCTTACTCAATCAAGTTACAGGCAGAACCAATAGAAAAACTAGTGACGGTAAAGTCTTAATTCAAACTTTTAACCCCGAGCAACCTATTTTATCTATGTTCGAAGACAAAAATATTCATAAGTTTTACAGTTCTGAAATTGATAATCGCAAAAAATATGACTATCCTCCATTTAGCAAATTAACTCTAATTGAACACAAACATCGCAGCCTAACAGAGCAGGCAAAAGAAATTCAAAGAGTTGAAAATTTACTTGGAAAAAATCAAATTAACTATAAATCTGCCCAAGCACTTATATATAAAAGGAACAATTATTATTATCACAACATTCTTATTAATTCCTTGTGTCCAGCTGCTATTATCGATAAACTTGATTTAAAGAAAGATTGGAGTTTTAATCGAGACCCTCTCAAGACAATTTAATAAACTATTTATGAAAAGCTTAATTACTGGCATAAAACCCACAGGTCCGCTGCACTTAGGAAATTATATTGGCAGTCTAAAGCAAGCTATAGAGTTTCAAGATAGTTATGATGCATATTTGTTTATTGCCAATCTACACTCCTTAACGACTAATCACGATGGAGAGTCTGTAAAACAACTCAGCTACGAACTTGTTTTAGATTTGCTGAGCCTTGGTGCCAACCCAGACAAAGCTACTATTTTTATGCAAAGTGACGTGCCAGAACATACAGAACTAACATGGATCTTAAGCTGCATGTGCCCAATGGGCATCTTAGAACGTGCCCATGCCTGGAAAGATTTTAAACAAAAAGGCCTCCGCGACCCAAATCTAGGGCTCTTTAGCTACCCCATACTCATGGCCGCAGACATTCTGATTCATCAACCAGACATTGTACCAGTCGGCTCTGACCAAAAACAACATTTGGAAATTGCACAAGAAATTGCCAAAAAATTCAACAACTCCTATGGACCCACATTTAAGATTCCCAAAGAATTAATTGTTCTAGCCAAAGACGTACCTGGAATTGATGGTCGCAAAATGAGCAAATCCTACAACAACTACATACCCGTATTTGGCTCAGAAGCAGAAATCCAAAAAGCCATTATGAAAATTACTACAGACTCCAAAGGAATAGAGGAAAAAAAAGATCCAGAAAGCTGTAATATATTTGCAATATACAAGTTGCTTGGAAACCCTCAACAAATTCAAAACCTTAAAGATAAATATACTGCAGGTGGTGTAGGCTATGCAGATCTTAAAAAAGAACTTCTTAAGCTTTATCTGGAGTATTTTAAAGCAGCACACGAGAGAAAAATAGAACTAGCAAAAAATCCAAAAAAACTTCAGGAAATCCTCAAATATGGGGCCGAAAAAGCACGTAAAAATGCAAGACAAAACCTAGAAATAGTCAAAGAAAAAGCTGGTGTCTAAGCCAGAAGTCTGCTACAAACAAGTCAAACACTAAACTAGAATTTATGAAATTCGTATTTATAACAGGTGGCGTTTGTTCTTCATTAGGAAAAGGCATCACAACATCAGCCGTGGGAGCACTGCTTAAGGCTGGTGGACTTAAGGTATTCACTATCAAGCTAGATCCATATCTAAATATAGATCCTGGTACAATGTCGCCTTTACAACATGGAGAGGTCTTTGTAACTGACGACGGCGCAGAAACCGATTTAGACCTTGGTCATTACGAAAGATTTATAGACGAACCACTTAGTAAAAACTCTTCCATCACAAGTGGTAAAATATATAAAGAAGTCCTAGAAAAAGAACGTAAGGGTGATTATCTAGGAGGGACCATTCAAATCATTCCCCATGTCACAAATCTAATTAAAGAAAAACTCTATACAGCACATAAAGAATCCAAAGCAGATATAGTCTTAGCCGAAGTTGGTGGCACAGTTGGCGACATAGAAGGACCACACTTTATAGAAACAATGCGACAAATCAGAAATGATCTCGGAGCCAACAACACGGCCTTCATACATGTTACACTGCTACCATACCTAGCAGCTAGTAAGGAGCTCAAAACCAAACCTACACAAGCCTCTATTAGAGAACTAAGAAGTCTTGGGATTCAAGCTGATTTTTTAATTGCCAGAGCCGACATAGCAATTGATAAAGAACATCTAGAAAAAATAGCATTATTTGGAGACATTAAAGTAGACCATGTAATCCCCATGCCAACCCTTGATAACATTTACAAGGTCCCAAATCACTTGCATGATTTTTCACTTGGCAAAAAACTCTGTACCAAACTCGGAATTAAAAATTACAAAGCGAATCTCAAACCATGGACACAACTAGAGCAGTTAATTAGCAAACCTAAAAAAACAGCTAAGGTAGGTATTGTCGGCAAGTATAATGCATTAGAAGATGCCTACTTGAGCCTGATTGAATCAATCAAAATTGCCTGCTACCAT
>CAYVIV010000001.1:2953-55902 GCA_964451705.1 uncultured Candidatus Peribacteria bacterium | reverse complement strand
GAATTCAACAATTTTTATAGGAAAACACTAGAACAAAGTGGTATGATAGTAAGTGGTATTAACCTAGAGTCTGACTTGGTGGAAATTGTAGAACTCAAAGGTCATCCCTTTTATATAGGTTGCCAGTTTCATCCAGAATTCAAGTCTAGGCCTCACAAAGCACATCCATTATTTCTAAAATTAATACAGTAAATGCGATATCAATACTCTGCAAAAAATAATCAAGACCAAATATCTACAGGTTTTGTAAATGCCAACTCTCCCGCAGAGGCCACTAAACAGCTAGAATCATTACAGTTCCAAGTAGACTATCTCAAAGAAGTCTCTGAGTCCGAAGGCAACAAAAGTCACTATTCAAAATACAAGTTTAGGGCCAAAAACAAAGAAAGTAAAACTGTTAAAGGCACCATAGAGTCACAAGACATGGAGTCTGGAATTAGACGACTCATGCAGGAATATGATTTAGAAATAGAGCTTTTTGGCGATCAACAACTTTCAGATCAAGAGCTTGAGCTAAACAAAGATAATATACAAAAACTCATAGCAAATATTAAAACACGACCCATAAATGAAAATACAAGCAAAACAGAAGACCTAAACTCACAGGAGAACTCAGAATTTAAAGTTAGTAAAAAAATAGACTATGTCGAAAATTTAATTTCTATGGTCAATTATATACTCAACAGATTTGATAGTTATCTAAAAACAACAGCTAAAACGGAACTTCAGGAAACTCTCAATATTTTCGAGAAAACTAGGTACTCAGAAAACAAAGAGCAAATGCAAAATCAAGCCAAAGACTTAATTAAAGAAATCCTGAATGACCAACTTTTTAAAGACAATTTTGACTTTCAAGATTCGCCAGAAATAAACAACCTACATACCCAGGCTACAAGTCTGCTACTGCTTTCATTCAAAAACCCTGCACAAAAAGCTATTCAAGTTTTAAATTTGCTATTTACTACAAAATCTAATTTAACTCGACAAATATTAATCAAAAAAATTCAAAACTCTATTTTAGAAATTTTTAAGAAAAAATTAAAAAGCAACAAACTAGATGTAAAAAAAGATTTTACCAATGTACTGTCTATAAACTCAAAAATTGAAAAAAAACTCTATGATATTGTCTTTATAGTAACTCAAGCCTATTTAGGATTTTATTTTTTAGCATATTTAGTTGGAACTAAATTAGAGTATAATTTTAATATATTTGAAAGTCAGTTTATAATATATGCAATTCTTGCTAGTCTGTTTGTACAAGCCGCACTCAAATTTGATTTACTCATAAATCGAGTACATAAACTAAAATCAATCTATCTAATCACAACCTTTCTAGTATTGTATGTAGCCCTAATTTGGAATCTATGAACCCATATCTAATTAATCTAAGTCAATTTAAAATTAGCTCACTATTATTTTTTACCCTAGTTGGTTTTTTTACATTTAGCACATTAATGACCTGGCTCGGTAAAAAAAGCAGACTCAGGCTACAATTCTTCCTAGACAATATGGTGTTTTTTATCATTGGCGGTCTAATTATGGGACGAGTTTTTGTTTTAGTTGCCAATTATCAAGTGTTTTTTAGTTCTTTTGACCTAAGTCACTTATATAAAGCTATAGCCTTTTGGAGTGATAAAGAAATATCTATTATAGGCTTCTTATTTGGAATGTTTATAGTCTTAAAAAGACAGTGTTTTTTACATCAAGAATTATTTAATAGATGGGCGGATGTATTTGCCATCAGCAGCCTAGGCTTACTAAGCTTCTATAACATTGGAAACTTTTTATATGGAGCTAACTATGGTCGTATAACAGAAAGCTTTCTTGGAATAATGGTAAATTCACCAATTGTTAAATATACTCTACCAATTTACCCAACTCAACTATTCGCAGCCCTTTACAGTCTCATAATTGGCATTTATGCATATCGTCTCTATAAAAAATATCGGCACAAATACGATGGATATGTCTACCTACAAGTCTGTTTTTTATTTTTTAGCTGTAGGTTCCTAGAAAGTTTTTTTCGAGGTGATGACACAATATACATATGGATATTAAGAATGCCAGGCATCCTTGCGGCAATCCTGGCATATATATTCTTTAAACAAATACTTAAGTTTGAAAAAAAGTATAAAATTAACTAAATTTTACAATCTTATACTTAACCAGTCCCTTAGGAGCTGCAACTAAAACAGTCTCTCCTTTAGCTTTGTCCAAAAGTGCAGCACCTAGTGGAGATTCATTAGATATTTTATTGCTAAAAACATCTGCCTCCATAGAACCGACTAAATCTAAAGTTAACTCTTCTTTTGTCTCTAAGTTAGTCACAACCACTTGCGCACCAATTTGAATAGTAGAAGATTTAGCTGGTTTATCAATGATTTTTGAATTCTTAATTTTAGACTCTAGATTCAAAATTTCTGACTCTACTAAAGCTTGTTCATTTTTAGCATCGTGATATTCTGCATTTTCACTTAAATCTCCAAATTCTTTTGCTTCACGAATTTTCTCAGCAATTTCTTTTCTTTTTACAGTTTGTAAATGTGCTAACTCTGCTTGAAGGTTCTTTAAACCTTCCTTAGTAACCATAAAAACTTTCGGACTTGTCATAGTGTAAATAATTAAATTAATTTAAAATGGCTTAATCTTAATAGAAGTTGGGTGCTCTCTTAATTTATGCAATACTTTAGCTTCTATTTGTCTAATACGTTCTCTTGTAACATTAAACTCCTTACCTACCTCCTCTAATGTATGTGCGATTCCATCTAGTAAACCAAATCGCATTTCTATAATTCTACGTTCACGAGGAGAAAGATATTTGAGCATTGCATGAATATTTTCTTTGACTAAATTTCTATTAGTCGACTCAGAAGGCGAAGCATTCTCATCATCTGGGATAAAATCACCCAATTTAGAATCCTCTTCGCTTCCTACCGGAGTGTCTAAAGACACAGTCTCTTGCGTATTCTTCATAATCTGTCGCACTTTTTTTACGTCTAAATTTAGCTCAGCAGCAAGTTCTTCTACTAATGGTTCTCTACCAAGCTCTTGCACCAACCTACGTTGAGTGTGCGTGAGTTTATTGATAGTTTCTACCATGTGCACTGGTATTCTAATCGTTCGTGCTTGATCTGCAATTGCTCTAGTTATAGCCTGACGAATCCACCAGGTAGCATATGTAGAAAATTTATACCCTCGATCTGGATCGAACTTTTCTACAGCTCTGAATAGACCCATATTGCCTTCTTGAATTAAATCTAAAAAGCTTAAGCCCCTACCTATATATTTTTTAGCAATCGAAACCACTAACCTTAGATTAGCTTCTGCTAATTTTGCTTTAGCATTTTGATCACCTTTACGAATAGCCTTTGCTAAATCAACCTCTTCTTTAGCAGTCAACAGAGGCACCCTACCTATCTCACAAAGATACATGCGAATACTATCATTAGAGATTTCAGACATTTTAACATCTATCATCTCTTTTTTTTCTTGTTGCTCTTCTATTTGCTCCATGTCTTCATCGGATGGCTCCTTTGCCTGTTGGGATTTCTTTTCTTGTTTTTGTATATCTTTAACAGTCTTCTCTGCAAGCTTTTGGGCTTTTAATTCCTGTTTCTTTTTAACTTCATCTACATCTAAATTAACATCGAAAGATTTAATTTTAGAATCTTCTAAAACCTCCACCCCAAAATCAAAAAATAATTCACATATCTCATCCAGTACTAATAAATTCTTTTCTGCTTCTGGAAAGGCTCTGTAAACCTCTTTTACTGTTACAAATTTCTGTTGTTTACCCTTTTTAATCAATTCCTGAACCTCTTTAGGATACTGTTTGATTTTCGCATCGGTGTGATGCGTAATAAATTTTCTGACTTTAGCCATATATTAAAGGGACATTAAATTTTTATAATCACTAAGCAAACGTAATTGCTCCTTGGGTGAACAGTTCGTTAACTGCATTTTAATATTTCTAAGGCGACTACGTTTATAATTTTTTTTCATACGTGTAAGAAGTTGAACTAGTTCTGTTTGAAAATCAAAACGGTCAACATCTAAACCTGAGCCTTCTAACTCTAAGCCAATTATCCGATACTGCTCAGGAATATCAGCATTATTCAAATCTTGGCTATTATAATTAAGAACAAACTGTTTGTAAAGCTCTTTTTGCTCCAGTATCTCTGCTAAAAGATCCTTAAAGTCAGCAATTGCTGTCAACGGATCTTCGGTCATAAAGAAATATGTCCAAAAAAAATCTTCCAAAGAGTACTTTTGCCTCTTTTTGTTGGCAGGAGTAGAATTCAAATCGCTATGTGAACGTGATACAGGCTGCGTCTGCTTCAAACTCCTCAAAGATAATTGCAACCTGTCGTAACTTAAAGATGTAGCTCTAGACAACATTCTCAAATAAAAATCCTTAATGTACTCATCTGGTAAAATCTTAACCACATCTAGATATTCAGAAACAAAAGCTTTAATAAAAGTCGGGTCCTGTTTTTTATCAGCAGTTTGAGATAAATAATTATGGTTAATATAAAAATCAAAAAAATCTTTAGCTTGCTCTACTGCTTTTGGAAAAAATTGCTTATCTGACTCAAAAACCTCTGCAGGGTCCTTGTAATCACCAAGCGAAACAACTTTTATATTAAAACCCAAAGGAATTGCCATAACAACACCTCTATACAAAGCACGCAATCCGGCTGCATCTGAATCAAGACAAAAATACAAATTTTTAGTAAACCTCTTTAACAAAGCCAATTGCTTATCTGTTAAAGCTGTACCGGAAACAGCAACACAATTCTCATATCCATTTAATCTACAGGCAATTTGGTCAAAATACCCTTCAACTAGTAATACATAATCCATCTTTCGTACATAATTCTTCGCCGTATCAAAACCATATAGAATCGAATTCTTTTTATAAATACTAGTCTCTGGAGAGTTAATATATTTAGCAAGCTTAGGGTTTGACTCTAAAGTTCTACCTGCAAAAGCAACCAGCTCTCCCTTCGCATTATGAATAGGAAATGTAAGGCGCTCATAAAACTTAGGAAAGAGCTTGTTTGACTTATTCAAGTAACACAAACCAGACTCTAGAATTTGATCTACGGTGAAACCTTCTTTCAATAGATATTCACCTAAACCAGTACCTCTATGTAAATTACAAACACCAAAACCTAATTTTGAAATATTTGCCTTATCAAAATTTCTAGAAATTAAATAATCCACATACTTCTTCGAGGCTACTGTATTAATGCTTGTAGTAAAAAAATCTTGAGCCTTCTCATGAATAGCAATTAAAACATTAGATGCTTGCGCCTTAGATTTATTTTCCGATAACTCATATTTAGAAACATCTAAATTGGCCCTTTGGCCCAATGCTTTTAAGGCATCAATAAAAGATACATTTTCCACTAACTGGTAAAAAGCAAAGATATCTCCACCTTGATTGGTAGAAAAACAGTAGGCAATTTCTTTTTCTGGAGAAACAAGAAAACTAGCAGACTTTTCATCTGTAAAAGGACTTAATCCCTTATAGTTGCGTCCAGCTTTTTTCAGTTCTACATATGAAGATACAAGATCCACTATCGAAATTCGAGATTTAATTTCTTCTTTTAAGTCCATGCTTTTTCCAGGTTATTCTAAACAAAACACTCAACATTAAGGCTACTAAAAAAAATGTAACAAATTTCAACTGAGTATTCCATGCTATTATTGATAAAAAGCCGAAAACACTAGTTATTGCAACGTAAAAAAAGACTATTTGCAAACGTGAAAATCCAATCTCAAGTAATTTATGATGCAAGTGATTTGCATCTTTTGTTACAGGAGATTTTCTAATGAAAATTCTATAAAATATCACAAACAATCCATCAAAAATTGGAACTAACAAAACCAAACCCAAGGTTGCTAACTTGCCTCCATTAATCATAGATAAACAAGCTAACAAAAAGCCAAAGAACATGGCGCCAGAGTCCCCTAATAGCACCTTAGGCTGCTTTAAAGGAATTTCTAACACAAAGCCCACCAACGCTAACAAAGCCGCAATTAAACTCAAACTAATAAGCAGGCTTTGATCCGTAATATGTACAGCATTCATAGATGCCAAAGCAAAGATGGTAAAAAAACCAATACTAGAGACTCCAGAACTCAATCCAGAAATACCATCCAAAAAGTTAATTAAATTTGTTAAAAGTACTATCCAAAAAATGCTTAATACATATGAAAATCCATTCAAAACAATTGGAGCCGATCCAAAAGGGTTAGAAACCTCCAACACTCGAATACCAGAAAAGACAACTATTGCAGCACAAGCCACTTGAATGGTTAGTCTTAAATACGGATTTAAGTCTTTAAAATCATCTAAAAAACAAGTCAGCACTAAAATCAATAAGCTAGTTAACAAAGCAAGTAATTTAAAACTAATTGGGTTAAAAAATAGAGTTAAAACAACAAATAGAATAAATAAAACACTGCCAAAACTATAAGGTACTGCCGCTCGTGAAAAACCATGTTTTTTAGGTTTATCTAAAAGTCCAAATTTAAAAAAGCCGAAATACATAATCCAAATAAATATCAGACTCGAAAAAATCAAAAATAATAATTGTAGACTTAACATAAATTCTTTAAATTAATTTTTTGTTCCTGAATATCTACTAAAGCTAAATAGTCACTCTCAGATTTCACTAAGTAGACGCCATCCTCTAAGTGTGAGAAAAAACTAGTAATTCCATTTCTAACTGCAGCGGCCTCTTCGTTAGTTATTTCTATAATTTGACTATAAGAAATAAAATCTTTTAAATCCAGCAATTCAATATTTTGCTCAGTTGAGGCATTTTTTTGATTAAAACCACCCACAGCTAACCTCTTTAGTTCTAACATAAATGCAATTTGCTTAAGTTGCTGTGCCAAATCTCTAACTAAACTACGTACATAAAAGCCCGAACCACAGGATATTTGCAAAGTTAAAACTGGATTCTGCCAATCCAAAACCTTAAAATCAAACATAACAACTTCTCGCTTTTTCATAGCAGAATCCTGCAAACTATCTTCACGAGCTAAAGTGTAAGCCCTTTGCCCATCTATCTTGACTGCACTAAATGCCGGTGGAGCCTGCATTATAGTCCCACAAAAAGATTCAAGTTGCAGCTTGATTTCATTTAAATCAAGTCCAACTTTAGAATAACTAAGTGCTTTTAAATCCACATCTTGGGAATCCAAAGTCTTGGACTCTGCTCCAAAATATATTTTTAATTCATAAAGCTTAGGAAGTAAATTTATATATGGAATTAAACGCGTATATTTACCTACTGCTACGGGTAAAATGCCTTCCGCCAAAGGATCCAATGTGCCCATGTGGCCTACTTTTCTAGTATTAAATTTCTTCTTAAGACTAGATAAGACCTTAAAAGAAGAAATACCTACAGGCTTATATAAACACAAAATACCAGATTGCTGCATATACTAAATTCGATCGTTAAAAAAATCTAAAACGATTTGTTTCTCATCAAAACAAATCAAATCCTCTCCTATTGCAATTACTTTTTCACCCCCCTTGCCCGCTAGCACCAAAACATCATTTGATTGCATATTCTCCAAGGCGTACTTAATTGCCTCAGATCGATCTACAATTTGCATAACGTTCCCATGATTCTGTATCCCCGCCAAAATATCTGCAATAATTACCACTGGGTCTTCATTATATGGGTCATCGTTTGTAAGAATAATCTTATTAGCATATTTTTCAGCAACTGTACCCATCTTAGGTCTTTTAACTTTATCTCGATTGCCACCCGTACAACCAAATAAAACCCAGAGCTCTCCTGTTTTATGCTGGGAAACAAACTGCAACAAATTTTCTAAACTCTCAGTATCGTGCGCATAGTCAAAAATAAAAGTTTTCAAGTCCTTAGTTAAAACATCTAAACGCCCAGCAACAGGCCTTAAATCTCCGATAACATTTTGAATCTCTGCTAACTCGAAGCCATACTCCTTTAAAGACAAAACAACCGCCGCAATGTTGATTGCGTTATATCTACCTAGCAGGCGTATATGCATAGATAATTTCGCTTCATTCAAATTACAGTCAAACTTGGTTGAATCCAAAGATTCCTCTAAATTACTAATACATGCATTAGCATTCAAGCTGAAACCAAAACTCTGAGTCTTTACAGCAACTGGCGCTTTATCTACAAAATCCTGAGCATAGCTATCATCTGCATTATAAACAAATACAGACTTTGGCTTCAATTTATTTAAATAACTAATTTTGGCCTTTTTATAGGCCTCAAAACTACCATGATATTCCAAATGATCATGACCTAAATTAGTGAAAATCAATTGGTCAAACTTAATACCATTTAACCTCCCCTGGCAAGCAGCATGGCTAGTGGCTTCGATGATTAAAACCTGAGAACCAGCCCTAGACATTTTTCGCAACAATCGATTTAATTTGAAAGCAGGTAAGGTAGACATTTTCTGCTTATTGTCAAAAACCTGATTATTTATTGCATAATTAACAGTAGACAACATAGAAGTCTTAATCCCTAACTTACTATAAGCTTGATACAACAAATTACAACAAGAGGTCTTACCATTCGTCCCAGTCACCGCAATCACGTGCATACGACGTGCTGGAAAATAAAAAACTAAAGCCCAAAACCATGCTGTAAGATTGTGATACAGTCTCAATATAGAAGATTGATCCGAAATTAAGTGAGTTCTGATAAAACTTTTGAATTTTTGCAACATATTTTTTCAGCTTCAAGTAAATCTAGCTTAATTTGATTTCGCAAACTTTGCAAATCTAAAAACTGCCCTACGTCCCTAATTTTAGATAAAACAACAACTTTCAATAACTGATTATCTAAATTCAAATCCTGGTTTATTAAATGCAATTCCAAAGCAAGTTTATTATCTACAGATTTTCTATGTCCAAAAAAAAGCGCCGCATTATACCAAACTTTATTATATTCAACAAACGCAGCATAAACGCCTGCTTGTAATTGCAAGGGTGCAATCTCTGGTTCTAAATTTGCAGTTGCAAAAAGTTCTTTCGCACCGAGTCCAGAGCCTTTAACAACAGTACCACTAAAGGTCAAGTATTCCATTTTGTGTTTCTAATTCAATAATTGCATAAGATGCATTTTGCTCTCGTTTATAAATAATATTATAGCGGTCAGTCTCCAAATTTACAAAAACCATAAATTCTAAACCTAATGCCTTAATCTGCTCCAAAGCTTGGGCTTGTGTCATAGGAGTTAAATCTGAAAACAAAGTTTTCTTAGTAATCATATCAATTACTGCATCTTGCTTAGACTCAAATTCAGTAGATACTGCAGCAGATTCATCTGATAATTCATTGAAATCAAACTTATCACGGAATTCTAATCGGGACTGAGCTCTGTCCTGAAGATGCATACGCGTTTTGTATTTTTCTATCTGTCTTTTCAATTTCGCAATTATAGCATCTATTCCCTCAGAAGTTTTATAACACATAGTGTGCGCCTGAAACGACACCTTAGGGATATGCATGGAAACCTTAAGTTCAATTTTATCTTTATGATTAATACCATCCAATTTTAAAATATGTAATTGGACCAATACAGACTCATCTGAAATTTTTGCACAGGACTTTTCTAAGTCCATAATTCTAGACTCTAAAAATTCTATATCTGCATTAGCAACATCGAAGTTCTTGTGTACATTGATATTCATCTTAAAGGATTAAATTACTTAAAACCTAATAACAGCTCATCCAATACTGCAGCTGGCTCTTGTACTTTACAAATCGCCGAGGCCACCAAAACCCCCTGAGCACCCAAAGCTAATGATTTAATAACATCTTGGCGTGTTTTTATACCAGCACCTATAAACAATGGTAAACTAATTTGTTCTGCGATAGCAGAGACTAACTCGGGATCACTATTGGCCACAGAAATGTCACCTCCAATTAATTCAGTAGGTTCATAACAAATTGCTGAAGGGTTACAAGTTTGCACCTGTACGGCTTGTTCTAAACTATCTGTACAAACTACAGAGTCTATAAAACCTCGTTTACAGGCATTTATATAGGCATGAATTTGATTTGTATCAACTCTTTTCTCCGAATGGTTAATTAAAGCACCCACAGCTCCAGCAGAAGCCAAAGATTCAGCTAAAACGGCACCAGTACATGCTCCAGCAGATTGACTATCTACATGTTGTGAAATCACAGGGATAGATACAGCCTGCGAAATCGCCTTTAAATCCACCGCACTCACAGCCAAAACACATGGCACATTATGCTGTTTAGATTTTTTCTCTATCAATTTACTCAGGGCAACTCCAGCTTGGCCCATAGTAGCTGCATAGTTTTTAAAGTTTACAATCAAGCAAGGAAATTGAAACATTTTTGATTGGCTTATTACAGATCATATTATATCATAAGTCTAAAAAGACTAATAATTTAAAGCTTTGACATGAGTCAAAATATATTCATATTTCATGGGGATAATATTCCTGCAATAATAAACGAAAGCCAAACCTGGATAGAAAAATTCAAAGCAAAGTACAAAGATGATTTTGATATTCAAATTGTAGAAAACAACAAGGATTTTTACATCCAAAAACTAATTTTAGAATCACAAACAGTCCCCTTTCTTTGTCAAAAAAAATTAATTATTGCCAAAAATGTTCTTGATAAATTTGAAAAAGAATATCTACCACAATTACTAAAGATAGCGGATTCAACCATCTTGTTATTTATAGAGCATCAAAAGCTCAAAAAAACCGATAAACAACTTGCAAAACTTTTAAAGTCTGTAGAAGTTAAACAGTTTGACTCCAACAAGCAAAGTGCAACTAAAATCATTGAAAATCTCTCCAAGACACATTCAACTCGCCTAGCTACAAAATATAAAACTCAACTCAGCACTAATTTTGAAAAAGATTCCTATAAACTCACCAACACAACCCTACAACTGATTGCCTACAGTAAAGACAACCAACTAACAGACGAAATGTTTTATAAATTAACAGACATAAAACAAACGCCCAGCATCTTTGCATTTTTAGACACACTCTTTGTAAACAAGCAAAGAACTCTCGAACTTTATAAACAACTAAGCGATCACGATCCAGACCCATACAAACTCCTATACATGATTATTTGGCACCTAAAAACCCTGAGTCAGATTAAAAGCGGAAGTACCGAGAACTTAAAACCATTTATCGTCCAGAAACACAGCCGCACTGCTCAAAAAATCTCCCAAACTCAATTAAACACTATCCTAAGTCAAATCCTCAAAATAGATCAACAGTCCAAAACTGGCCTCCTCAATACAAATGATGAGTTAAGCTGTGCTATACAGATGGCACTTTTTCAAATGACCTAGTATCTTGTTCAACCACTTGAGCTGTTTGAAACAAAAGCCCTTCTTGAAAATTTGGAGCCAGAATCTGTAAACCAACCGGCAAATTTGCCTCTGTAAAACCTGCAGGCACACTAATGCCAGGTATCCCAGCACAACACGATGGAATCGTTAAAGAATCGCATAAATACATCTCTAAAGGATTCGAGGTCTTAGAATTCAGCTCAAAAGCTGAAAATGGTGAAACAGGAGAGCAAATAACATCTACCTTCTCAAAAGCCTTTTTAAAATCTTCAATAATTAAAGTTCTAACTTTTTGAGCTTTAATATAGTAGGCCTCATAACTTTCGGAGCTCAAACAAAAAGTTCCCATCATGATTCTTCTTAGCATTTCTGGTCCAAAACCACCCCCTCGCGTCTTTGTATAATAACTGTACAAATCAGTCACCCCTTCCGCTGCAAATTCACCATATCGAATCCCATCATATCTGTGCATATTTGCAGAAACTTCGGAGGGTGAAACAATATAATAAACCGCAACACCATATTTAGTGTATGGCAAAGAGATCTCTACAATTTCTGCACCCTGTGCCTTTAAGTTGTCTATAGCTTTTAAAACAATCTTTTTGACCTCTGGGTCCAAGGCATCAGAAAAGTATTCCTGTGGTAAACCAATTTTTAATCCTTTGACTCCCTTAGCTAAATAGTCCAGATAGTTATCTACAGGCTTATCAACAGTAGTTGAATCATATTTGCAAACACCAGCCATAGCCTGCAAAACTATCGCACTATCTTCTACAGTCTTTGTGGTGTGGCCTATGGTATCGAAACTAGAGGCCATAGAAATAACACCAGAACGTGAAATTCTCCCATAAGTTGGTTTAAGACCAACAGCATTGCAGAAACTGGCAGGTTGACGAATAGAACCCCCAGTATCTGTTGCAGTTGCAAACACACCTAGGTCCAAAGGTACCATAGCAGCCGAACCTCCAGAAGAGCCACCAGCTACCATTTTTTTATTATATGGATTTAAAGTTGGGCCGTAGCAGGAATTTTCTGAAGATGCCCCACAGGTAAACTCATCTGTATTGAGCATCCCAAGCGGCACAGCACCATTATCAAGCAAGCGTTGTACACTAGGAGCTGTGAAAGATGGCCTGTAATCTTTAAGTAATTTCGAACAGGCAGTTAACTTAGCATCCTTTAAACTAAAAACATCCTTTAAACCCATTGGGACACCATACAACAAACTTTTATCAGTATCATAACTAGACATACGAGACACCTGCTCTAAAGCCTGCTCACGAGACAAGTTCACATAAACATTAAACTCAGGGTTGAGCTTTGCTATGCGTTCATAATAAGCTTCTACAACTTCTGATACAGAAAATTCAGAGGCTTTATAACCATCAATTAACTTTCTTATAGTAAAATTTTCTAACATATTCTTTAATTAAAAACAGATTTAACTTTAATTTGATCTTTGACAACTTCGTGCTTAGTATGTTGCAACAAAGCTTGCCCCATATTTTGATCTGGATCAACTTGATCTTCTCGAGTTACGTGCATTAAACCTGTAGACTGATAAGTAGGCTCAACATTAGTTGTGTCAACTTCATTTAAAACATCCATATATTCAATAATTGCAGGTAAATCATCCAACAAAAGTTGTTTCTGAGCTGTATCTAAATCTAATCGAGCTAACATAGCTAAATGTTCTATTTTTTGAATATCCATTTATTCTATAATTTAAATCACTAAAACTTTACTATCCTTAGCAGACTTTGTAAAATAAATTTATGAAAATACACAAATTCAACAAACAACTAATATTCTTAGAAGAAATTCTATTTACATGCATGTTTGCATTTGGGGTCATACATATTACCTTTGGCATGCTATATATAAAAACTGGTCAGACAGGCTTAAAACTCATAGTGGAGGTTTTAGACATTCCATTTTTTATTAGTTTTGTGCTTTACACAATTACCACAATTAAAATCAAAACAGCCAAAAATCTTGCTAAACCAGTCTATAACTGGCAAAACATAATCATAATTGGTGCTAGCATAACAATCCTATTACTATCACTTGAACTTTTACTATGAAAACAGTAATTACCTTTGGCACATTCGATGTAACACACAAGGGACATATAGACTATCTCAAGCAAGCCAAACAACATGGTGATTTCTTAATCACAGTCATTGCCAGAGACATTAATCTCAAACATAGTTGTTGGCACAACGAGCAAGACCGTAAGCAAGCTATCGAAAAACTCGCAATTGCCAATCTAGTAGTTCTAGGTGACAAAAAAGATAAATTAAATATTCTCAAAAAATACAATCCAGATATCATATGTCTTGGCTATGATCAAAAAGCCAATCTCCAAGCAATTAAAAAAGTTTCTAGTGCCCAGATCATTAGGCTTAAAAGCTATAAGCCAGAAATCTATAAAAGTAGTATATTAAAAAAACAATTGCATGAAAACTCTTGTAAGTAGCCTCAAAAATCTTTGGCGCCATAAATTCATGGCAGTGGCAACTATTTTGACTATCTCCTTAGTCATAATGATTTTTAATATATTACAAGCGGTCAATGTTACGGCACAGGAGTATTTAAAAAAAATTGATCAAAAAATTGAGTTCCAAGTCTTTCTGCAGCAAAACACACCTGTCTCCACTATCAACGACCTACAAACTCTCTTAAAAACCAACCCACAAGTTACAGATATTAAACTCAATACACCCAACATCGCCTTGGACAAAGTTAACGAGTATTATCCACAAACAATAGAAATTCTGAAGTCTATGCAAATTCAAAATCCACTACCATACAGCATTAAATTTAAAAGCATTAATTTGCAAACTGGGCAACAAATAATAAACGATATTAAAAACTCAAACTTTAAAAATTATCTAATATCAGATCGAATTAAAAACAAAAACCAAGAAACTATTAGCCAAGTTATAGAAAGGATTCTTAATATAAACAAGATAATTGATTCAATTACCAAGCTACTGATAGTTAGTTTTTTAATTTCATCGACAATTATAATTTTCACATCTATTAAAACAAGTTTACAAAATCGCAGAAAAGAACTCGTAATCATGAAGTTTATGGGTGCCAACCTCAAAACAATCAAATTGCCTTACATCCTAGAAGGTGTGATTATTGGACTCCTATCAACCAGTATTGGAATGGGCCTATTTTTCTCGCTGGAAAGTCTAACTCAAATAAATTTAAATTTTAGTCCTCACTGGAGCAACCTCGCTCTTCAATTAGCAGCTACAACAATCATTGGCTTTATATGTAGCGTTCTAACAACGAATAAACACCTAAAAACACTCCCAATACACATTGATGAATAAATTCTAATGAGCAAATTTTTTACAGATGATATTATTGTGCTAAGAGTTAGTGAATACAAAGACAATAAAAGTATAGTCACTGCACTTTCCAAAAATAGAGGTTTTTTTAGTTTTGCAGCCAAGTCTTTTAGGAAATATGGATCAAGCAAACATGGCAAATTTCAAAGACTCAATCTCATCAATGCACAGTTTATAGAAAGTCAAAACCTCATTAATATATCGCAAATTAACAAGACTCAACATTCCAAAACAATCACAGATTTAGATGAGTTCAAAAATCAGCAAAAAATAACACATATACTCCTCAAGGCTTTTAAAGATTTGCAGTCAGATAAAGCTTTTACAATTATGCAAAACTTTATTGAAAATCAATACAGCTACCAAAAAAATTTAGCTTTACTGCTTATAAAGTTGGCAGATGCATTAGATTTAATTCAAATAGATCCCAGCCTAAAACAAGCTAACTTATTTTATATAAGTATTAATGGAGTCATCGTAAATAAAAATGACAACTCCATTTTAACTATTGATTTAAACACTCTAAAAACTATTCGTTATTACCAAGCCCACAACATTAACCAAGCTATTCAACTTAAAACTTCAACTAAAATAGAGTCTCAAATCGAAGAGCTCTTTAAAGTACTCTTAGAAATGCAATATGGCCTAAGTATTAATTTTAGAAACTTTAACAACGTTTTCAATAGTATTTAACTTCATGATTAAACCCACTAATTGGTCATAGTCTGAAACAGTCAAACTAAAAAGTTTTAAAACTTTGTGTCCATTTTTGTCTTTAGTCAAATTGATATCCAAAATATTTAAACCAAATTTTGCAATTAAGGCTACCACATCCTTTAACAAACCTATTCTATCTTTAAATTCAATCTCTAAATCCACAACATATTCATCTGTAACAACGATATCTTTCCAGGTTAATTTAACTTTACGATCCTCAGAAATATTTTGAAAGACCTTACAGCTATTCAAGTGAACAGTAATTCCAGAGCCTCGTGTCACATAGCCTGCAATTGGGTTAGGAAATCCAATTTTGCAACATTTAGCAAGCTTCATAGGCACAACTAACTCCTCACCCTCCATTAAGATGTCCCTATGTGGGTTAATTTCTTCAGCAACTACCCTGACCTTCTTTGAAGCCTTAGCAATTTTGTTAAGTGGATAGATCTTTTTTACAAAATTTTTAATAGAGGTTTTACCTGTGGCTACTTCTTCAAGTAAAATTTGACGTTCCTTTAAACTATGTGTTTGTCCATCAAAATTTTTAAGAATCAACAAGTCAGCATCTAGATGTGGTTTACCAATAGAACCTAAATATTTATTTATAAGCTCACGACCTAACTTTAAATTTTTATCTGGATCAACATTTTTTAAAAAATGTTTAATTTTTGCCTTGGCCTCCGATGTAACAACAAAACTTAACCAATATTGATTAGGTCCCGCATCTTTTTTTGTAACTATAGAAACCACATCTCCATTCTTAATTTCACTATCTAATGGCACAACAGCATCATTAACCTTAGCCATTACACAAGTATTGCCTACATCTGAATGAATTGCATACGCAAAATCAATAGGAGTCGAGCCTATCGGTAAGTCCTTAACGTCACCTTTAGGTGTAAAAACAAAAATTCTATCGTTAAACATATCCATATGCAAACTCTCCATAAATTCAGAGTTGCTTTCAATTTTAGATTCAACATCTTTTAAATTCCGCAACCAGTCAACCTGAGCCTCATTTTGGTATTTTTCAGGATCCTCATGATATTTATACAGCCAGTGTGAAGCACTACCAAATTCAGATTGTTCATGCATAGCTTCGGTTCTAATTTGGATCTCTACAGGCCTATTGAATTCACCATACCCAAGTCCAACAACTGTTGTATGCAAGGACTGATATCCATTTGGCTTGGGAACAGCTACATAGTCCTTAAATTTATTTGCTAAAGGCGTCCATTTTCGATGAATGTCACCCAAAACTTGATAAATCTTGTCTTCCTGTTCATCTGGCAAAATCACACGGATCGCATACACATCGTAGATATCAGAAACAATAGTTTTGCCCTTTTTCTTAAGTTTTTTGTAAATGCTATAAATATTTTTAATTCTAGCTGAGACCTGACATTTATAACCAATCTTCTGTAAATACTTCTTTAAGGTTTCTTTTTCCTTATTAATGAAGTTAACATTTTGTTTAGTATAAGATGCCAGCTGCTCATGCAGTACTTTGTATAAATCATGGTTTAAATATTGAAAACACAAATCTTCTAAACGTGCCTTAATTTTATAAATACCCATTCTCGAAGCTATTGGTACATAAATATCCATAGTCTCTTTTGCAATTCGCAGTTGTTTCTCTAGCTTAACATATTGAAGTGTTTCCATATTATGTAAACGATCGCAGAGTTTAATATAAATCACACGTAAATCAGATGCCATAGAAACAAACATCTTACGCAAGTTCTCTACTTCTGGCTCATTAACTCTAGACCTCACCTGAGATAATTTTTCCATGCCTCTAACCAAACTTCTAACACCGGGGCCAAAAATTGATTCTATCTCATCCAAGGTTCTATCTGTATCTTCAGAAACATCATGTAATAAAGCTGCTACTACTGTATCTTCATCTGGATGAAAGTCGAGGACTCTTATAGCTACCTCTACAGGGTGTACTATGTAAGGTTCTCCACTAAAACGCTTCTGGCCTTCATGCGCAGAAGCAGCAAATTCAAAGGCTGTCTTTATTCTAGCTATATTAAAGTCTAACTCTAGTTTTTCAATTTTTTTAATAAGCTTTTCACAAGATAACATATGGACATTAGTCAACTAAATTTAAATCAACTCCCTGTACATTCGTAATGGTTACACCTTTAACAAGTGCATCTTTATTCAATTTGATAGCTTCTAATTTCCTCTCTATAGCTTGCAGATTATCAGCAATTCTATTATAAATGGCCTGCCTTGCCTTTAGTTCTGCAGTTAACTTACTTTTCTTGGAAGATAAATTTTGGAATTTATTCAATGTCTCGTTTAACAAAGAGTCTTCCAGGTCATTTAGCATATTAAAGAATACCTGTTCCTGAGTTTCAACCTCAAGTATTACATCATTTACTATTTGCTCAAAATAACTCAATTCCTTTTCTAAATTAGCAATGACAAATCTTAAATCTACAAATGCCGCCTCATATTGGTTTACATATTGAAAGTAAGCTGTAGCTCTATCGGCACTCGCATCTAAATAGTCATTTAAATTAATATTGTATATATTTCTGATTCTTCTATAAGACCTAATATAATTTGCCAAAGAAGCATCGACAACTTTAGATTCCTGAACTTCATATATTAGTGGAATTGCATTCGAAACAATTTTCAAAGAAGCGTCACCTAATTCACTATTAGTTTCATCGGTAACTGGGATTAATGGGACGTCAGAATTCACAGGTTCATTAATATCTTCCACAACGTGCTGATTACTGACTTGAGGTGAGATCTGAACTACACTCGTATCTTTGGGGAAAATCCAAACATAAACCTTATAAATTCCAAAAATCATTCCTCCAAATAATACAATGAAAACTAACAAATATTTTATCACCTCAAAAGGACTTAATCCCAACTCATCTAGCACACTTACATCTTCTTCTTGCTCTGGTTCAGCAGATTCTTGAATAGTATCCAAAACATCAGAAACCTTACTTGAAGTCTCATCTAAATTTGGCACAGAAGAAAAATCTTTTTCAGTCATAGTTTTTGTTTTTATTATAGCTTAAAATAGACAAAAAAACAATCCATTTAAGAAAAAAGTCCACCGTAAGTGGACTAAATTTTCAAGATATTTATAAAGCTCTAAACCACTGGTTATTCACTTGCAGTCTCTTCGGAGCTTGCGGTAGAGTCAGCAGATTCATCTGCATCACCCTCAGCAACTCCTCCAACTGGAGTCTCGACAACTGTAACAACTCGCTTAGGAGCTTTAGAAGCCACTACAGAGTGAGAATCTGCAGTTTTAAACTGAACATTCTCAGGTATAGATAGGTCCTTGACTTTAATAATTGAACCTAATTCTACCAAAGGTGAAATGTCCACCTCTAAAACTTCCGGCAAGTTAGCCAAAGTACACTCCACTGGAATAGTCTCCATATACTGTTCTAAAACTGCACCTAAATTTTTAACAGCCAAAGACTGGCCAGTAAATTGAATAGGCATATGGAATAGCATGGAAGCACTTTCTTTCGGAACAAAAACATCAAAATGTGTAATTTTATCCATAAGGTAGTCTACTTTTACATCTCTAAATAAACCAATATGAGTTCTTCCATCTAGCTCAAACTCAACCTGTAGGTTGTCATTTGGTGAATTGTAGGCTTTGCGTAAATCCTGATGCTGTATGTAAACAACAGTATTTTTAAGCTCCGGACCATAGATTACACCCGGTACTTTACCATCTGCACGTAATGCATTTGCATCTTGCGTCTTATCTCTAAGCGAAAATTCTAATTTTATACTTTTCATACCCTTAATTTGCTATTGAATGTGTTTAAAAGTAGATCTACACTACAAGAACATCCCTTGAAAATCAAGAGAAATTTTCATAGAATGTTAAAGGTAAATTAATAACATAATAAAATGAATGCATTTGGAAAGTTTAAAGACATAAAGAAACTGATGGAATTAAAAAAACAAGCTAAGAAAATACAAGACGAACTAAAAAAAATGATAATTGAAGCCTCTGAAGGGCTAGTAACAATTAAGTTCAATGCAGAACAACAACCACAGTCTGTAGAAATTCATTCAGATGTAATAGATGCAGACCTCAAAGCACAGTTAGAAAAAGATATGGTAACAGCGATGACCAAAGGTATTAAAAAATCACAAGAAGTTGCTGCACAAAATATGAAGGGTATTTTAGGAGACTTAACGTCTGGTCTACAATAAATGAGATATAAAAGTAGCTACAAACAATCTCAGAAAAAAACATCTAAGTTAAAACCTAGCATCCTAATTTTAACTGCGGTTATACTTGGTAATCTTTTCATTGGGAAAACAGAAACTACCAAAATTGAAATCCAAATTCCAAAAGGAGCTAGTTTAAATATGATTAGTGATATTCTTAAAGAAAAAGACTTAATAGAGTCAAAAATTTTATTTAAGACCTACTTAAAAACTCAAGAAGAAGAAAACAAATTAATGGCTGGTAACTTCTTAATACCATCAAATGCTAGCTATCAAGAAATTAGTACAATACTACAAAAATATCAGTCAAACACTCAGGTCATCCTAATACCTGAAGGGCTAAAAACAACAGAAATACAAGCTATAGCCCCTGGCCAATGTCTCCAAAAATGTGAGATTCAACATAAAATATTTGAAGTAGAATCATTGAACAACCTAAAAAGCTTTGAAGGCCTCTTATTCCCAGATACATATCATTTAGATCTAAACAATAACAATCCCAATCAGTTACTAAAAAAAATGTTAGATAATTTTAGTAATAAGTTACCAAGCGATTACCAAGAGAAATTAAAACAGCTTCCACGAAAAGACCTATATTCAACTATCATAGTTGCTTCCTTAATTGAAAAAGAGGTCAAATCACCAAAAGACAAACTACTAGTCTCTGGGATTATTTGGAAACGCCTAGAAAATGAGTGGACGCTTGGTATAGATGCCGCCTTACTATATCTAAAAGATAACAATCAAATTACATTCCAGGATTTACAAGCAGACTCCCCCTATAATTTAAGAAAGAACAAAGGGCTACCCCCAACTCCTATAGCAAACCCAGGATATGAAAGCATTTATGCAGCTCTCAACCCAAAAAGCAGCAAGTATTGGTTTTATCTCTCCAAGGCATCAAATGGGGAAACTGTATTTTCTAAATCTAATGCTCAACACAATATTAACAAACAAAAATATCTCTAAACTTATGGCTGGTAGTAAACAGTGGCACTCAAGACAGGGGTTTTTGTACCGGTATTTAAAATCCCATAAATTTCTAGTTTATTCGCACCTACTTTCAAAGTGCCAAAACTTGGAGACATGATATAGTGAAAACTTCCTGAATTTGCAGTAAATCTAGTTAATTTAAATCCATTTACAAACAAGGCCTTAACTTCCTTAGAGGCAGTACCTTGAAGGAAACCTCTATTGGCATCCAGTTCAAAGCCATCTTCAAAAGCCTTGCCATTAAGTGTTTTAATAGATAACAAATCAGGATCTGTTGTAATCGCAAGGCTTGTGTTCTCAAGTGGACTTATAGTTACCTCCTGCTTAAGACCATTTTGAGCCTGAGCTGCTGCAAGCTGAGCTTTATCAACATATTCAAATTCAAAAGTTGTTTTAGGACTTTGAGAGCCATCAGCAAAAATTGCAACTATATCAAATTTATTTTTTCCAACCAAAACATTACCTATGCCAGGATCATAACTAGCATAATATTTAAAAGTCTTAGTACCTGGCTTAAACTCCTTTAAAACATATGGAAGTGGCTCTTTTTCATCATAAGATATCACCATCACCTTTTCTGTATTAACTGGCACCGTACCTTTTAAAATAACTCTTTCTTCGGTTTGAACCACACCTTGCTCTGGAAGCAAAACTACAGGTTGTATATTAGGGTCCAATATTTGCTTCTCTTGAATCGCTTGAGTTTGAGTTACCTCTTGTTCAGATAATTCAGAGTTTAAAAGTTCAGAGTCCAAAATACTTTCTGAGTCAGAAACTTGTGCTAGTTTAAACTGCTCCTCAAATTCAGAAAAGGCAGTATAGACATTATTAGAGTCAAGTGCCACATTCCATTTATACCAGGGCGATTTAATTAAATTAGCCTGCAAAGTAGAAATCACAGAAGCAACCTCTCTATTTTTAAATTTGTTATAACTTTCATTATCAAGTGTTAACTGTTTGCCTAAATCTAATTTAATTTGATCCAACACGGATTTATCTGAGTCATTGAGAATAGTCACCAATAAATTCCCACTCAAAACAGAAATTGATTCTGGTAAAGCACTTTTCAAATTAAAAGAAGAACTCTTAGCATCTACAGACAAGTAATTAGCTGCAATTTTAATCATTGGACTGTCAACAACGGGAAAGTTATTACTCACCCATACCTGGCCGCTAGTCAAACTAAAGTTTAAATCAGGCTGTTTTAGATTACCTTCAATACTATCATAACTAAACTTGCTACTAGGAGATAATCTAAAAGTTAGAGAACCATTATAAGACAAAATCGCAGAGGCCTTCGTGGAGGTCAGTAATGTGTACCCCGGCTTGAATTCAAAAGGGTATGTAATATTTTCCAATACTTTGTTTTGATTGTCTAAAACTCGAATATTTCCATCTGCCTTCGACAAACTTAAACCCTGATAACCGGTAACTCCAGAACTAGCAGGGTCTGAACCTGAAAAAATACTATAAAGTACAAAAGCAAATATCAAAAATATAATCAATTTAACCCCTCCGGAAGATCCATTAAGTTCAGAATTTCTATTTGAATGTGACCGAGAGTTAGAAAAACTAGGGTTCGGTCTATAATATAAATTTTTCATATTTTATACTCCAATTAATTTACGCAGTTCATTTGTGTTTATTAACAGTTTCGAATCTTTCTTAATTTGTTTTTTTACTTTCTTAAAAGCATGCATAGCAGTTGTATGGTTTCTGCCACCAAATGCCTTGCCTATTTTTTCAAAAGAATATTCAAAATCATTCCGTAATATATATATACATATCTGACGAGGTAACATTATATCTCGCGAACGTTTAATACCAGTTAAATCAGACTTAGTTAAATTAAAGTAATCAGACACTAGCACAATAACATCATCCATAGACTTTACCTTATCTAAAGAAGACTCCTTAGCCATCTCAAAATTAGGTGAGTTAGTTAATTTACCAAGCTTAGACAATAAACGACTTACCGATTCTATACTCGGTAAAACCTGTTCTAGTTGGGATTGTGCAACAACTTGGACCAAAACACCTTCTAGTTCTCTAATCGAAGAATGCACATTAGAGGCAATGAACTCAAGTACCTCAGAAGGAATTAAGACCTCTAAGTCAGCTGCCTTTCGCATTAAAATAGCTAAACAGGTTTCGTAATCAGGAAAAGTAACATCTACAATCATTCCCATTTCAAATCTACTAACCAATCTACTTTCAACTCCAGACAAGTCTTTAGGAGGTTTGTCAGAACTAATAATAATTTGCTTATTATCATGATACAACTCATTAAAAGTGTGAAAAAACTCCTCTTGAGTTCTACTCTTACCAGCCAAAAACTGAATATCATCAATAATAAGACAATCCACATGCCTATATTTATTTCTAAAAGTACGCACACTATTCTTTTTAATAGCTTCTACAATTTCATTTGTAAACTTTTCTGCTGTCACATAGGCAACTACATTATGAGCCTTCTTCAAAATCGAGTTACCAGTTGCTTGTAATAAATGTGTTTTACCCAAACCAACATCTCCATAAATAAACAAAGGATTATAAGCCAAACCAGGTTTCTTTGCCACTGCACAACATGCTGCATGAGCCAAACGGCTATTTGTACCTACAACAAAACTTTCCAAAGTATATTTGTAATTTAAACTTGCGGGCCTGGTATAAGAACTAGGATTAGATCTTGTCTGAGGGAGGGTCCGTGGAGCCAGTTCCTGGCCCTTAGAACTACCCGCAGCAACCTTTCTTGGTTTCCTTTCAACAGTATTGAAAAAAGCACGTAAATCGACACCTCCATCATTGGTTAAAGATGTATCTGTCTTAAACTCAACCTCTTTTGGTAATTCTAAACTCTTTAAAGAGTCTTTAATAAAGTTTATATATTTCTTCTTAAACCATTCCTCTGCAAAAATTGAAGGCAAACCAATTACCACTTTCTTATCAGTTATCTCTACTATATTGGTATCTTGAAACCAAACTAAAAAATCAGTTTTTTTAATCTTTTCAGATAAAGATTCTAAGACGGTTTTCCAGGTTTCTGTATGAGTATTCATAAACTAAAGTCTAATAATATCAAATATTGAGATAACAAAAATCATTAGTAAAAGTAGTACAAATCCTAAAGCATGAATGGCAGATTCATATTTTGGATTTAAAGCCTTTGCTCTAAAAGCCTCTATAATTATAAACAATAATCTGCCTCCATCCAAGGCGGGAATCGGCAAAATATTTACGACAGCTAGTGTCAAAGAAATTAGTGCAACAAAATTTAACAAAGCAGTACCACCCACTGCAACAAATTCTTTACCAGTATTAAATACTTGTATAGGACCTCCGACTTCTTCTGAAACCTCTAAACGGGTGAAAATAGAGACAAAGGTGTTCGAAATTGCAACGGCACTCAATTGAGCCACCTCATAACCTCTACTAAGTGCCACCCAAGGTGCTTGCAAAAAACTATATTGCTGCTTGGCTGAATTAATCAAACTAAAACTAGAATCCTCAAAAACCAAATTCATATCCAAATTTGGTACTGAAAATGTCTCTGATAAATAAACTCCAATTGTACCACTCTGCGTGGGAGTCAACTCTAATTCAACTAACTCTTGTCTTTGATTTAAAAAACTATACTTAAGCGAATCCTTTCCAGTAGTAGCAAGACTTTGTACAACCTGTATCGCCAAATCTGTTTCTTCTAAGCTATCAAGGCCCTCAATCGAATTTAAAGTCCACCCAGACATAACTCCTGCCTGCTGAGCTAAAGAATTTGGCTGAACTTTAGAAACATACAACTGAGCTTGATTAGGCTCAAAAGTTAAAGTCTCAAGACCAGTACTCTTTAAAACCTGTAAGTTTAAAAGCTTTGAAGAAGACAACAGATTCATAAATTCTTCTTTAGAAAAAACAATCTTATCATTAACTTTCACAATAGTATCACCTGGCTCTAAGCGACCAAATAAAGAAGATTTCGGACCAATATCTAAAAGTTTAACAACTGGCAGGCTCAAGCTTGGAAACAGTTCATAATCCAAATTACTTATAGATTCAAGCTGTTGTACAGGGCCGTTTATGTCGACAAAACTTGTCAGAGTTTGATCTTTCAAAACTTTGGTACCCTCTAACTCTTGTTCCTGAGAATTTTTAACATAAGAACCATGGTATACAATTGTTGATGGGCTGTTTATTTGCTCCTTAAACTCATCATAATTCAAGATTAAAGGCTGAGTACCAACAACTAAAGAAATACTATACAAAACCCAAAAAACTAAGAAATTCATAAAAACACCAGCACAGATAATCTTTGTTTTTTGCCAAGGTGTTTTAGATGCAAACGATGCCTTATCCTTACGCAGCTTTGGGTCAAAACTATCCTCTCCATGTAGTTTAACATAGCCTCCCAAAGGTAAGATTCCTAGCTTAAACAGTGTTCCATACTTTTTAAACCTACAAAAAGTCGGTCCAAAACCAATAGCAAATTCATGAACTTTAACCCCATTTCTTTTGGCTACAATATAATGCCCAAATTCATGAATTAAAATCAGGAAAAAAATAATCAATAAAACTCCCAGTATATTTATCATTAAACTTTCATTATATCAGCTTGTTTTTGCTTTAAAATCTCTTCAATTGTGTCATTAGCTGCATCAACTTGTAATTGTAGTTTCTTTTCTGCAGACACTAAATCATCCTTTGAAATCTCTGCATTTGATTCAAGTTCTTTAAACCTCTGCTGAGCCTTTTGTCGCGCTTTTCTGATAGACACCTTAACCTCTTCAGCATCTACTTTAAGTTTTTTTGCAATCTCAATTCTTCTTTCTTCAGTTAAAGGTGGGAAACTCACTAACAAGTGCTCACCCATATTGGTAGGATTAAGCCCCAAGTTAGCTGCCTGAATTGCCGATTCTAAATCTTTTAAAGTAGATTTATCAAATGGTTTAACTATCAAAGTCTGTGAGTCCTGCGGACTGATAACACTAAGTGATTTTAATGGCTGTTGCATACTATAAGCTTCTGCCTGGACATTTTCTAACACAGCCGGCGAAGCCTTGCCAGTCGAAATCTTAGAGTACTCCGACTTTAAGTACGCATAGGATCTCTCAAAATCTTGTTTCGCGTCGTCTATAATAGAATGTACATTCATAAAAAAAAGTTAAAAAATTTTTAAGAAACTAAGGTTCCAATACTATGATCCTCATAAACATTTTGCAAGGAATTAGACTTGCTAAAATCAAAAACTAATAGTGGTAAATCATTCTCCATTGCCATTCCAAATGCAGATCTATCCATAACTTTCAAATCTAGTTCTAAAGCTTTAGCAAAACTTAGAGTGTCAAACCTCTTAGCATCAGCATATTTATTTGGATCTTTATCATAAACTCCGTCTACGTTCGTTGCCTTAAATACAACCTGGCATTCCAACTCTAAAGCTCGTAACACAGAAGCTAAATCTGTAGTACAATATGGATTACCTGTCCCTCCTGCGAGTACAACTATATGGTTCTCATCTAAGGCTGTTTGAGCTACTTTAGGCTCGTAATCTTGAGTCATCTTAGAGTTACCAAAAGCAGAGTAAACAGTAGATTTTGCACCGACAGATTTTAAAGCAATCGACAACAATATAGCATTATAGTTAGTCGACAACATGCCTAACTGGTCAGATAACACTCTAGACAGTGCTAAGTGTGAATTGTCTCGATGCCGCCACAAATTCCCTGCCCCAACCACAATTGCCAAATTCAAAGAATTTTGCTGAGCAAACTTGTAAATGTGGGAAGCTAAATCCTCAATTTTTTCGTAGTCAAAAACTCCTGATTCTCCTGCAAATAATTCTCCAGAAAGCTTCAATAATATTCTCTTATACATTAAACTAGGTAAATTAATAAAATCAAAAACCCTAAAAACAATGCTCCAAGCAAACCAAGTGCTAAAAATGAGACACTTTGAGTCTGCTCATCTGCCTGCGGTTCCAAATTTGTAAGATCCAACAGTAAATCTGCATTCAACAAAATATGAGAACTACTATATTTCTGCATTAAGTAATCTAGTTCATGATTGCTCAATAATTTTAAAAATTTTGGCAAACTAACCTCTACTTTCCTTTTATCTATTTTATGAGCCAAAGGATTTACACCCACATTTGACTCTTCTGTTTTACGTTTAATAGAAGACACTGGAATTACAATTTCAGACTCGTTCATACAAAATTTATTAGACATCTATAAATTACCTAATTTACAACAAAAAACCAAGTCTTTTCAGACCTGGTTTAGGCTCTAAAATATAATATATGCTTAGATAAATTACATTCCCATACCCATTCCACCCATTGGAGGCATAGGCATATCTGTATTTGATGTGTCTTTTTGCTGAGGAATATCTGTAATTGCAGCTTCCATAGTCAAAAATACAGAGGCAATACTCACAGCATTTTGTAAAGCAGATCTTGTAACTTTTTTAGGGTCAACAATTCCAGCTTGCAACATATCTACGATAGTGTCATTTGCAGCATCGTAACCATGTCCCTGCTGATTATTTAAAATTTTGTCTACAATCACAGCAGGCTCCTTGCCGGCATTTTCTACAATTTGTCTTAACGGTGCATCTAAAGCATTTTTTACAATCTGAACGCCAGTTAAAAAGTCACCAGAACCTTCGACATTCTCTAAAACCTTAGAAGCTAAGACTAATGCAGTACCACCACCAGCAACAATTCCCTATAGGACAGCTGCATTGGTTGCGTGTAAGGCATCTTCGATTCTGTGTTTGCGTTCCTTTAACTCAAATTCCGTAGCAGCACCAACCTTAATCACTCCAACTCCGCCAATCAGCTTGGCTCTTCTTTCTGCAAGTTTTTCTTTATCAAAATCCACAGTTGCGTTATCCAAAGCTGCTTCTATCTCAGAAACTCTTTGCATTACAGCCTCTTTAGAACCAGCTCCATCGACAATTGTTGTGGAATCATTTGTTACAATAACTTTTCGACAAATACCCAAATCTGCTAATTCCGCATTTTGTAATTTAAGACCTAAATCATCTGTAATCACAGAAGCTCCAGTTAACACTGCAATGTCTCGTAAAATTTCTTTTCTTCTATCTCCAAAGGCAGGTGCTTTGACGGCAACTACATTAAAAGTGCCACGAATTTTATTAACTACAAATGTTGCTAAAGCATCGCCATCGATATCCTCTGCAATAATCAAAATATCTTTCTTGCCTTCTTGGGAAATTTTTTCCAATAGTGGCAAGACTTCTTGAATCGAGGAAATCTTTTTGTCTGTAATTAATATATGAGCATTCTCAATAACAGCCTCCATTCTCTGTGTATCCGAAACCATATATGGAGAAATAAAACCATTATCAAATTGCATCCCTTCGACAACTTCTTTTTCCAGCCCCATAGTATTTGATTCTTCTACAGTAATCACGCCATCTTGACCTACCATCTGCATTACTTCAGAAATAAGCTCTCCTACCATCTTATCTTGTGCAGAAACAGTCGCAACTTGTGCAATCTCCTCTTTCGAAGTAATTTCAATAGCCATAGAACTAAGTTTCTCAGAAACCAAATAACAAGCGTGGTCAATCCCCATTTTAACTTCTACAGGGTTAGCACCAGCTGTTACATTTCGTAAACCTTCTTTAATTAAAGCATACGCTAGAACAGTTGCGGTGGTTGTCCCATCTCCAGCAACATCATTTGTTTTTGTAGCTACCTCTTTGACCAGCTGAGCGCCCATATTTTCGTACTTTTCTGGTAAATCAATCTCTTTAGCTATAGTCACACCATCGTTAGTAATTAAAGGTGCACCGTAAGATTTATCTAAAATTACATTTCTACCCTTAGGACCCATAGTAATACGCACAGCATCTGTGAGTTTTTTTACGCCTTCAAGCAAAGCTTGTCTGGCATCATCTGAAAATAAAATTTGCTTAGACATAGTCTATTTAGTTATTGATAATTGCTAAAACATCATTTTGTGATAAAACTAAAACCTTATCACCATCAATTTCAAATTCGTCTGGAGAGTACTTCTTAAACAAGACATTATCCCCTACCTTCACTTGCATAGCTACAAGCGAACCATCATCTTTTAAAGCACCAGGTCCCACAGCCAGCACCTCACCTTGACCCGGTTTCTTTTCTCCTGAGTCTGGTATAAAAATTCCAGATGCAGTTTGGGTTTCTTGCATTAATGGTCTTACAATCAAATTGCCATTCAACGGCTGTAACTTAGTCATATGATTGGGTTAAATAAATTAGCACTCTTTTATATACAGTGCTAATTTAATATCAAAACCCAAAAAAAGCAAGTCAATTATTCAGCAATTGCCTCTACCCTTCTTTCACGAACAACATTAACCTTTACTTGACCAGAATATTGCATATCTTTCTCTATTTTCGACGCAACCTGATGTGATAACTTCTTAGCCTGCAAATCATCTATTTTTTCTGCATCTACTATCACCCTAACCTCTGAGCCAGTGTGAACCGCAAAACAATTAGAAACACCATCAAAAGACTTAGCTATGTTTTCTAATTCAGTCATTCTCTTAATAAAAGTTTCCATGTTGTTTTTACCAATTCCTGGCCGAGACATTAAAATCTTATTGGCCATATTTACGCAAATTGCTTCCAAATTATTTTCTAAATCATCTGATGATTGTAAAGAAATAGCTTGAACCAAATCCTTGGAGAGTCCAAATTTCTTACATATATCTGCTGATATATCTACAAACTTACCCTCTACTTCGTGATCAACCGCCACACCTATATGCATAAGTAAACCAACTCTTTTTACTAAAGAAACATCTGCTCCAAGTTCCGAGGCCAAACTTGCCGAAAGCTTAGATACATCTACAGAGTGCTTAAGTAAATTCTGTGATTGAATTGTTCTAAATTTTAAACGACCCAACAACTGTACAATTTCTGGAGCTAGCCCAGCTATTCCAGCTTCGAAAGCAGCTTTTTCTCCCAAATCAATAATTAAATCATCGACTTCTTCCTTAACTTTTTCGACAACTTCCTCGATTCGAGCAGGGTGAATTCTACCATCACCAATTAACCGTTCTAAGGAAACCTTAGCTACGTACCTTCTGTACAAATCGAAAGCAGAAATCAAAACTACACCCGGTGTATCATCCACCACTACATCCACCCCTGTCACACGTTCAAAAGCTTGAATGTTACGACCATCTCTACCAATAATTCGACCTTTCATATCGTCTGATGGCAAAGTTACAGTAGTAGAAGTATTTTCCGAAGCAGTATCTGCTGCATATTTTTGCATTGCCAAAGCCAAAACTGTTCTAGCCTTAGACTCTGCCTCTGCTCGAGCATTCTCTTCGATTTTTTGAACATGGGCTAAAAGCTCATCTTTAAACTCAGCTTCTACTTTTTCTATAAGCAGTTTTTGAGCATCTTGTTTTGATAAACCAGCAATTTTAGATAATTCCTGTTCTTTTTGCTCAATCACTTTTTGGACTTTTTTTTGGTCTAAATCCATGGCCTGTAATTTTTTTTCTAAATCATCTTTTTTAGAATCTAAATTCTCCATTTTTTTATCCAAAACTGACTCCTTATCAAGCAATCTATTCTCAGCTTTATCTAGTTCTTTTCTCTTCACAGAAACATGCTGACGAGACTCAGTCTCCATTTTTCTTGCTTGGTCCTTAGCTTCTTTCAAAATTTGTGAGGCATCTTGCTTAGCTTGCTCTAAAAAATTATCGGCTTTTCTTAATACTTTTTTACTTCTTTTACTCAGTATAATCTTTTCTAAAACAAACCCTAAAGCAATACCACCTACTACAAACAAAATTTCTAATGTCATATTGCAAATTTAATTTTAACACAATAAATATACCCATTTAAGACAAATATAGCAAACCTTAATAAATTTAAAAGAATTTTAGAATTAACTGATATGCTCTATAGTTTTTAACCCATTTTCAGATGATTGAACTCTTACTAGGACTCAGTTTATTGCAAACACCTCCACTCAACAGCAACTCAGAATATTTCCAAATCCAAGACAGTCAAAACAATCTCCAAGTGCAATTATTAGACCCACAAATTCAACAGGTTATAATTAACAAAAAAATCTTCCAAACTCCACTGACCCCCTCTAACTTAAAGCTACAAACTGGCCTTAACCTGATTGGCATCATTAAAAACCAAGAAATTCTAGAGCTCAAAACTTACTTTGCAAGCCCAGACAACACTCACAATCCACCAACTTGCCCAGCCATCAACACTAGTTCCACAGATAATACACTGGCTAAAAAAAGTTCAAACAATAACCAGCAAGCAACCACAGCCAATCCAAATACAAACCCAACAGAAAACACGGTGAGTCAACCCACAGCAGAGATCCAAGCCAATCAGCTAAAAATTATCGAAGTCATGGCCAACAGCCAAAATGAATATATAGTTATCAAAAATCAAAGTGCTACGGCAATTCATACAGAAGGTTTGTACCTGACAGATTTAACAAACAAAACACAAAAACTCCAGCCACAGATTCTAAAAGCTCAGCAAACACTCAAAATCAACAAACTTAATTTTACAATTAACAATTCTAACGAAAGCATCTTTCTTTATACTCAAAACGACAAACTCATAGACAGATTTGAAATTAAAACAAGCCAAAAAGATATTCCTTTGAAGTCCTCCTACCTACAGAGCATTGAAGAGCCCAATCTGTCTAAAGACTCGAAGAGCAGTGAAGACCCTAAGAGCACTGAGGACTCCAATGTATCTGAAGACTCTAAAAGTTCAACAGTAGCTACAGTTCTAGCAAATCAAAACACGGCCCAAGAGACTAAGACATTAGAAGAACCGCAGCAGGCAAACTCAAAACAGCCCGACACAACAAACTCAGAGCAAAACCAAAGCAAAAGTATTCTCGCAAAAGCTAATCAAAATAATATAGGCCACACAGCTGGTATCACTCCAAAACTCAAAATAACAGAGGTCTTTGCCAACCCAAGTGGCAGCGACAAAAACAAAGAATTTATAGAAATTCATAATTATGGTTCCCAAAGCATCAATCTAGAAAACATCAGCCTAACTGTAAACAGCAAAAGCCTCAAACTCAGTGGCAGACTACCTGCAAATGCTTACCAGGCAATTACAACAACAGCCGTTCCCAATGCCAAAGCTACAATTCAGTTAGTTTACCAAAACAAAGTTTTATCTAAAATTACATACAGTCAAACTCTAGAAAACTACAGTCTCATAAAACACAAAGACACCTGGTACCAAAGTAGTATTGTTAGCAAGGGCGGTGCAAATCCACTAATCATTGAGCTTAGTGGAGCTGCCGTTGTGGAAGATCAAACTATTTTTATACAAGATTTAGAAATAAACATCAAAAAAACTAAACTCAAAGCCGGTACATATAACAAACTAGATCTGGTTATTCTCAATTCGAATGGAAATCTAGAACTCTTAGAAGTACTCAACGCACAAATAGACCCTACAAGCACAATCAGTGCCAAGGCTCTCAAAGCAACAGGTCAAAAGCAGGAGTCAAACAGTCAAAATATTTCTGGATTTGGTCTGCTGAGCATGGCATCGCTAGCAATTATTTATGCACTACTTAAAATATAAATCTTGTAAGCACCAAAACAGCAAGGTAGTATGAAATTAATCTAAAAAATAAAAGACAAAATGATTAATGAAAAAGTTGCCAAGCAATTTATAATCCTCTCACAATTGTTTACGCTAAGAGACGCCAAAAATGATTTCTTTAGAGTCCGCTCCAGCCAAAACACTGCCCAGGCAATCGAAAGCCTAAATTATAACATTGATAGCATTATAGATTTCGAAAAGAAAAAATTAACTCAGAAAATCCCAGGAGTTGGCAAAAATAGCGAAGCCAAAATTATAGAAATAGTCGAAACCGGCAGCTGCCAAGAAATCCAAGAACTTTTTAAACAGTACCCAGCGTCCCTCCTAGAAATCATGGCAATTAAAGGCGTTGGCCCCAAAACCACCAAGGCTCTCTATGAAAAGTTCCAAGTACAAACAGTTGCCGAACTCAAAAAAATTCTAGAAAAACCCGAGTTACTAGCAGAAATTCATCTAAAAGAAAAAAGTATCGATAATATTAAACAGGCAATTAATCAAAACTATACAGACAAGCAAAGAACTCCTATTTCCAAAATTTATGATTACATTCAAGAGCTCAAGCTTAGTGTCTCTAAAATCCCACACGTGGAATCAGTCCACGCAGTAGGCAGTTTTCGTAGGCTAGAAAAAAGCATTGGTGATATAGATATAATCATTTGCTGCCACAAGACCCACACAGAAAAAATTATAGCAGCATATACGCAGCTCAAGTTTTTTAAAAAAATCATCAATCAAGGTTCTACCAAGGTCACCGCCATCTCTACAACTGGGGTTGGCATTGATTTAAGAATAGTTGAACCTCAACAAATAGGTGCTTGTTTGCAGTATTTTACTGGCAATCGCGCACACAACATTCAACTTAGACAAATTGCCAAAGACAAAGGCTACAAAATTAATGAATATGGTCTCTTTACTATAAAAGACGATCTACTCATCGAAAGCCAAAGTGAAACCAAAATTTATGAACTACTCGGCCTCCAGTTTGTGCCTCCAACCCTTAGACATGCCACAGGTGAAATCAAAAAAGCCCAATCAGGCCAACTGGAATATATTCAACACAAAGATATTAGCTACAAACCAACCACTCAAGATTTTAATCAGGCAGCTGTAATTTGTATCAAAAGCAACAAAGAACAAGCCATAGAAAAAACTATAGAACAAGTTCTAGAAAATAAAGATCAACAGTTCATTTTTGACCCCAAAGATGCCGAGCTAGCAATTTTAATTCTACAAAAATGCGGTATTCAGAAATCACAAGTCATAAACTGTCAATAAGGTTTTGAACAATTTTTTTGAACTAGGAAATAAATAATCTGCCGAGCAAGTCAATTAGTCCAAGATTGCTTGAGGCTTTAAAAGCTTACGATACAATAGGGTACTTGGCCCCTCATAGATGTTGTTTAATTTTCTCAAACAAACACGAGCTATTTCTATAGTTTGTCACGCACAACCAGACCTAGACACATTATGTGCAGCTGTAAGTCTAAAAAACATATTAAGTCAAACTCCTTTAACAGTTCATCTAGTCTGCCAGAGTCCCATTGACCCCAAATTTAAAGATTTTATCTACGAAACTCAGTTCAGCAATCATATACCATCCAACACTCAAAAAGTTGTTGTTTTAGATTGTAGTAGCTGGCAACGCACCAAATTAAAACAACCCGAAGTACCAATACTCAACCTAGACCACCATAATACCAATACAAATTTTGGTGACTATAATTATGTTATAAAAACTGCAGCGTCTACCTGCGAAATGCTTGCAGAAATTTACCAAAGCTACAACATTAACCTTAGTCCACAAACTGCACAGGTATTAATAAACGGAGTCTATAGCGATACCAAATCACTCACTACCTGCAATGTAAGTAGCAACACTCTGAGAATCTGTAGCTGGCTCGCCAAACTCAAGGCCAACGTGAAAATTGCCCATAGTACCAATAAAACAGTCCTTAACTCAACTGAACTCAAAGAGTTAGGCTTAGCATTGTTGAACACAAAAATTGATCGAAACCAAATAGCCATAAGTAGCAATAACGCCAAGCACTCTAGTGCTTATTTAGATAAAGCTATTGAATTAATTGATCAAATTCCAAACAAAAAATACAGTATTTTATTAAGTCGCAACCACAAAGGACTCATACGCGCAAGCATGCGTAATAACAAAGGGGAAATTGATGTCTCCAAAATTGCAGCCAAGTTTAATGGTGGCGGGCACAAAAAAGCTGCTGGGTTTGTATATAATCCAAGCAAGCTAGACAAATAAACTTTCTATATAAAAACCAACATTATAACTTATCAAAGCTGCAACAGCTCCCATAGACATAGTTGTTAAACCTGCCATCAATTTGCTCTTAGCAACAAAGTGGCCTTTTAAAAACCCTACAAAAAACAAGGCAGCTAAAGTTAAACCAATTGCCAAAGAGAAAGTGAAATCAAGTTCTAAGTTTAAAATAGGCTGCAACACATAAGCTAACAAAGGTACAGAACCTAGTACAATAAACGCCAAGAATGTATAAGCTCCACCAAGTAAGGGATTTTTTGCAGAAACAATCTCCAAATCCTGGTCTAACTCTGCTTTATCAGACAAATATTTAGAAGTAGCCATCGAAAAGCCATCTGCAAGTAAATTAGCAAATCCCATAATCAAAATGATTTTAGGTGCTAATCCTCCACCCTCCACTGCCGAAACCACAGCAAAAGTTGTAATTATTCCATCTATCGATCCATACACGAAATCTGGTAACCAGTTATAGTTTTTATACATTTGTGACGACTTTAAATATCATATACCCAAAGTAGAGTAGTAAAAAGAAGACTCCCTGAGAGCGTTGTAAAACCTGCTTACGCCCAAAGAACATAAACACAAACAACAACAAAGATGCCAAAATCGCCAAATACATATCTTCATTATTATTTACAGCGTCAAAAGGCAGAGGTCTCACAATCGAGGAAAGTCCCAAAATCCAGAAAACATTGAAAATATTAGAACCAACTGTATTACCAATCGCAATATCAGCATTTTTCTTTCTGGCAGCAACATAACTAGTAGCTAGCTCGGGTAAAGATGTACCAATTGCAACCACAGTTAAACCAATCAAAGCTTCGGACATGCTAAAGGACTTGGCAATAAAAACAGCCCCATCTACAATCCACTTACCTCCAAGCGTTAAACCAACCATACCAGCTAGCACATAGGCTACCGATTTTGATGTGGCCAATTCTGTAATTTCCTCGCCATCTTCCTCAGTATTTTTGGCCATACCAAAGCTGTAGTACATAAAAATAATAAAAAATGCAATCAAGCCAATCCCATCAACTCGACTTATAGTGTTCACCATCGCTCCATCGAAAATAACATCATTTGCCATCACAAAGGCCAAAACTATTGCCAGCAAACTTAAGGGTATTTCTTTCCAAACCGTATTAGATTTAACCTTAAGCGGATACACCACAGCAGCAACACCTAAAATCAACAACATGTTTGCTATATTAGAACCAACAATATTACTCACCGCCAGGTCACTACTACCCTTAAAAGAAGCTAACAAGTTGACAACTAATTCTGGAGCAGATGTTCCAAAAGCCACAATTGTTAAACCAATCACCAAACTCGAAATCTTAAACTTTTTAGCTATCGAAGAAGCACCATCGACAAGATAGTCAGCACCTTTAATCAAAAGCACAAAACCAATTGCAAACAATAAATATATCATAATAATAATAATTAACTATTATGCTTATTCTATATTCCTGCTACAAATTACACAAACACTTTTTAAATCCACAAAAAAAACCCACAAGCAAGGCTCGTGGGCAAAGTAAACTTTAGTGAGTATAAGCTCCATTTAACCACCCAATATATTTCTTACCTTTGAGAGTATAGCTGACCTCATTAGCAATAGTTATTTCAGTCCTATTAGTTACAGTGTTAATTACCTCAACAAGCTTAGACTTTCCAGTAGCAGTAGCTGTCTGTCCTTCAGAAAGACCTATAGTTTTACTGAAGAAGCGAGTATTAGTTTTCATTACGTCTCCATTATCATCTCTCAACAACAATCGCCCACCAGCAGTACGTACATTAACTTCTGTTCCTTCTCTAGGTTGATTTTCTGAAGCCGCTTGAAGTTTTTGCAAATCTGCTGAAGAATTTGGATCATAAGATCCAGAGTGATAATCACTATGGTCGCTATGTAAAGCGTCTACTGTCGAGACATCTGCATTATATTGCTTTTGAGCACCTTTAATTTGTTGCTTTAAAGCAGCAAAATCATTATCTGTTTCTTGCTCTGGGGCTACAACCCGGCTATCTGCTTCTTTCTCTGGGGCTGCTTGTTCAGTTTGTTCACTGGTGCCTAAAGCTGTATCTTCAACATCGACGCCTGCGTCTAGACCTGCACCTCCATCAGGCACTTCAGCCTCAACACCGGAATCTTGAGGAATCCATCTGAAATCATAATCACTCGGTTCTGTAACACCCTGGGCAACACCTGCATCTAGACTTGTACCTACATCTGCAGCAACACCTGCATCTGTAGCAGGCACTTCAGGATCGACACCTTCGTCTAAAGCAGCAGCTCCCAATATTTGCATAGAATTCGAGCTACCTTCCTCACCTGATATTCCACTATTTCCTAAATCATTACCACCATTACTTGAATCCGAAACTACTACTCGAAGAGTAATATTAGGATCGACACTTCCTCCACCTTGAGTAGAAGCACCTCCCTCGGACGGTGAACCTTCAGATCCACCATCACCCCCTCCAGCAACAGACTCAGTAAAACTTAGATCATCTCCAAAAAGCTCATGCACTCCATATGCTGTGCCTGCATAAGTAATCATAGACAAAGCATAAGCCCATCTAAGCTTATGTTGATACTTTATAACAGAGGGCAGAAATCGATAGTTAAATTTATTATATAAGTTAACTAGTCCATGACCAAGTTTATTCCAAACATTAAAGCCTTTAAGGCCTAGATGTTTGGAATTTAAATTTAAAAAATCTACGTATTCTTGTTTAGTACCAATGGCAACAGAAGATTGCAAAAGGTACTTTATATTTTCATCATAGTACCTGGCTGGAATAACATTTCCTTCGTTATCAACTAGTTGAATACCAGAAGTCGGGTTCTCAGTATTGCCAGTCTCAACAACTTTAAATGTATAACCAAAACTCTGCAGTGAATTTTTAGGCTCTCTAGTTATTAAGCTTTTAAGACCATCTGTCAATCCAGTTAGTGATTTTAAAATGATCTTATAATTCTCAGACTTATTGTCACCTTCAAACTTTATATAAGGAAGCAAAGCTAACAGTTGCGAGTGCTCAAATGAATTAGAATCTAATACATTCGTCTCAGATAGGCTGTTAGGCAGGCTAAGGATCTTCAACACACTTGCAACTGGAATATGTGCGTTTTGTGTCTTCAAAAAATCTAAAAGCTTAAACTGGCCGTTTCCTGGCAAAAATAAGCTTGGTTTCTGAAGCAAAATCTGCTGCACAAACTCAAGTGGGAATTTTGTAGTACATCCATAGTTAATCAATGCAATTAAATCATCCTCAAACAATAACGATTGCTTCAACAGTTCCTTGAAGTTCAAATTATTAGCCAGTATTAAACTAGCTACAGTATCCGTTTCTCCTACCATTAAAGGGGAAGGAACTACTCCAGCCAGCATAAGTTTCTGAACATAGTTATCACTAACTACAGGGAATGTTTTATATTTGCTTAATAAAACTATATATTTCTTGACTAAGATAAAAAGTTCATGCTCACTACTAACATTTAAATCTGTACAAGCTTTCCTTATCAAATCTAGAATTTTTCTATTTTGGATACCTAAACCCCCTCGCTGAGTAGGAGAAAACCAATCTTTATTCTGAAGGTTCTGACATGCCACGCCTTCTAAAAAGTATAAACAATCAACCAAGTAGGAGACATATCCTAGATTTGATAATGCATGAAGTTCATGAGATTCCTTTAAAGTATGCTTAAATTCAACATCTTTAGCCCTAAACACCATATCTGAAACTTCTTTATCATAAGTAGTATTTTCTATCTTAAAACAATAGTTATCACCAAATAAACGGTTGAATTCTTGAACTAACTGTGTCTTTAAAAAAGGACTATTCGATTTCTCATATCTCTGAGTAAATCTATTAATGAGGTCTGAAACATAAGTTGTTAAACCAAAACCATCCGGCAACTCAGGAGAGTATTTAAAATCTAAAGTACCATCCCTAAAATTTCGAACAGCTGTAATTTTAACCCCTGCAGGAGAGAGGTGATATTCTGTTACTTTCTGTATCTCATCCACTGTGAACACCACAGAACTAGAGTATATGCGCGCGTCAACTAACTTCTTAGGTTGCACAGAAACAGCAGGCTTATTAATCCAAAGTGCTATATTATCCTTAACAGTACTGTTGTTATTTAAAGATTTTTTCAAGAGCTCAGCAAAATTATCAGGTGAATCCTGTAAACCTTCTACAAAAGGAAAGAAATCTTGTAGTGCATCCCGCCCCTGTTCTATTTCATCATGATTCGCAGTTTCTATAGAAGCAACATCTATAGCACGCATCTGATTTCTATTTACAGGCAAGCCATCACTACACATTACAATCTCCTCACCAGGCACTAAACTAACCTCTTTTAAATCACTAGTATCACAATCTAATCCAGCTTGATTGTAACGTACAACTTTAGCAATTGCTGGTTGATTCTTAGAATTCCACTGAACATGTCTTTTAGCTAACAAGGAGAGTTTACCTTCAGAAAGTTTACAAATAAAAGAATCACCTATATTCAAAACAGCATAGTTAATATTGCTGCCCTCTGTCATCGGCAGTCTGACTACCAGTGCAAGAGTTGTCCTTAAATCATGTCCTTTGTTTAATAAGTTAAATCCTTGCACCCATCCATTTAAAGCTCTCTTCAGTGTCTGCAAAGAAGTGTATTGAGTTGCATTGGAATATTCAAACTCGGACAATTTCTGAGTTAGATAAGAACCAAGTACAGTAGTTAACTTATTAGCACCCTTTGGAACAGAGTTACCATCCATCAAGATACCAAAGGAAAATCCATCTGCAGTTTCACCAGAATTAACCCAATCTTCATTAGGCTTATTTACAGCTCTCTTCTTAGTCAAACCTAATGAAGAATAGCATCTAATTTCATCGCCACCACATGATTCTTCACTAAAATAATCAGCAGGTCGATACAAGCTAAGCTGGTCAACATCCTTTTGGAATCTCTGTTCTCTAGATCCTTTCAAACAATCTCCTATAACCTCACGATCAGGTCCATGCTGTAGTTGTAATGGATTGTCTAAGGGTACAACATCTGCACTTGCTAGGTTGCCAACATGTGTAGTTTGAGAAGACACATGTAGCTGTTCAAGTTCGCCTTCAACTTCATCGGACTGTAAGGACAAATTAATCTTATTTAATTCAGAAACAACATAATCTCCAATCAGATCTCGTGAAGTCCGCTCTGTATCGCAAGTAACCCTCTTTGGTTTACCTGGTGTAAAATCTTCAAGGACAGAGCTAGTTAACCTCCTGTGAACTTCATCTATAGCATCATTAGCTTGGCTCTTTAAATCTGTAGATATCTTATCGAATATTTTCTTCAAGTCTGACTTGCGCCTTCCTACAAACATATCACTCGTAAATTTATCATCTGTTTCGTCTAAATTAGCTAACAGTAGAGGAATAATCTCATCCTTATAGCTCTGTACAATATATGCATTATATGGTCCAAAATAATCCATTAAATCAAAATTCTCAGTTGATTCCCCAACTATATAACTCATAAAACTGTCCAAGTTAAACTCTGGAGTCATTGCTTTTGCATGTTGCGAATCTGGACTTACATAGGCTCCTGGGCTCGCAGCATCTATCATTTCTTCGCGGCCTTGAGGTTTATTAGAGGAATCATTCATATAAAAAAATTAGTTAGACCAATTATACACAGGTTATTCATAATGTCAAGGTTGTAACACAACATTTACTACCAGCTGACAACAAGGGCAGCACATGAAAAAATAAGTTCAAAACACAAGAGTTAAGTAAAATAATCAAGAATCATAAGATCTTTAATAAATGAGGCAGCCGGTTAGCTGCCTAAAAGTGAATATGAGGGCTAAGCCAAGCGGCTTAGCTGCCAAAAATTAGGACGAAATTAATGAGTCCGTCGTCATCGATTTGCATGCCAAAACCAAATTTGTCATTGGCGAGGTCCGCAATGTTAGCATTTTCAGATATCAAATCCATAATACCACTTAGATCCGAAGATTTCGAAATTAGGCTGAAAAGTCTAGTGAAACCAGATTCTTGAGTAATAGAGTCAAAAATCCCCTGTCCATCTATAGAGGTACCAAATTGGCCAGAATCTATCATTAAAGTCGTCCAGTCTTCAGAAACTTGAGTTAACTGAGCATTCGAACGTAAATTTTGATTGATTTGAGCTAATTGAGTCAAAAATTCATTTTGTAAACGGTCAAAATCATAAGAGAACTCTTGAGTTACGTAGTAGTAGCCATCGTCGTCTAGTAGCACAGAAATCCCCACTTTGTCCCAAGAGGGATTTAAAATATTGGCTCTGTGAGCCGCACTTCTCATAAGTGAATTGTGTGCACGTAGAGTGGAGAGGTCTTTTGCTAAGTTTTCCCCAACTGGCGTGCTAATGTTTTCACGATTTCTTCTATCGTTTGGTGTTAAACCATCTAAAGAAACGTGAGCAAAATAATCTCTGTCTATCATGTCGTTATTGTGCAGTCGTGACAAGCTAGAAAGCTCGGGTTCCAGGCTAACTGGAGTAAAGTTATAAGTTGCTCGCTCCTCGTTGATTAACTGTAACAAATACTGTTTTTGATCAGATTCATTAAAGGTACCGTCTTGTTCAGTTTCAAAATCATCAAAGTATTCTCCCACCAGTGGAAAGGTGCCCTGCTTGTAAATTGGATGATTAATAACAGCAAGACCAGCTGTGTTATTGATTTCAATTACATAGGTACCATCTTGATCTAAAGTAAAATCGTAACTGTAGCTGTTACCATTCTTGTTAAGTGCTAAACGATTTGTTTCTACTAAGCCATCTGGCTTGATTAGATAGACTGTATCACTTAAGTTTAAATCTGTCGCAAATGACAAAGATAAATTTTGATTGACTGTAAAAGTATTCGCTAATTGCAAACTTTGCAGCTCTGGATTGATCTCTGAAAACAAATGAGTCACTGCATTGATTTGTTCATCAAAAACTCTATTGGATTGCGAAACTCGCAAAACTCCAGTTTCTAAGTCGAAACCATAGTATTTTAACTCTACATTCACCAAACCTTCAGAAAAACGGTCTAATTTCTTGTAGTTTATCGGTAAAAAATCAATACTTTGACGACTTAAGAACTCTTCAGAATTGCCTGACTGCGATAGTTTTAAAAGCTTAAACCCCTCTGCCTCTGGCATAAACATACCAGGAACTTGGCCCCGAAAACCCAAATTAGCACTACCTTGCACCACTGGCTTGCTAACAGCACTTGTGCCTGGAGGTAAACCATCGACAACTTTAATAGGAAACACCTTAGTCTTACCAGAATTACCGGCAATAAACCCTAGCTTGTAGTCACCTTCTGATAGAAAGGCAATATCTACTTCGAATTTGTTATTAGTCACTCTCCCAACAAAGTTTTGATTATCTTTATCCTCTTCGACTAAGACTGCAAAACCAAAGTCAAAACCAGCATCTATATCTGCGGCAAAAGTGTAAATTTCGTCCTTTAAAAAAACCTGAGGTATATCTGTTTCAAAATCAAAACTGTCATATGCTGTTTTAGAAATTGTCTTATTAAAATCACTTGCAGAAAGCGCCGTATTATTTGTAGTACCTGCATCTAGCTCAGGAGCCTGCTGCACTGGATCCTCTGTAGTACCTGTCGTACCTGTAGTATTAGCTGCAGATTGATCTGTATTAGCACTCGTATCTGTTGGTGTAGACTCAATGGCTGCAGGCGATTGCCCAGCTGCTGCAGCAGTGGCTTCACGCAGTGTAATAGACCTAGCATAAATCTCTGAGAATTCAGCTCGAGTAGTAGCAACCCCAGCTGTTAAAAAAGAGCTAAAAGGCAGTACTCCTAAAGACTTGGCAGTATTTGCATATCTGTAAAACCAGTCTGCCTCTTTAATATCTACAAAAGTTTCTGTGAAATCTTGAGATACATCAAAGTTTTCAGCCTCGGCAACGATTTTAATAGATTCTGCTCGAGAAATTTCACGACTTGGCTTAAAAGTACCATCCACATAACCCTTCACCAAACCTGCAGCCTTAGCGCTGCACACATAAGGAGCATACCATTGAGTCAAATCTATATCTGGAAAACACTGTGTTAACTCTGCAGTTGGTATATTGGAACTAATAACTACAATTTTTGTTAGCTCCGAACGGCTTAATCCCTTATTGGGTTTAAATGTTCCATCGGGGTAACCATTAATAACTCCCCTATCCTTAAGTAGTTTAATTGAGTCATAATAAACATAGGAGCTAGAAATATCCAAAAATGGATTTTCTTGCACTTCAGCACTAACCTGGGCAAAAACAGAAACAGTTGATACCAAACTCAACATTAGTACCAAAGCAAAGCTAATAAATTTTGAAAAAAGTTTCATATATTAATACTTTAAAAATATCAAATCCATTATAGTAAATAAAATTTGTACAAACCAGAGCAAATGCTATAATTAAAAAAATATAACCCTCATACTAATGCCTCCTGCATTTTTATTACAAGCAATTAAAAAAATTCCCAAGCGCTACATGCTCACCTTACCAGTTAGTATAGGGTTTTTATATAGTGAACTTTCTCAAACAAATTTTACAAGTCACTTAGAGAATCAAAATTTGCAATATATTTTAATTTGTGGCCTGGTTTTAATACTGATAGCAGTTTTAAGCCAATTTTACTCGGATTTCCTTATTAACAGACTCTCTAAAAAGGAACTTAAAATCAAGAGTTTTCTACAAACACTCAAAACTAAACTCTGGACCTGGGTTATGTCTCAAATTTATATTTTCATCAAACTGCTACCCTGGCTATTAATTATAGTAGCATGCTTTTTCCTTGCTGCTGCACCAATATTTACAACTAGTGGTGTAGAAGCAGTTTTTGCGGGGCTCAACGGCTACTCATTTTTATGGATTCTAATGGGTGTGCTTGTTGTATATTGTATCTACAGAATAGCAAAAATTAGTCTAACTTATTTATTTGCTTCTATCTTTGCCCTAAACAAAAAGACTAAAGCCAAAGAATCACTAGAACTATCAGCTAAACTTACAGAAAATAAACTCTGGTTTCTAACATGCAGAGTTGCAACATTTGTAGTTGTATACTTTATAGGTATGACCAGCAGCACACTTATGCTCATGAGCCCAGAAACTGGTATTGATAACACGCTAATCACCTACAAATTCGACTTTCTACAAGGTTTAGCACATACAGAGTTCTACTTTAGCCTTTTAGCAATTAACTTGGTTATAGCCTTTGGCATTAATTACTTCTCCGAAGTGTTTAACTTCTTAAAACAAACAAAATAATGCATATCCTTATACGATTAGACTTAAATGTCTCAATTGACAATGGAGTTGTCAAAGATAATTCGAGAATTTTAGCCTGTAAACAAACTATCGATCATTACAAAAAACAAGCTAAACTTTGCGTGCTCTCACACCTTGGTCGACCAGATGGTATTACAGAGCAACTCAGCCTTAAAAACCTAATCCCAGAGCTAGAAAAAGCCTGGGATTGCCAAGTGATATTTAGTGACAACTATGATTCAGACAGTATTCGTAGCAAACTCCAAGGGTTACAGGCCAATCAAATTTTGTTATTAGAAAATACTCGCTTTTATGACTGGGAAAAATCCTGCAACCAAACTGTAGCTGCACAAATAGCTAGTAGTTTCGATAGATTTGTATTCGATGCTTTTGCATGTAGCCACAGAAAACATCTAAGTACATATGCGCTGGCAAACCACTTGCCATCTCAGCTCGGTCCCCTAACCAAAAAAGAAATTCTTAACCTGCAGTTAAGCCTAGCTTACCCAAACCCAGTTTTGGTAATGGGAGGCGCTAAGGCCAAAACAAAAATCAAACTCATACAACATTTTATCGATCAAGCTTCTCAGATTCTACTTGGAGGAGTCATGGCAAACACTTTTCTCAAGGCCAAGGGTGTCGCAATTGGTAGTTCTATTTGCGATGACGATCTAATTCCAGCCTGCCAAGAGCTTTTAAACAAAGCAGCGGACAAAATAATCCTACCATCAGACTTTTGCTGTGCAAACAGCCTTACAGACCAGCAAACACACAACACTACTCAAGTACAAGACAGTCAGACTATAGGAGACATTGGCAGCCAAACTATCAAAAACTACACAGAAATCCTAGCAAATAGCCAAGCTATCATTTTTAACGGTCCCATGGGATATACAGACAATCCAAACTTTTGTGCTGGCTCAGAATCTATACTCAAAGCCATTGCCAAGTCCCCAAAAGCTACGCTAGGCGGTGGTGATACCATTAAACTTTTAAATCAATTTCAGATCGCCCCAAACAGCTTTAGCTTCGTCTCCACTGGCGGCGGTGCAATGCTAGAGTTCTTAGCTAAAGACGGCAGACTAGAAGTCTTAGACTTCATCCAGCAATAAATTCTTATGTCGCAAGCTAAACCCGACAAAAGTCCTGGTTTTTATCTTTCTTCATTCGTTAAACAAAAACCGTGAGTGACTCCGGGAGCAATTTCCATAATTCTGTAAACCCCGTGACACTCTCTTGTTTCTCTTGCAAACTGTGCATTGGCAAAATCAGAGAGTCCTCCAACTGAGAATACTATCGAAGCTGCCACCGCAGCTCTACTAAACCAAGATGCTTTCACAAAAGTCGTATACTGCTTACTGCTCTTTGTTTTTTCAATTACAGCTATATGAGTAATACCTTTAGTATCAAAGTGTGAAAATTCTAAAGGACTTTTTTCTACAATCTCTCTAACTTGAGACTCAGTAAACTGCCGAGAAAAGCTAGCCTCCTCCCAGCCCTCCGCAAAAGTAAACAAACCGGAGTCACGATCAGAATCCACAAATGGGACGCCCACATCAGAATACAGGTTGTATCTAGCATCAAAAGCTTGGTGATTATAGAGACTAAAAATGAATTTACCTCCTGGCTTCAATATTTCCTGCACATGTTCAAACATTGCAGAAATCAACTTATCATCAAAATTAACCATAGTCAGCATACACATGACAGTGTCTTGAGACTCTAGTGGTATAGATGTCTTAGTGGCATCTTCAATAAGCAGAGTGATTCCAACAGCAGAAATGTCATCAACTCTAGACTTTACTTTCTGTCTTACTTGCTGAATTGAAATATCTAGCAAATCGACACCAGTTATTTGTTTAACTTGAGGATAATCTCTCTGCAGATCTAAGATTAGCCCTATCTCTCTCCCATCTCCACAACACATAACAGTTACATGCTCACCAAGCATTCGCTCACTAGCTAAAGTAGTTAAAAGGTTGAATTCCTTGTTGAAGGCATCTTTGAACTCACTACTCTCTTCTGCAAGCTCCAAGCATCTGGTCCAATCTCTATTTTCAAAATCACTCATAAAGTCACATAAATTTGGGTAAACCTTAGCTCAAATACATAAAATTGTCAATGCCTTACAAGATTATCAAAAGTACAGCATTCATAAAACATAAGTAAAGCTAAAACAAGCACTCTAGCAGGTCCCCACTATGCAGCTATAAAGTTTAGAGCTTTTTGAAGTCAGTCAAACCTCCAGAGTCCTTAGGCTTTTTTGATGGACCAAAATCAAAACCAATTCTTTGACCAACTTCGGCCTCAACAAATTTGCGTTTACGCCCATAACGCATGCTAGAGTACTGCGTAAGCAACTTAGCCAATTTTCTGCTTTGACCTTTAGTGTCATACGGTAACGACAAAGAAAAAGGTCTAGATGGTGTATTATTAATACTCATTTTTAAATAGGCTTTGTAGTTAGCCATGTTTATAACGTCTTGCTCTGTAAGCACAGGCGCATATTCCTCGGATAAAACCTTAGCATCTTCCGCACCAACTTTAAAGCTCATAATTGTGCCTACATTACCAAAAACAGCATCTTTAATGGCACTACTAGTTACACCATATTTAGTAGAAATGAGCTGATTAATATATTGGTGAGCCATTATCAAAGAAAGTTGATACTTTCTAGCTTCCGAGAGAATTGTCGCAAACGAATCTGTGGCAAAGTTCTGAAACTCATCCACATATAAATAAAATGGCTTACGGTCTTTTTCTAGTATATCTGCACGGCTCATGGCTGCCATTTGAATTTTGGAGACTATTACCAAACCAAGTAATTGCGTATTTAAATCCCCAATCTTACCCTTAGAGAGGTTAATTAGTAAAATTTTACCATCATCCATAAGTTCCCTTAAATTAAAGGCAGATTTAACCTGACCTATGGTGTTTCTCATAACTGTATTGGTAATAAATGGACCAAATTTAGAACTAAAGTAAGGAATCATCTCTTGGCGCTCTCGTTGCCCTGTATTTGCATATTCATGCTCCCAGAAAGATCTTACTACCGGGTTTTTGCACTTAGCTACTTTATATTGCATAAAGGCATCATCGGTAAAGATACGCGGAACATCTATGAGAGTCGCTCCTTCGTCTGGATCTTCCATAAGTGTTAAACACGCATTTCTAAAGTAATGCTGAATTCGAGGACCAAAAATTTCATCTCCAAATAATTTAATGAAAATTTCTGTAGCTTGGCTCGATACCATATCCATCTCTTGTGGAGTCTTAGCATCGAGTATATTTAAACCCATTGGACGCTCCAGATTGGAAGGGTTAAAAACTACTACATCTTTTGCTCTATTTTTAGGAATATAGGTTAAAATATCATCAACTAAATCACCGTGAGGATCTACTACACAAAATCCTTTACCATTTCTAGCATCTTGGCGGGCTATAGTACTAATAAAGTTAGACTTACCAGTTCCTGTTTTACCAATTATATAAAAGTGCCTATTGCGATCTTTATCGAGCATATGCACCTTTGTACGCTGTCCTCGGAAAACATTATCTCCTAAATACAAGCCTTCTTTAGGCATATCTGTTGGAGCTGGTAAAACCTTGTACTTTAACCACTTAATACTAGGAGAAGCATTATAATTAGAGTCTGGAAAATGCAAAATGTTTGCAAGTTCATCGGGAACCAACAAAGAGACCTTTTCTCCAAAACTAAAATAACGACCAAAATAGTTGCCAACCATTAATTTGTTATTAATAAAGTCAATTGGAATCAGTCTGCGCATCTCAAACCAGTTTGAGGCAGCATCTTTAAAGACATTAAAGGCCACAAAAACAGAATTTAAGACCTCTATAGTCCGGTCTTTAGTTTTAGTAGTTGCGTACAAACGTATAACAGTTTCAAACCCTAATTGGGTCGATTTGATACCTACATTTTTTGCTGTTTCTTCATTAGATTGCAACATACGCACATAAGAATCGCCGCTCGAAGTGCCTGGTGCAGCTGTGTTATCGTCTTGCAAATCTGAACCTTCATAGCCAAAAAAGATTGCCCCAAACATATCGCCAAAAAATCCTAAAAATTTTGGCAGGCGAATCTTGCTTGAACTAGGCGTTTTACCTTTAAACAATTGAGTACCAAAGACGTCTGCTTTTTTACGCCATTTAGAGTGCATAGGACGAATAGACAAAGAAACCATTGCAAATTCATCATCTTTCATCTTCGAGAAAACGTTTGTTAGGGTATTTAAAGGGTCATTTTCGATATTCTTATACATTTTAACTGGGTACCAGTTAATATTCTGCAAGTAAGCAAAGTAGCATCGGGTAAAATAACCCTTTCTTTTAATCGGTTCAGGCTTATAGACATCTATAGATGCATTTGGGTAATAAGTGGTAATTTGTTTTTCTAACAAATCTTTATATTCCGAAAAAGTCGAAACTCTAAATTCAATTAAAGATTTATTACAAACAATATCAAAGTTCATAATTGGCAAATTATAAAGCCAAACTTTAACTTTGTTACCCAAATCCAATTCACGAATTTCGTGCAAAGACCTGTAAAGCTGACTCATTATTCCTATTTTTTCCTTAAAGTCCTTTTCTACACGTTTTTCTTTGTCTTTCTGTGTATCTTCTCGTGGAATTAAAACTGTAAAATAAACGACATCCTTTTTCTTGCGGGCTGCCATAAAAAAATGTAAAAACTGCCTAATACCTCTCTGAAAAAGGAATATAAAAACTATAAACAGAAATACAACTAAAGCTATCTTTAAATAAAACATGAGGGCATTTAAATCTTAAGTATTTTAACACCCTCAAGCAAAAAACAATAAAATTTAGAACTTATCAGTAAAAAATTCAGCTAGTTTGTCAACAGCAATTCGCTTTTGCTCTAAAGTATCTCTATCTCGAATAGTAACAGCTCCATCATCCAAGGAGTCAAAATCAACTGTTATACAGTAAGGTGTCCCAATCTCATCTTGTTTACGGTAACGCTTACCAATAGAGCCAGTCTCTGAGTATTCCACATTAAATTGACCAGAAAACTCTAGCAAAATTTCTTTTGCTAACTTTTGCAATGGCTCTTTTTTAACTAAAGGAAAAACAGCAACTTTAACCGGGGCAATTGCCGGGCTTAAAGCCAAATACTCTCGAGACTCATCGGCCTGAGTATCTTGCTTATATGTATCCATAAGCAAAATAGTCATAAATCGGGACAATCCAAAAGTTGGCTCAATTACATGTGGTATCAATTTTTGACCATCTGGATAGGTATAGTTTAACTTCTGTCCAGATTTTTCTTGATGATTAAACAAATCAAAATCTGTTCTATAAGCACAGGCAAACATTTCCTTGTAACCCCAAGGGAATTTATATTCTAAATCTTCAGTGCCTTTAGAATAATGCGAAAGCTCAAATTCCTCGTGTTTGCGCCATCGCAAGTTATCAGGGTTGATACCACAACTTAAAGCGTATTCAAAAATTTGACTCTTCCAATACTCAAACAATTTCTGCCAATCATCTTTAGATGGATCGAAAAAATATTCAAATTCCATTAAATCAAACTCAAGCGTACGAAAAGTAAACTGACCCTTGGTGATTTCATTACGAAAAGCCTTGCCTACTTGGCCAATCCCAAAAGGTAATTTAGGACTCATAGAGTCTAAAATATTTTTAAAATTCAAAAATAGACCCTGGGCAATCTCCCCTCTTAAAAATGCTCGATTACCTGCCCCCTCAATAATGCCAATTTCTGTTTCGAAAAGTAAATTAAACTTTTTAGCCTCGGACAACTTATTACCATCTGGGGAGACAATCCCCTCTTTTTCTATAATTTCTTGTAATTCAGCAGCAGACTTACCATCTACCACAACTTCTTGCCCAAGTTTAGAAAAATGTTCTTCTATAAGGTGATCCGCTCTATAACGCTTGTGATTTTCTAAATCCTCTACCATCACATCCGCAAAAGTCTCAATATGACCCGAAGCCTCCCAAACCTTAGAATTCAAAATAATAGAACTCTCTATTCTATACATATCTTGTCGAGTTTCAAAAAATCGCTTAAACCACAATTGTTTTATATTCTCCTTTAACAAGGTACCATAGTGACCATAGTCGTATGTGTTGGCCATACCGCCATAAATCTCACAGCTAGGAAAAATAAAACCACGACGTTTGGCTAAAGCTACAACTTTAGAAAATAAATCTTGCATATTTAAAATAATTAAGCTGCTTTTGCGTCTGCGTCACCGTTCGCTTGCTGAGCCTGCATTTGGGCTTGAGCCTCTTTGAGCTTATTTCTAAAGTCCAAAAGTGAATTTTGCAATACAGACAAAAATTGTTCTGCAGATCTATGATTCATATTCACACGTGAAGTAATCATAATTTCGTGCGGGTCTTTAGTATTTGGTACAGAGTATCCAAAATCCAAAACTACCTCGTTTGCATTAATATGCACACTAACTGCATTTGCATAAGCTCCCACCTTAGAAACCTCATCTTGAAAAACCACCTTAATATTTTGATCTTGGGGATTAGCTCCCTGTGGATTATTGCCAGCTGGGCTAGCTCCCTTTGGGTTTGCTGCATTCATTATTAGATTGATTAATTTAACATAGCAATTGTGACAAGTTTTAAAGCTAATTTCAAGTCTAAGCTGCAATTAGTTTTGCAATTAGTTTTGTCAAGGCGTTTTCTATGCAAGTAAGTTAACAAAAGGTCAAAAAAGTGTTATTATAATATGATATTCATATTAAAATTAACCCAAATTACGTATGAACCCCCTACGTACAAATAAAATTGCATCATTCCTGTTGATGCTAACCTTGGCTCTCTCGAGCCTTTACATTCCCCTGCCACAAGCAGGTGCCGCCAACCAAACGGTTAGTTGTACTGACGACGGTGGAGTGTGTGAAGAAGACCAGGGCGACATTACCACAGCATTTAGTAATACAAACGCAAATGGAGACTCTGTATTCCTAAGTGCAGGTACCTACGTTCTTACAAATACACTTAGCATACCTACGAACAGAATTCTAGACTGTCAAAATAAAGCAACGGGTATTATTAAAACATCCACAGCTAACGGTATTGCACTAGCAGCTAGTGCACAGTTAAAAAACTGTACAATTGATACTACTGCCGAAGTGGTTCCAATTCATGTTACAGGCGATAGCGCTACAATTACCAGCAACAACATTAAAGGTCATGACGACGAATGGGCAATTGACAATGCTGCTAACTCAACAACAATCTCAAGTAACACATTTACTGCAGGTGATGGAGCTAGTCATTACAAAGGTATAACTTCTGCTGGTACGGGGGCCGTAATTACCAGCAATACATTCACAGGAAACATAACAAAAGGTATAGAACTTAGCGGGGGTAGCTCTGTTCTTAAATTAAATTCAATTACATCAGGGTTAGCGAAAGGTACAGGTGCTGGACAAGCTCATACAGGTATCGCAATTACAGGGGGTTCTGCAGCGCATGTCTTAGGAGACACCACTGGTCATGACGAAGGTAATACAGTTAACACATTTAACACAGGTATTTCTATTACAGCCGAAGCAGACATCGAAGCCTCAGATATAGACAACTGTACAACTGGTATCCTACATAATACTACTGCAGCAGTTGATCTACACTCAAATAACATAGCCACAGCTACAACTGGTATTAGCATTACTAATACCGGTGCTTTTAGTTCTCATACAGATACTATTTCTATCGCAACTACTGGTATTAATATTAACGCCGCAGTTACAAGTGATATTGACAATCTAACTTCTGCAGCTACAAATACTAAAGGTATTAATATTGCAACTCATACAAGTACAGCCGTAGACGGTTCTACATTTAACTTAGACGATGACTCTTCTGGTATTGTAATTGCAGCAGTAGCTAATGCTCTCACACTAACAAGTAACAAATTTCTAGACGATGGTGATGGAACCAAAGACGAAATAGCAATTGACAACAACGATGCCTCTAACACAGTCTCTGCTGCCAACAACTGGTTTGACAGTGCAACAGGGCCTATTCATGATGACGATGCAGCTACAGGTGATAATGTCAAAGTAAACGGACTAGTACAGTACTCGCCCTTCTACACAAATGTAGATTTAGGCGCTGGAAACAAAGATTATAGAATTAAAGCCACAGATACAGCAGGTACTCCAAACATTACATATCATACATATCTTTCAACCGCCTTAAATGTAAGTAATCTTGCTAGTATTGAACTCAAAAGAAATATCTCAAATACAAACGACCAAGAAGATATCGATGTCGCAGCTACAGTAGCTTGTGATTCCACAGCCAGAGAAATTAGTGTCGCCTTCACAATAAGTCAGGCTGCAACACTAAGTACCTGTACTGTAAGTGCAGACTTAACTCTCACCGGAGCTGCAACAGTAACCGCGTCTACAGTCAAATCAACTGTAATTATTTCATCAACAGGAGCAACGATTAGCAACAATGCTTTTGAGCTAGGCAATAACGACACAGCCATTAGCTCTACTGGTGGAAGTGATGCATATGTAATCACAAATATTGAAAATAACACCTATAAAACTACTACCGAAGGACACAGCTATACAGGTATTGACCTTGGGGATCAGTTTAGTGGAGCCATAACTCTCAATAACAATGATATGAGTACAGGTCAAGATGATGTTATTACTATTGGTATTAGAGTTGCATCTGGTCTGGCAACAATTACAAACTCAGAAATTGATTCTACAGGTGCTGCTGGTATTGGTATTAACGTAAATGGTGGTGCTAACCATGTAATTGGTACGACAGGAAACCCCAATACACTTACTGATCTTGCATCTGGTGTCACTATAGAAAATGCAACAGTAGACGCCTCTACGGTGACTGTGGCATTTAATAAAATCTCAAGCAACACCAATGCTATTACTAATAGTGATGGGGCAATACTAACTGCCGAAAAAAACTGGTGGGGTTCAGACGCCGAACCAACTGTAAATGATCATACTCTTATTAACTATGGTAACTGGTGTACAGATAATACTTG
>CAYVIV010000001.1:0-2853 GCA_964451705.1 uncultured Candidatus Peribacteria bacterium | reverse complement strand
ATAGAAATACATTTAACCTTGCTGGTGGTGACATCGGTATTACAAGTGATAGTGGCAATACTGATAACATTACTGGTCTTAATATTAGCTATAACGATTTCGCCTCTTCCGACGCAGCTGCCTATACAGGTATCGACCTTGGGGATGATTTTAACACAAATGCCATCACACTAACTGACAACGACATGGCGACACCTATAACGGTAGGTATTAAGTTAGCCTCTGGTACTGCAACCATTACCAAATCAGACATTACCTCTGCTGGTCCTGCCGGTATTGGTATCCACCTAACCGGTGGTGGGGACCATGTTATTGGTGCCGATGGCAACACATCAGTCAAGAACGTATTCAAACTTCTTGCAACAGCTATCAAACACGATGCCAATTTACACCTAAAAGTTTATTCAAATGACATTGGTACTGCAGGCAACGGCAATTCAGTAGGTATCTTATCTACAACAAATGCCAATACAAATGCCCTAACTAGTAAAGGCAATACCTTTAGAGCTACTCCAATTGGAATTGATATCGATGGTGATGTTGATTTAACTTCAAACGGAGATACTATTTCTGAAGCAACTACAGCCGCAATTGACTTAAACAATGCCGCTGCTACAGCTGACATTGACAGTCTTACATCAAATAACTCCAATGCTATTGGTGTCAAACTTACACTAAATGCAACTGTTGCAATTGATGGATCTACATTCAACTTAAATGCCGGTGACAAAGGTGTCTTTGTAGACACAACTGGTACAGCTAGTAGTGTCAACATTGCAACGACTAAATTTATCGATGATACAGGCGATGCAGACACTGAATTAGCAATTGATAATGATTCCAACACTACAGTTACAGCCGCACTTAACTGGTTTAATCACGCAACTGGTCCAAGACACGTCGGCGAAGAAATAACAACAGGTAGTGGTGTCCAAATTGATGGTAAAATTCAATATTCACAATACTACACAAATGTAGATTTAGCTGCAGAAAATAAAGACTTCAGACTAAAATCTACAGATAGTTCAAATGCAATCACATATCATACATATCTAAATACTGCTCAGGCAGTAGTAGATCTAAGTAGAGTCGATATCCAAAGAACATTCACTTTACTAAATAACATAGACTTTACTGCAGACGATACAAATTATGTTTGTAGTAATAACCAAACAATTCTCGATCTTGCTGATGACACAGTAGTCTTAAGCGGTGACCGGTCTACTATTACAGGCTGTAACATCACAGACAATTTACAAATCACAGGTGCCAACAGTGGTATCTCTGGAACAACAGTTACAGGAAGTGTCACTCTAGACGGTACAGGCAACTTTATACAAGCTTCTAGTATAATTAATGGAGTCACAAACATCAACGCAGCCACAGCTACACTAAAAGGCTCAACTTTCAAAGCTACAATAATTGTCGGAGGCAGCGGCGCAATCATTGGTACAAATGCCGACGCCAACACATTTATTCTTGTAAATAACGATCATGGTATCGAATCCACAGGAGCAGCTGCAAGTCTGACAACATTAAGAGCAGAAAATAATGATTTTAGAGCAAATGTCGAAGGTGAAGCTTATAGCGGTATTGTCCTAGGTGATCAATTTAGCGGAGCAATCACTCTGATTGATAACGACATGAGTACTACTACAGACGACATCGTAACAGAAGGTATCATAATAGACTCTGGTACAGCAACAATTACCAAATCAGATATCATTTCGAATGGTACAGGTATAGGTATTAAATTAACTGGAGGTACAAACCACGACATTGGTGTTAGTGGTGACTATGATCAGAAAAACATTCTAAAGTCACTGGATACAGCGATCCAAGCATCAGTGAACACAACTATTGATGTCAATAATAACCATATAGGTGTTTCTGGTGCAGGTAATACGACTGCAGGTCTTCTAGTAGATACAACAAGTACTCTGAACTCAAACAACAATGTCTATGACACAAATCCACTGGCTATCAATGTAACTGCAGATGTTACATTTGGGTCAAGTGGTGATAGTATTGCTAACTCCTCTACTGCGGGTATCAAAATAAACCACGCAAGTGCCAACCCTACAATTGCAACCCTTAGTTCTGCAAACACTGCTGCAATTGGTGTTCTTATCACAACAAGTGATACAGGATCAATCCAAAACTCTACATTCAATATGAATGGAACAGATATAGGTGTCCAAGTAGCCGATAATGCTGATAAAATTACAGTTACCAAAAATATCTTTAATGGATCAGGAGCTGACGAAGTAGCAATTGATAACAATGATAATGCAGATACACTAACTGCACCCAAAAACTTCTTCGATGCCGCAGATGGTCCAATTCATGACGACGACACTGCAACAGGTAGTGGTGACAAAGTGGAAGGTACAGTTCAATACTCACCTTTTCACACAACGAACGAACTAGACGATGCAGTTATTGACTATAGATTAAAAGTCACAACTTCTGCTCCAGCAACGGTATATCACACATATTTTGACAAAGCTCTATTAGAAAACAATGCTACACAAATAAATGTTAAAAGAAACGTCTCTGGAAACCATGACTTGAATGTTAACAACCTAAAAGTTACATGTGACAATCAAGCAGAAATTTTCTCAGGTACAATCACAATATCAGCTAATGGTACAAACCAAGCCAATCCACTTGAACTTCATAATTGTACTCTATCAAATCAAGTTACAATCACTGGTAATTTTGCAAAAGTTAACAACAACATTTTCAACTACGATCATGCTGCAAACTATGCACTGATATCAACTGCTGCTGCTGTCAATGGTACAAACATCCTTGATAACACCTTCAACAGTGCCAATGCTATCAATATCA